>NZ_LN887473.1:0-14949 GCF_036621895.1 Limosilactobacillus reuteri subsp. porcinus
CCAATTACTCGCTTAACATAATCGGTTTTAACTGATACTTGCGGATCAACGCCATTAGCATCAAATACAACGACACTTCCATGATGGATTTTGGCAGTTTTCAAACAAAATACTCGTTCATTATTTTGTAAGTTTGGTTGCATGGATGGTCCATCAACCCGAACAATTTGGAAGAAAAACTGCTTAATTACTAATGCGATTATTAACCCGATTAGAATGGGAATAATCCAACTCATTGCTTCACGAAATGCTTTCATTATAATTCCTCAATTTCTTTATCTAACTGTTATTAATCATACAACTAGTAATAAAACCTGAAAAGTTATTTATAATAAATAATATATTATTTTCACATTTAATAACATCAAAAAGATATCAAGGGTCAAAAGGGAGCGAGACAGAAGGCACTTGTGACTTCGTTTTCGAGCCCCCGCAAGCAACAATAGGCCTCTAACGTTCGGTTTTGCCGGACGTTAGAGGCCATTGTTGTACTGCGTATTTGCTTTTTATGAAAGTAACTTAACTTATGTCACAGTCCCTTTTAATTTTTATTTCTTTTCGACAAAGTACTTTTCGAAGTTCTTTTGATAGTTATGATTAATCCGTTGTTCCATTAACCACCGCATGAAATTCATGTCTTTGTCATAATGGAAAGTTGTTCCATAGCGGCCTTCTTTAATAAGCTTCTCAGCCTGCTTTTTAATTTCATTATTTTTAGCATACTGAAGGAAGGTCTTTTTTGAAACCCCCAGCCATAACTTATAGTTGCTTTCATCCTTGTTTCCATAAATCGTCTCTTGATCTTTTAAGCTATCAAAAACGTAATCTTCAACTGGGAAAGTAGCAAGTTGATAGCCATTTAATGAAACGAAGAAACTACTACGACCTTGACGAGGATTGAGGTCAAATACTTTGAATTGGCCATCACGACGGTCATATTTCAAATCAAAGTTAACAAATCCAGTAAATTCAATACTTTCAAGGAAATTCTTGATGTTGTCATAGATTTGTTGATCATATGCTGGCATAATCGCAACGTAATTACCAACATTTGCTGGATTGCAATCTTCAAGTAGGGGGTGACCGAGACACATCATCTTTACCTTATGATCTTTATCGACATAACAATTGATGGTCCGCATATTACTATCATCACCAGGAATAAATTCTTGTAAAACGAGGTCGCCATTGTATGGACTATGCTCATAGATAATCTCAAGAACTTCCGCTAATCTTTCTGGTGTCTTAATAATATAAGCCTTTTCATACCCTTCAAAGTTTCCCTTATGCCATTGCACCGCATCAGCAGCCTTCAAAGCAATTGGAAATTCAAATGGTGATTTATAGTTCTTGTAATCAAGGTCTGGTTTTAAAATATCAGTTTTAGGGTAAGGCAAACCATACTTTTCGCAGACATTGTAGAACTTCTCTTTATTCGTTAATGTTGCTACTTCATCATAATCAGCATACGGGCAGAACATGTGCTGCGAAAGTTCTTTACGATTTTTCGCAACTAATTCAGTATAGTCATCTCCACAACTAATTAAAACGGTCTTCTTGCCTTGCTTAGCAAACTCATCTGCCGCTTCAATTAATACCTTCGTAAACACTTCTGGTGATTGTAATTGTTCATTATAGTGCAACTCGACAATTTTTGAATAACGGGTTGGTGCCAATGGTTGGCGCGCATATAATTGCGACTTAATCCCATATTTTTCATACATCGATCGTGCCATTCCGTAAGCGTTGAAATCACTACCTAGAATCAATGGAACAAAAGGTTGTTCACTCATTAGATCCCCACTCCTCTTTATCTTTCTAATTCATTAATATAATCACGTGCAATCTTCACATCCGTTGGGTAAGGGACATCTTCACCATTAATCTTCTGGTAAGGATCTTCACCCTTCCCTGCAAGGACTACAATATCATCATTTCCACTACCGTCAATTGCCTTTTTGATCGCCGTTTCGCGGTCCATTTCAAATTGAATATGTTTAACCTTATCATGATCAATATAAGAATCTATTTCCCGGGCAATAGTCATCGGATCTTCAAACCCTGGATCATCAGTCGTTAAAATTACCTCATCTGGTTGTTCTTCAGTTAAAGCTTTTCCAAACCCTGGACGGCGCGAAATGCCTTTATCACCGGTTGCTCCTAAGACAACTGTTACTTTACCAGCATTAGTTTGTCGTTTTAAGAATGCCAAGAGTCGCTTCAAGCTAGCGTAATTATGGGCATAATCAACATAAATTGTTCCATGAGTATTACTGTTAATCATTTCCATTCGACCACGAATGTGAACATGATTCAACGTTTCTACGGCATCGTTAGCACTCGCCCCAGCTAATCCACTGGCAATGATTGCAGCGACCGCATTTCCTTCATTATAATCTCCAGGGACACTCGTTTTATAACGACCATCTAAGTTCAACTGCTTTGCTTTTTCAGTTAAGGCGGTCAACTCGAATTCACTTTCATGAAGATCTTCTAAATCATTTCGATATTCAAAATCTATTTGGGCATTATCAGGTAATTCGATGTTTGCTCCCCGCCGTGCAAATAAGAAAATGTCTTCTGGTTGTGTAGTTGCCTTAGCAGTGTAATAAACATCGGTAAACTTTTCAGTTTCTGCGTTGATTAAGCATTTAGCAGAATTTACTAATAATTGTTCCTTGCAGTGAAGATAATCAGCAAAAGTTGGGTGCTCATTTCGTCCGATATGGTCTGGCGAAATGTTTAAGAAAATTCCAACATCATACTTCAAACCATAAATCCGGTTTTTCTTGTATGCTTGCGATGATACTTCCATTACTAAGTGCGTCATCCCATTATTAACAGCAACACGCATATCATGGAAAAGGTCTAAGGATTCGGGAGTAGTCAAATCAGATTTAAACTTATCTTCCGGCTTATTGCCTAAAATCCGATCAAGCGTTGAAAAAAGGGCAATATGATTAGCAGTACTTTGGGCTAGAATATGGTCAGCAAAATAAGCCGTTGTTGTTTTGCCTTTTGTTCCTGTAATCGCAATAATGAATAAATCATTTTGTGGATAGCCATAAAATGCTGCCCCCAGTAAAGACATTGCTTTTTGTTCGTCGTTTACGATAATAGCTGGCAATCCTTCGCCCTCTGGATATTCTTTTTCAGCCACATACGCAACCGCACCTTTTTCTTTAGCGGATCCTAGGTATTTAGGCAAAAAATTTCCTTTACAAAAGAATAAAGTTCCTGATTTTACCTTCCGTGAATCATAGGACACGCTAGTTGCGGTAAAATCAGTCAAATTACTAACATGATCCAATAAATGGTGCTCGCGCAATAATGCTAAAGCAGGTGTAATATGCAATTCCATCTTGCAAATGACTCTCCTTCAATCTAATCTGCCCTATATTATTTCATTTTTTATCATAAAAATAAATAAGGGTTATCAATTAACAAAAAAGGAGACTTAGAAGAGTCCTACCCTTCGCCAGCCTCCTTTAATATTTTTCTATGCTTCTGTTGTAGCCATTTTTTGTGCGCGGTCAATTCCCGATTCATCAGGTTTGAAGTTATCAATGAAATATAACTTATACCACGTTAAGAAGGTGTAGATTGTCCAAATCTTACGACGACCATCCACCTTGCCTTCGAAGTTATCATCGGCAAGTTTTAGAAGCTTTTCTTGATCAAAGAACTCTTTTACGAAGTCTTGTTCAAATAATTCACGTACTTCTTGGTAGTACTTCTTTTCTCGAAGCCATGCACGGACCGGAGTTGGAAAGCCCATCTTAGGCCGCGTAGCCCATTCTTCCGGTAAATGCCGATTAGCAGCCATCCGGAATGCCCACTTTGTATCCTTATAGTTAAAGAGATACTTAGTTGGTGTTGTTTCAGCCACTTTCATTACCTCTTTATCAAGAAGTGGTACCCGGATTTCAACAGAGTTAGCCATACTCATCTTATCCGCTTTTAAGCAAATATCACCAGGCATGAAACGGTGCAAGTCAATATATTGCTTCTTTGCGACTTCATCGATATCTTTATCTTCCATCTTATCAAAAAGTGGATTAAGAATGTCGGCAATACTTGGTCCGCAATCAAATTCTGGTTGCAAGTAGTCAGCGGCTTCTTCAGGACTAAAAATGTATGCTTGGCCAATAAAAGTATCCCGTGCTGGCGCTAAGTTGCGGTACATATGCTCTTGGCCGTGGAAGTGTTTTCCATCTAACCACTTAGCAAACTTATACCGGCGTTCACGAGGCATCTTCTTTAGTTGGTCAGTTACCCACCGGATAAACTTAACTTTCGTATTAAAACCATAATCAATGTATCCCGCGAATAATTCATCGGCACCTTCACCAGAAAGAAGGGCCTTGTAGCCGTTATCCTTTGCCAACTTGTTCAAGAAGTATAAAGGAACAACAGATGGGTTAGAATCTGGTTCGTCTAAGTAGTATTGAATCATTGGGAATGCATGGAAAGCTTCTTCATTAGTCAACTTTTCATCAGTATTCTTCAAGCCCATCTTAGCTGCTAATTCACGTGCTTGTTTGGTCTCATCATAAGTACTATCAAATCCGATTGAAAACGTATTATCTGGACGCATCAGGGCCGTTACTAAACTTGAATCAACCCCTGCAGAAAGGAATGAACCAACCTTAATTCCTTTATCTGCAAAGGTATGTGCCTTAACAGAATTCTTAACAACATCGTCAATCTTGTTAACAGCTTCATCAAACGTCTCGTCTTCTGGCTCA
The DNA here is from genome assembly GCF_036621895.1 of Limosilactobacillus reuteri subsp. porcinus. Classification (GTDB taxonomy): domain Bacteria; phylum Bacillota; class Bacilli; order Lactobacillales; family Lactobacillaceae; genus Limosilactobacillus; species Limosilactobacillus reuteri_J. The sequence continues at coordinate 4,749 of NZ_LN887473.1, forward strand.
AAGTTTTCGTCCCAGTATTGGGTCATTTCAAACTGACCGTCTTTATAAGTGAAGTAATGCCCTTCTGGAAGACGGTAAACACCCTTAAAGAAAGTTTCTTGAGTAACTGGGTATTGGAATGTCATATATGGTTTAAGCGCTTCTTTATTAAGTTCCTTCTTAAAGTTAGGGTGATCAAGAAATGCCTTAATTTCAGATCCCACAAAGAAAGTACCGTTCATCTTAGCGTAATATAATGGTTTGATTCCAAAATGATCACGGGCACCGAACATTTCTTTAGTCTTAAAATCCCAGATAACAAAGCCGAACATTCCGCGTAACTTGTTAACAACATCCTTGCCCCATTCTTCATATCCGTGCAAGATTACTTCAGTATCGGCATGTGTCTTAAATGTGTGACCCTTACTGATTAATTCTTCACGTAATTCTTCAAAATTGTAAATTTCACCGTTGAATTCAATGGCTTTTGAGCTATCTTCATTAAAGATTGGTTGATTACCAGACTTAACATCAATAAAACTCAAGCGCCGGAAGCCAAGTGCTACATCATCATCCACATATTGACCTTCCGCATCAGGTCCCCGGTGAATAATCCGGTCCTTCATTTTTTTGATTAATTGGTCTTTAATTTGTGGTTTTTCATTATCAACAAATGCAACAATCCCACACATTATAAATTTCCTCTTCTTTCTCTTAAATTCACGGATCACAAAATAGTTATTTAAAATTCGTTATTAAAACTCGAACCTAAATTATACCATATAATGCCAAACTTAAGTATATTATCCCTTTGCTTTAAGAAAACCATAATAAAATCTGGAGAGCGGAGCCATTACTCTGTTTCTCCAGATTTTATTTCCCGGGAAATTTTATTTACGATCCTTCTTGGAAAACTTCCCTTGACGGACGTAAACACTCAAGATTGCAATATCAGCGGGGTTAACTCCACTAATTCGTGAAGCTTGGGCTAAAGTTTCTGGACGAATCTTTTCAAGTTTTTGACGTCCTTCAGTTGCTAGACCGTCAATATCCCCATAATCGATATCATCTGGAATCCGTTTAGCTTCCATCCGTTTCATCCGTTCAACCTTAACTTCTTCTTTCTTAATGTAACCAGCATATTTCAATTGAATTTCAACCTGCTCAATCACATGACGATCAAGTTCCTGTTCTGGTGCCGGAATGAATTCGGCCAACGTTTGATAATCGAAGTATGGTCGCTTCAAGAGGTCAGCTGCCGCAATTCCGTCTTTTAAGCGATTATCGCCGTGCGCTTCAATAAATTCGTTAACCTTATCATCGCTTGGCTTGAGCTTAATTTCTTCTAATCGTTTGATTTCAGCTGCGACTTGGCGCTTCTTCTCTTCCATTTTAGCAAGCCGCTCATCACTAACTAAGCCAACATTATGACCCATTTCCATTAACCGGAAATCAGCATTATCATGACGTAAAATTAGCCGATATTCTGCCCGACTTGTAAGTAAACGATAAGGTTCTTTCGTTCCTTTTGTTACTAGGTCGTCGATCATCACACCAATATATGCATCCGAACGCTTAAGGACAAATGGTTCCTTGCCTTGTGCCCGTAATCCTGCATTAATCCCTGCAATTAATCCTTGCCCCGCTGCTTCTTCATAACCTGAAGAACCGTTTGTTTGGCCTGCAGTATAGAGATTCTTAATGATCTTGGTTTCCAAGGTTGGGTGAAGTTGGTACGGCGCAACTACATCGTATTCAATTGCATATCCAGGACGCATCATTTCTGCATTTTCTAACCCCTTGATTGAGTGCACAATCTTTTGTTGGATTTCTTCTGGCATTGATGTCGAAATTCCGTCAAGGTAATATTCATCCGTATCCCGGCCTTCTGGTTCAAGGAAAACTTGGTGCCGTGGCTTATCAGCAAAACGAACAATCTTATCTTCAATTGAAGGACAGTAGCGTGGGCCAACACCCTTGATAACACCAGAGAACATTGGGGCCCGGCTAAGGTTTTCCCGAATAATGGCATGCGTCCCTTCATTTGTATAAGTTAACCAACAAGATAATTGTTCGCTAATTGGAATATAGGCACTATCAGGACTATCAAAACTAAAGTGATGTGGTTCCTCATCCCCTGGTTGTTCTTCAGTTACACTATAATCGATTGTCTTTCCGTTAACTCGTGGTGGCGTTCCTGTCTTAAAACGTTCAAGATCAAAGCCAAGTTCTTCAAGGTTTTCCGAAAGTTTTACCGCTGACTTAGAGTTATTTGGACCAGATTCATACTGTAATTCACCGATAATGATCTTTCCACGCGCCGCAGTTCCAACAGTTAATACAACCGTCTTAGCGTGGTAACGAGCTCCTGTATTAGTAATCACACCTTTGCAGACACCATCTTCAACGATTAATTGGTCAACAGTTGCTTGACGGAGAGTAAGGTTAGGTTCTTCCTCAATCGTCTGCTTCATTGCACGGTGATAAGCATGTTTATCTGCTTGGGCTCGTAATGCACGGACAGCGGGACCTTTACCGGTATTTAACATCCGCATTTGGACATAGGTCTTATCAATGTTATGGCCCATTTCACCACCAAGAGCATCAATTTCGCGGACCACGATTCCTTTTGCCGGACCACCAACAGAGGGGTTACATGGCATAAAAGCAACCATTTCAAGATTAATTGTTACCAATAAGGTCTTATTTCCCATCCGGGCTGCGGCAAGGGCGGCCTCGCTTCCGGCATGACCCGCCCCGACAACAATTACATCGTATGATCCCGCTTCGTATTGAACGGCATCAGATGTTTGCAATGCTTCTGAACTCTTCATTCTTCTATTCCCTACTTTCCTAAACAGAATTGACTAAATAACTGGTCAAGCAACTCATCTTGGTAACTATCCCCAGTAATCTCACCTAATAATTCCCAACACCGGGTCATATCAATTTGAACCAGGTCTACCGGCATTCCATCATTAATTCCTTTTAAGACATCGCTTAAAGCATCATTAGCTTGGTGAAGTAAGCCAATGTGCCGAGCATTTGTAACCATTACATTATTCTGGTTGCTTTCAATTCCCTCGTTGAAGAACATGTGACCAATCTGTTCACCAAGTTGGTCCATTCCTTCATGGTTAACGATTGAAGTTTCAATAACGGCACTCTTGCCAGCTAGTGATTTCAATTCCTCTAAATCAATCTTGCGTGGAAGATCCGTCTTATTTAAGATAATGATCCTTTGCTTATCCTTGGTTGCTTCAAGTAGTTGGCGATCCTCGTCAGTTAATTCATTTGAACTATCAATCAAGAGAAGTACTAAGTCAGCGGCGCCCAAAGCTTTGCGACTCCGCTCCACCCCGATCTTTTCAACTTGGTCATTTGTATCGCGGATTCCTGCTGTATCAATTAACTTCAATGGCACCCCGTTGACATTGACGTATTCTTCAATTACGTCCCTGGTTGTCCCAGCAACGTTTGTAACGATCGCCTTGTCTTCGTGAAGCAAGGAATTCAATAAGCTTGATTTACCAACATTTGGCTGCCCGATGATAGCCGTTGCTAAACCATCTCGCAAAACCTTTCCTTGCTTAGCTGTTTTAAGAAGGCCTTGAATTCGTTGTTGAATGTCCTCTGCTTTTTCTTTTAAGAGTTTCGTCGTCATTTCTTCAACAGCATCATATTCTGGATAGTCAATATTAACCTCTACCTGTGCTAATACATCCAAAATATCTTGCCGCAAATTACGAATTAACCGTGACAAATCACCATCAAGTTGGTTCAATGCAACCTTCATCGATTTATCTGTCTTTGCACGAATTAGATCCATTACTGCTTCTGATTGGGATAAATCGAGACGACCATTTAAGAAGGCCCGTTTAGTAAATTCACCTGGTTCTGCCATCCGGGCACCAAAGCTCAGTACCAATTGCAGAATACGGTTAGTTGCTAACAATCCCCCGTGACAGTTGATTTCAATCACGTCTTCACGCGTATAAGTGTGAGGCGCGCGCATTACTGAAACCATCACTTCATCAACTTCCTGATCTGTATCAGGGTCGACAATATGACCATAGTTAATGGTATGAGTTGCTACTTTGGCGAGATTTTTTCCTTTGTAGATCCGTTGAGCAACTTTCACCGCATCATCCCCACTAATTCGGATAATGGAAATTCCACCTTCACCAACCGGCGTCGAAATTGCTGCAATCGTATCATTCTCGCTATTTGCCATCGCTACTTTACTCCTTTCTAACAAAAAAAGTGCCAGTCCATGCATAGTAATAAAAATATCACTAACATGGTCAAAGCACTTTCACTACTTTAACGAATATTAAATTTATAACCGCTCATATTCTAAGATCATTACCAGAAATTGTCAACAAATAAGTTAGTCCTTGGGTGCAATCACGATACTCCGGTAAGGTTCCCGACCGTGGGAGTATGTTTTTACGTGGTGATTATTCTCAAGTTCATGGTGAATTTGTTTCCGTTCGCGGGCGGGCATCGGGTCCATAAAAACTGCTTCCCCACTTGCAACTACTTCCATCGCTGCCTTTTGCGCCAGGTTGTGAACTGCTTCTTGACGTCGTTCACGATAATTGGAAGTATCAAGTTCAACGTTTACTTTTGCTGCTCCATGGTAATCCATGAATATATTACTAAGCTGTTCCATCGCGTTGATCCGTCGACCGTGCTTACCGATCACTCGTCCATTTTCCTCAGTTTGAAGATCAATTTTGAGGTCATGAGCTTCTAAATTAATAATCCGTGGTTCAACAGCAATACCTAATTCCTTAAATACTGTCGTTAGATATTTAACTAGTTCTTTACTAGTTGCTTGAACCTTTTTCAGATTGGCCTGTTGCCGCCGCTTGATTTCAGCAGGGTCGAGCTCATCTTCAGCGGAATTTAAGCTTGTAGGCTTTTGTTCTGGCTCTTTTGCCGGTTGCTCATCTTTTTCTTCCAGTGAGGGCATCGCAATTTCTTTATCTTTTATTACTGCATCCACTTGCGCTTGGCGTCGTCCAATTCCTAGAAAACCGTGCCGCGGCTGTTGAAGAACCGTAAATTCAATCGTTTGATTAACGGTTGGCTTCAATTGTGTACGGGCCTTTTCTTTTGCTTCTTCAATTGTTGTTCCAGTAAAAACTGCCATTTTTATCCCCCGTGAATTTAATTAATTTCCACTCTTTAAATTTATTACTAAATAAAAAGGCTCGCAACAACTTTACTTGTCACGGCCTTAATAACTTATTTCCGCCGACTTTGGTAAGCGCGACGTTTTGCTTTTTCAATCTTGCGACGTTTTGCTTTTTCAGCCCGTTGCTTTTCTTCACGTTCACGACGAATCTTAAATGGATTCTGGATGATAAGCGTTTGGACAACTTGGAAGGCATTTGTTACTACCCAGTATAAGGTAATAGCTGAAGAGAATCCCAATGCCATGAAGAATACCATAATCGGCATAAACCACGTCATTGTAGTTGTCATTGAGTTTTTTTCGGGCATTGAAGCCATGGATAACCATGAACTAATAAATGTAAATAATGCCGCTAGAATAGGCATAATGTAGTATGGGTCCGGGTGACCTAACTGAAGCCACAAGAAAGTTCCATTCCGTAAGGCTGAGGTCCGCCAGATTGCTTGATAAAGAGCCCACATAACTGGCAACTGAACCAGTAATGGAAGCATCGAAGCCCATGGATTAACTCCAGCTTCTTTATAGAGCTTCTGGGTTTCCATTTGCATCTTTTGCATTGACTCGCGATCACGTGATGAGTACTTTTTCTGAATTGCCTTTAGTTGAGGAGCAAGTTCTTGCGTCTTCATCATGGTCTTTGTTTGGTAGAACATCAATGGCAGTAAGATGATCCGGATGATGATCGTAAAGATAATGATCCCCATTCCATATCCGCCAAAGTGCTTTGATAACCAAATGATAAATTGTGAACAGTTATAGATAATGTAGTGGTCCCAGATACCAGTACTATGACTAGTAATTGGCTTATTGGAGCAAGCAGCTAAAAATAGGGTTAAGCTCATGATTGCTCCCAAGCTTAGGAATTTTTTTGTTTTCTTATTCAAATCCTAATCCTCACTTTTTTCATCTAACAAATGTGCTCGCTTTAAAACGTGCACTAGGTTTTTCTTTGTTTCTGCCATTGATAAACCATCTGCCGCTGACCGAGCAATAACCAAGAAATCAACATCAGACCGTAATTGCGGTTTCACCTCTAATAATGTTTGACGAATACGCCGCTTAACCCAATTACGATGCACAGCATTTCCAATCTTTTTTCCAACAGAAATACCGACACGAAAATGTTTTTGTCCTGGCTTTTCCATTTGATATACGACAAATTTGTGGTTGGCCACGGAATTATGGGTTTCAAAAACCCGTTGAAACTCACTTTCCTTTTTTACGCGATATGATTTTCTCATTTGTATAATCCCCAGCCTTAATTTAAGTAGATATAAAAATAGGGCCGGGCATACGACAACTTTAACGATTCAAATTGCTCGTCAAGCTGACTGCCCTGCCTCACACAATAAAAAAAGCCACTATAAAAGTGGCCGTGGTTATGCAGATAATACTTTTCTGCCCTTTTGACGCCGACGTGCTAATACCTTACGGCCGTTACTGGTGCTCATGCGCTTACGGAAGCCATGGACACGTGCACGGTGACGCTTCTTTGGTTGAAACGTGCGCTTCATACAATTGCACCTCCTATTAAATTCGAGTGGTTTGGTTTCTAGAGTCTAAAAGACGATCTCTTCAAACATACTTTGGTAGTATAACACACTTACCGAAATTAATAAACGGCGAATTTTTATTTAAATTTTTTTGATTATTAACAAAATTAGCAAAATAATCCACAGCGTTGTGTAAATTCATAATTTGTGGACAAGTTATCAACAACGTTTTTCAGAGATTATCCCCAGATTAACACCTGTTGATAAAGTTATCCACAAGTAGTCTTTTAGGTGTTGATAACTCTCTAGTTTACTGCTATATCAATAGCATATATCAACACAATTCTGTGGATAAGTGATAATGGAATCTCCTTTTCCCCATTTTTCACAGGAATATTATTAATTTACACACAGTGTTGTGTAAACTTTTTTATTATTATCCACTTGGTTGTGGAAAACTTTCCCATGTAATGATAAAATACCGTTTGTAATTTAATACTTTAGGAGGAAATTATTTTGACTGAGCTCGATTCTCTGTGGGAAGCGATCCAAAATTCATTTCGTCAGGATACCACTCCGGTTACCTTTGACACTTTGATTGCTCCGGCAAAAGCAATTTCTCTCTCTCAAAATCAACTGGAAATCGAGGTGCCCACTCCGGTGCACCGCGATTTTTGGCGCAAAAATTTAAATACACAGCTTAAAGAATTCGCTCAACATGAATTGGGACGTAATATTGAGCCGCATTATATTTTAGAGGGAGAATTTACCTATACAAATAAAAAAACAGAAGATGATCCAACTCCTTCTTTTGAGATGGATACTCCTCTTAATCCTCATTACAACTTTGGAACATTCGTTGTTGGAGAAGGAAACAAAATGGCACACGCTGCAGCATTTGCCGTTGCCGAAAGCCCCGGCAGCCTTTACAACCCACTCTTTATTTATGGGGGAGTTGGTTTAGGAAAGACCCACTTAATGGAAGCGATCGGTAACCATATGCTTCAAGTTAATCCAAATTCGCGTGTCAAATATGTGACGAGTGAGGATTTTACCAACGATTATATCAATGCTATTCGTAATAATACGACTGAACAACTAAGAGAAGAATATCGTAACCTCGATCTCCTATTAATTGATGATATTCAATTTTTAGCTAATAAAGAGGGGACTCAACTAGAATTTTTCAATACTTTTAATGCCCTTCATGATCGCAAAAAACAAATCGTTATGACATCTGATCGAATTCCAAATGAGATTCCTGAACTGCAAGACCGGCTTGTATCACGTTTCAGGTGGGGACTTACTGTCGAAATTACTCCTCCTGACTTAGAGACGCGAATTGCCATCTTACGGAGCAAAGTTGAAGAAGATCATATTGATATTGGAAACGACACCCTTAACTATATTGCCGGTCAAATTGATACAAACATTCGTGAACTGGAAGGAGCCTTAACAAAGGTTCAAGCATTTGCTAATTTAAGCGGTGAGCGAATCACGCCAAGCTTAGCATCTCAAGCATTAAAGGGACTTCACCGCGTAGCCAAAAACGAAATATCAATCGCTACGATTCAAAAACAAGTTGCTGATTTTTATAATATAACTCAAGGAGATATCCTCGGTAAAAAACGAGTTAAACAAATCGTCATGCCTCGTCAAATCGCCATGTACCTTTCTCGAGAACTCACCGATTTCTCGTTGCCAAAAATCGGCAACGAATTCGGCGGCAAAGACCACACCACCGTTTTACATGCTATCGATAAAATCGAGGCAGAACTAAAAAAGGATACTGACTTACAAAACGATATTACAAAGTTAAAAGCTAAGCTACGATCATAACTTGTGGATAAGTGCAATAATTATCCTCAAACTTATCCACAAGTTATCAACAGGTGGATAAGTCGCAATAAAAGGTGTTTGAATAGTTTTCCACAGTATTAACAGGCCCTACTACTACGACTATATTTTAAACTATTAAATATATTTATATACTTACACAAAAGGACTGAAACATATGAATTTTACAATTAACCGATCTGCATTCATTAGTCAATTAAATAATGTCTTACGTGCTATTTCATCCAAAACCACGATTCCAATTCTTACTGGATTAAAGATGGTAGTAAACGAAGACAACATTGTGTTAACTGGTAGTAATTCTGACATCACGATCGAAAGTGTTATTAATGCTAATGATGCTGATAACGATTTAACAATTGAAGAAACTGGCGCTATTGTATTACCAGCCCGCTTCTTCAGTGACATTGTTAAAAAGCTGCCCGATAAGAAAGTAACTATTGAAGTTACAAGTGGATTTCAAGCAGATATTACTTCCGGTTCAGCTAAGTTCCAAATTAATGGACAAGATGCTGAAAACTTTCCACATTTACCAGAAATTGAAACTAACAAATCAGTAACTCTTCCTAACGACATTCTTAAAGAAGTAATTCGTCAAACAGTCATTGCGGTATCTAAGCAAGAAAGTCGCCCAATCCTTGCCGGGGTGCACATAACTTTAAAAGATGGCGTCCTAACAGCTGTTGCAACGGATAGTCATCGACTTGCACAACGGAAAGTGGTCCTCGAAAATATTGATAACGGCATAGATTTTGATGTGATCATTCCCGGAAAGAGCATGGAAGAGCTTTCTGGAATGATTAGCGATGTCCATGAAGATGTACAAATGCAGGTAACTGAAAATCAAGTATTGTTTATCTTTGGTAATACTCATTTCTATTCTCGATTATTAGAAGGAAACTACCCTGAAACTAGTCAATTAATTCCACAAACTGCTGATACAACAGTTGAACTAGAAGCTGGGTCATTTTTATCATCAATTGAGCGTGCTTCACTTTTATCTCATGAAAGCCGTAACGATGTGGTTAAATTAAGTCTAAAGCCATCAGAAAATCTTGTCCGAATTAGCGGTGATTCTCCAGATATCGGTACGGTTGAAGAAGAGGTAGTAACGTCTGCTCTTGATGGTAATGATCTTGAAATCTCATTTAATCCTAACTACATGAAAGATGCTTTACGTTCTTTTGGTCAGGCAACGATCAAGATTTCATTTACTTCACCATTGCGACCATTTACCTTGGTGCCAACAGAAGATCAAGAAAATTTTGTCCACTTAATTACGCCAGTACGGACATTTTAGAGGTGGATTATAGAATGAAGTTAGCCACCCAGTTGGTGGTAAATAAAAAACGCCATTCGGCGTGACATCAGGTATCATATTAAGTGAACCAAACCTATATGAAAGGATGTCCGTCAAATGACGCACTTAAATGATACCATGTCTACTAGTTTATTGACTACTCATAAAAAGAATGCTCATCTTACTAAAGAAGAACGTGTGATGATTGCGACTTTAAAGTCGCAAGGACTTTCCAATCGCGGACATTTTAGAAAGGATCTTAATAGGTTTTATAAAAAGAGGCTACAGAACGTTTTGTTTTGTAACCTCTTTTCTATTAATGTCTTTAGACCTGGTTGAGTGCGCGAGCAGAGCGAGTGCACGAAACAA
>NZ_LN887474.1:0-1447 GCF_036621895.1 Limosilactobacillus reuteri subsp. porcinus
CTAAGTGGGAGTAGTTCAACTCATACTTAAAATATTGCGCCAATATGGCAGTTAGTGAGCATCGACGACCCCAGCTAGGCGCTTTTAAATTTACTTATGCTCACCAAAAGATCAATTTACGCTTATCAAGTGTTGGTGATTATCAAGGGAGGGAATCATTAGTTATTCGCTTTATATATCCCCTTAATGATATTAGGTTTAATTTTTTAGTTCCTCACCAGTGGGAAATATTACAGAAGTACCGTCAACAACGAGGTTTGATTCTTTTTGCCGGGCCAATGGGGGCTGGTAAAACAACTACCATGTATCAGCTTGCTCGACAGCTATTGCCGAAACAAATTGTATTAACAATTGAGGATCCCGTAGAAATTGACCATCCGGGATTTATTCAATTGCAAGTAAATGAATTAGCGGGGATGGACTATGAAAGTTTATTAAAATTGGGATTACGGCATCGCCCAGATGTGTTTATCATTGGAGAAATCCGTGATTCACAGACAGCTGCTATGTCAGTTCAAGCCGCATTAAGTGGTCACTTAGTTTTGGAAACTATCCATGCTCGAAATGCTTATGGCGTTGTTTCTCGTCTTCAACAATTAGGGATAGATTCTTATTATCTTCAGCAAGTATTAACGGCGGTATCTTATCAGCGTTTAATTCCGTTGGTGAATGGAGAACAAGCCATCTTATGTGACCTGTTAAATCGACATCAATTTAGTGATTTGCTCAATGGCACCAAGAAAGGAGAAATGTCTAATGAATGGTCAAAAGCTCTTCAGCAGGCTGTGGAAAATGGAGAAATTACGGAGAATACTGCACGTCAATACCAACAAGGTTAAATTCAATCATCAGCAACAAGCAGATTTTTTCCTTTTATTAGCAGATTTGTTAAGTGTTGGCTTTTCTGTCAAAGAAGCACTTGGTTTTATCAAGGCTGTCAATCCGAAGCTAGCCCCTTGGATTGCTTCTATAGATAAACGAATGCAAAAGGGAGCGAGTTTTGCCCAGGGCCTACAGCAAGAAGTAAAAGACGATTTGTTTTATCAATTACTATTAGCAGAAAAACATGGTAATTTAACAAAAACATTGAGTGAAGTAGGAAAGATACTTACAGCACGAGAACGGCAACGAAAAAAATTATTTAGTCTCCTGCAATATCCGCTAATTCTTTTAGGGATGTTAGGGGTGGTAATTTGTGGATTAATTTTGTTTGTTTTTCCAGAATTGAAAGTCTGGCAAGGCGAGAGGCAAACTTTGCCGCTGATTCACATGATTAAGTTAGGAGCAACTTACCTTTTTACCGTTATCTTCATTAGCGCCGTATTTCAATGGCTAAGATGGCATCAAATGAATAAGGAACAACGGCTAATTAAGATCTGTACAATGCCGATAATCGGTAAATGTTATTGTTATTATTTTCAATATCTGAAACTTGAAAGCACTCAAA
>NZ_LN887475.1:0-42571 GCF_036621895.1 Limosilactobacillus reuteri subsp. porcinus
AACTGCCCACACTGTCATCAACGTAAGCAGTCAATAACAGTATCAATAAGTCGCCTTTCTGTTAATAAAGCAAGCCCACGTAAAGATGCTAAGACGATAACTAAGAAAGTACAACTTAAACAATCAGTTTCCTATTCGGGTGTATGAAAACTCTCAGATATTCCATGGAAAAGTAGGCCTTCAACTTGAAACTGTAGAAGAAGCACGACAAAAACAGCGAATTACAAAAACAAGTAAAAACAATCAGTTTAATAAACGTCATCAAGTGAAAAACAAAGAGATGATTTGTCATTCGAATAAAAAAGACCTTCCGTCATAACTTGGGGAGGCTTTTTATTTGTTTTCAAGAAGTTCTAATATTATTTTACTTAAATGTTCTGTTTTAGAATAATCGTAATTTTCAAGCTTATTAATTAATTTCCTCAACTGTGGTCCACGATGAGAATTGTTCCCAGTAGACGCCTGATTAGTCATTAGAGAATCCATCGATGTGCCGAGAGCAGTTGCCAATCTTAAAAGGGTAGTTGAACTAACATCGTTTGATCCACCACGCTCAAGGCGAGAAATAAAATTAATTGATAGATTGCTTAACTCAGCAAGTTGTTGTTGGATCATATTTAATTCATGGCGACGGTTAGCAATATTTTTTCCTAATTGTTGTTCCATAGTTGATTATTCCTTGTTTTTTATTTTAAGGGTAATATGATTATATACTAAAGTTGCTAAACGGATCGAACTAAAAGAGAATATGATTTATTGAAACTTAATCTCAGCTAAAAATCAGTACCTAATCTTATTATATTGGTTCAACAAAAGTAAGCTGTTAAAACTTCTTATGATTAAGTAGAGCAGAAAATAAACAAACTCCTACTTGAAAATATTTCTAGACAAATTTTAAATTAACTTGACGGGTATAAGGAGATAATATATAATTATATCCGTTGAGTTATTCCGGCATAGCTCAGTTGGTAGAGCACCTGACTGTTAATCAGGTTGTCGTCAGTTCGAGTCTGACTGCCGGAGTCGATTGAGATGTTAGCTGTTTGGCTAGCATCTTTTTTTATGCCTTCTAAACATCTTTTTAATAATTTGAATTGCATATTTACGGTTTTTGACGATAGATTATTAATTTTTATATCAAAAAAATTGTAGATGTTTTAACATGAGAATATACTAAAACTGTAACTAGTTTCATATGTAGTTTAGGAGAATGGAGGTATTTATAATGCGATTTAGTAAAGCAATCCTTGTTGCAACCAGCATAATTGCAATTGGGCTATGTACAAGTGGCTGTAGTAGTTCTAGCACGAGTTCCAACAGTAGCAAGAGCAGTGCCCAAGTCTCATCAGCAAAAAAAGAGGAGTCACATATTGTGGGCTCGTATCGTGATGATGCCGATGGAGCTGCTATTCAGATGGAACTGGGACATATGTAATGGCAAATCCGACGCAGGCTGATATTCATGATCAATTGACCTGGAAAAAGGAAAAGAATAATTACATCATTAATTTAAATGATAGTAATTATGATACGCCAATTGATGCGCGGCTAAATGAAGATAATTTGAGCCTTGTAGGTAACGATGAATGGCCTAATCAGTCATTTAAACGAGTTCATGGTGACTTTGACGTTGATAATTTCTTAAAAGAACAACATGCGAAAACTAACAGTTCTACAACTAAGGATACTCATTCTAAGGAATCATCGACTCATGCCCGCGCAGCACTTAAAAAATGGGCGAGTGACCACCACAAAGACACCAGCGAGATTGATAATTTGAAGGCTGCGACTGACCTATCTGAGCCAGATGAAGGTTGGGCCTTTGTTGATGATAATGGAACTGAATATGCCATTGTTCGAAATGGAAAAGTTTACCCACGTCCGGTTATTGATGGTGATACGTCATCTAATTAATAATCTTAGCGACAAACTTAATAAAATAAACAATTATAGCTCATAAATGCGTTTGCGTTCTCATCAAAAACTTATTTTTCAATTGACGATATTTTGAAACACGTTTATAATAGTACTATTCTGAATTTTATTGTTAAAGTTTTTTAATGTTTAGAATACGTATTCAATTAACATTGTGCTAATTGAAAAGTGAAATTATTTGGAGGAATTGTATGAGTAAACAAAAGAATTTGGATACCTCCTTCTTTGGACAACCGCGTGGATTGTCGACATTGTTCTTCACTGAAATGTGGGAACGATTTAGTTACTACGGAATGCGGGCTATCCTTCTATTCTATATGTACTACGCTGTTACCAAGGGTGGTTTGGGTATGGACCAAGCTACCGCAGCATCAATTATGTCAATTTATGGTTCATTAGTTTACCTGGCCAGTGTTGTCGGGGGATGGTTATCTGACCGTGTATGGGGATCGCGTCGAACGGTCTTCATCGGTGGTGTCCTTATTATGTTTGGACATATCGCTTTGTCATTACCATTTGGTGTGTCAGCACTTTATGTATCAATCGCTTTGATTGTTATTGGTACCGGGTTATTGAAGCCAAATGTTTCAGAAATGGTTGGGGGCTTATACAGTCCTGAAGATCGTCGTCGAGACTCTGGTTTTAGTATGTTCGTTTTCGGGATTAACTTAGGGGCCGCTGTTGCTCCTTGGGCTGTCCCTTGGGCTGCTAATGGCTTTGGCTTAAACCTTTTCCATGGTGAAACGAACTTCCACGCTGGTTTCTCACTAGCTGCTATCGGAATGTTCTTTGGGTTAGTACAATATGTAGTTGACGGCCGGAAGTATCTTTCAAAAGATAGCTTATATCCTGATGATCCGATCGATAAGGAAAGTTTACGTCCAGTAATTATTTGGTCAATTGTTGGTGTTATTGCATTAGTGATCATTCTTGGATTGCTTGCGGCAATGGGTCAATTAAACATCAATAATATCATTACAATCATTACGGTTATTGCTATTGCTTTACCAATCTACTACTTTGTAATGATGTTGAATTCCAAGAAGGTTACAAAGGATGAAAAGTCACGGGTTGTTGCTTACATTCCACTTTTCATTGCTGCTGCTATCTTCTGGGCAATTGAAGAATCAGGTTCAGTTGTTTTAGCCCTCTTCGCTGAACAACGGACTATTTTACACATTGGTGGCTGGCACTTTGCTGCTGCTAACTTCCAGACATTGAACCCATTATTCATTATGATCCTAACACCATTTTTCGTTGCACTTTGGGATCACTGGAAAAAACAACCAAGTGCTCCTGGTAAGTTTGCTGCTGGGTTAGTAATTGCAGGTCTTTCATATGTTTGGATGGCACTTCCAGCAATGATTCACGGTACAACCGCTGGACGGGTTAGCCCATTCTGGTTGGTTGGTTCATGGTTCATTGTTGAAATCGCCGAAATGTTAATTTCACCAATTGGTCTTTCAGTAACTACTAAACTTGCACCAAAAGCATTTAAGTCTCAAATGATGAGTATGTGGTTCTTGGCGGATGCTGCTGGACAAGCGGTTAACGCCCAGGTTGTTAAGTACTACTCATCAGCTACAGAAGTTCCATACTTCTTAATTATCGGGGCAGTAAGTATCGTCTTCGGATTGATCCTTTGCTTATTCGTTAAGAAGATTCATGGCTTAATGGATGGTGTAGACTAAAAATTATATTAAAGAGATCGAGAATAATTCTTGGTCTCTTTTTTTATGAGGTGAGTTATGAAAATCGCAGTAAGCAGTGACCTTCATTTAGATTTAAATCATGCTGATGTTGCAGAAATTATTACTCAACAGGCGCATTATTTAACCCGTCAAGAAATTGATCATTACTTTTCTGTGGGGGATTCCTTTAATGATTTTGCGCAAACCAGCGTATATTTTGCGGAACTACAATCGCAATTGCCTATCACAAAGGTCCATTATCTTGCCGGTAACCACGATATGTTAAAAGGGGTCACTTATGAGCAATTAGAAAATTTGGATGATGATCTATATTTTCATAACCGATTTATCGATATTCCCCAAACAAACTGGCGGATTATCGGTAACAATGGTTGGTATGATTATTCGTTTTCAACGTATGAAAGTAATGTAAAAGGGGTCGCAAAATGGAAGCGGGCATATTGGGTGGATCGTCCAATTATGCAGCCAATGAATGATCCAGAACGAATGGCGATTATTTTACACCAAGTTGAAGAAAACCTAAAATAGGCTCGCAATCAACAAAAACAGGTTATCTTTATGACCCACTTTGCACCGATTAGAGAAGCTCTCCCGCATCCAATTATTGAGTTAGCACGGCGGCAGCGGATGTGGGAGATGACGACAGCAATGTTGGGTAGTAGACACTTAGGAGCATTACTCGCTAAATTCCCGGAAGTAAAAGCAGTTTTCTATGGGCATCTTCATTATGCTCAATCATTAATTACTGTTGGAAATATTGAATACCGTAATCAAGCAGTTGGCGTAAGACGCAAAAATAGTGAGAACTGGAAGGGGAAAAGCCTATTAGATCAATGGATTAGCTGCCTTTATACTAAAAAATCTAGTTTTTTCAAAAAAAGAAGAAAAAACACTTGCAATGAGGTTGGAAATTAGGTATTATAATAAACGTTGATTGATAAGAAATATTTAATCAAGCAACTTCTTGGAGGAGTAGCGAAGTCTGGTTAAACGCGACGGTCTGTAAAACCGTTCCTTCGGGTTCGGCGGTTCGAATCCACCCTCCTCCATCTTTATTATTGGGCTATAGCCAAGCGGTAAGGCAACGGTTTTTGGTACCGTCATGCGCTGGTTCGAATCCAGCTAGCCCAACTGTTATTGAAAGGCTAAGAAAAACGTCTGTTTTTCTTAGCCTTTTCTAGTTCAAAATTTTATTAAGCTATATGAAAAAAGGAATGACAGCCAATGCCTAAACAAGGTCATTTTGCAAAAAGCATGCGAACTAAACAAATAAATGATTTTAAGGTGAAACGCAATGCGACTGGTGCGACCATTGATGATGAACAGTTAACAGATTTCCTAGTGGTTCGCTTTGCTTTAACAGCTAAGAAGAGGGTTCAATCTGGGGCTCGAGAAACTGCTCAACGGTTCTTGATTGAAATTTGTGATTCTTTACAAGAAAATGATGGAGATTTACAGGCGATCATTCCAAATTTACTAGTGAGTCTTAATGCCCGGGTACCTTGGCAATTCTATCCAGAAATTCTGGGAGAGTGGGATTTGCTTCAAAAGTTTTTACAAAAAGAACTTCCTGCAGTTCCGTTAGAAAAACGTCTACGAATTAAGCACCCAGTCACAACCCAGGAAATGGAGACGTTAATTGCAAAATTATTGGCCAGAAAGATTACTGCAATTACGTTTATTAATCAGCCGGGAGTTGATCCACATAAAAAAGATCAGATGATGCCAATGATGCTAACAACGATCTATCATGATCAAACGATTGAATGGGATAAAGTACGGTTATTACTGGCGCCATTTAAGTTTGAAATTGCCCCTGAACTAGACGAAGAAACAAAAGACTGGTTAAAGAAACTAGCAGAAAAATAATAACGTTGACTTTCGTTCTGCTTCCTTGGTAGAATTAAATCGTTATTGTAGAGCTGTGGTGGAGTTTTTATCACCGTGGCTCTTTTTATTTTGATTTAAAGGAGGAAGCGGAAAGCAATGGCAGAAAAAAACTATTCACGGATTTATCTCGCAATTGGTTCCCTTGCATTACTAACGTTTATCGGAATTTTGAATGAAACATCGATGAACGTCACATATCCAGAACTATCTGCTCAGTTTAATGTATCACTCGATGTTATTCAGTGGATTACAACTGGCTATTTATTGATGGTAACAATTACGATGGGGACAACTGCCTATCTATTACGCCAATATCAAGCGCGTTGGTTGCACTTATTTGCAGTATCATTTTTCATTATTGGTGACTTGATGTGTGCTTTGACTGGTAATTTTCCTATTTTGTTAACGGGGAGGTTGATTCAAGCAATGGCAACTGGGTTAGCAACCCCAATAATGTTCCATTTAATTTTTACGGAGATTCCGCGTGAAAGAATTGGCATGATGACCGGAATGGCTGCAATGGTTATTTCGTTTGCACCAGCACTGGGACCAACATATGGTGGGGTCATTTCAGAAATGCTGTCATGGCGGATGATCTTTTGGATTTTACTACCAATTGTTTTGATTAGTCTTGTATATGGTCAACTTTTTATTCGTAATAAACCGCTTGGAAATGATAAAGCATTTAGTTATGGAAGCTTGATTACACTGGCAATTGCCCTTATTAGTATAATTAGTGCAGTTTCTTCAATTGGGAAACAAGGATTTGGCAAGCAGTTTTGGCTTTTATTATTGGTAGCAATTATTTTCTTTAGCACCTTTATCTATATCAATAATCATGGTAAATCAGAATTGTTTGACTTAAAGGTGTTTAAGGTTTTCCCATTGCGGCTATCAACTGTTACTTATTTTAATTTACAGTTTATTAACATTGGAATTTCGCTTGTTATTCCGATTTACGTTCAATATGTTTTGCACTCTTCGGCAATTGTCGCAGGTCTTATTTTATTTCCCGGGTCATTAATCGGTGCTTTTATCTCGCCATTTGCTGGAACTTTGGCTGATCGTTATGGTTTTGCTACGCCAGTTATTTCCGGGGGGATTCTTTTGGTTATTGGGACAAGTTGCTTCAGTATTTTCCAACGTCATTTAACGCCATTACTAATAACGATCTTCTTTGTTATTTTGCGAATTGGGTTTAACTTTGCTTTTTCTAATACAATTTCCAATGCTTCAATGTTGGTTCAACCGCAAAATGCCCCTGATGTAAACTCAATTTTTAATATGGTCCAACAATTTGCCGGCTCACTGGGAACTAGTCTTCTTGCCTCTACAATTGCTTTATTCCAAATGGGCAACAGCGGTTCACTGATGGGACGTACATATGCTGGAGGACGATTTGACTTTATCTTATTGGGCGTTTTGGCAATCATTACTTTATTAACAATGGTTACTAACTATCGCATGCAACAAAAGAAGGAAAGTATTTCTCAATAAGTGGTTGAATTAGCCTGACAAGAATGTAATAATGTGGCTTGATTAATACAAGTTATTACAGGTTTTAAAGAAAGTGACTATAAGTTAAAATGATACATTCTATCGTTCACTTTATGGTGAGCAATCAGGTTTTTACGCTGTTTATTTGTCTTGCAATTGGCTTTTTGATTGGCAGCTATAAAATTGCGGGTAAATTTAATATTGGAGCAACTGTGGGAACGTTAATTGTGACCTTAATCGTGGGGCAAATTGGGAGTTTTCCCCGGGACGAAATGTTGGGAACGATTTTCTTTGGCGCCTTCATGTTCTCTGTTGGTTATCGGATCGGGCCTCAGTTATTAGTTAGTTTGAAACTATTTGGGATTCGAATTTTAATCGCTAGTATTTTCTGGATGGTTGTTGCATTCTTAGTTGGGTGGAGTCTTTTTTCCACCTTTAAGATTGGACCAGGGATCGCTGCCGGGGTTATTTCAGGAGCCCTCACCCAGTCAGCTACCGTTGCCAGTTCGTTGCAAACGATTGGGTCATTGCCAGTCAGTCAAAGTGTTAGGGCAACTTATGAGGCTCAACTCCCAGTTGCCTATGCTTTAACATATGTTTTTGGGACATTAGGGGTAATTATCTTTTTACGTGAC
The DNA here is from genome assembly GCF_036621895.1 of Limosilactobacillus reuteri subsp. porcinus. GTDB lineage: Bacteria > Bacillota > Bacilli > Lactobacillales > Lactobacillaceae > Limosilactobacillus > Limosilactobacillus reuteri_J. The sequence goes on from NZ_LN887475.1 coordinate 7,670, forward strand.
CTAGCACCTAAAATTTTGGGGATTTCAATTGCTGAACAGGGTCCTAAAATGGCTGAGCATTATCACTTTCATGCTAAAAACCCGAACCCAACGTGGCGACGAACATATCGCATTGCAAATGATTCACCGCTTGTCGGCAAAACGCTTGAGGAATTTAATCGACGGTCTAATTACCGGATTATTGGGTTAGCTGCTTTTCATGATGGCAAAATGACTGACCACCTTGAATATCAATTGCAGGCTGGCGACTTGCTAACTGTTATTGGTTACGCTGTTCATTTCGATCGGTTGATGCGAGTACCAGGATTAACAGAAGTATTGACGCCAACCAATGCGCCGCGTGAACGAGCTTTTGTTCTGGGAAAAAACTTTAAACCGGGTGAATTAGCCCTTCTACGGCAACATGGGGTTTTTGTGAACATTCAAGACCCAATCAGTGGAAACCAACAATTGATTAACCAGTTGCGACCAGGGGATGTGATTTCATTGACTGGGAATACATCACGAACCAAAGCAATCTTAAAAAAGATGGGACGCTGGAAAGCTGCAGATACAGCGATGAATTATTCTTTATTCTCTTTAGGAATCGGTTGTGCTTCCCTTTTAGGAATTATCGGGCTAAAATTAAATAGTATTCCGTTGCAACTAGGGAATGGAACGGCGGCTTTAATTATGGGACTAATCCTGAGTTCATGGATTGAGCGTCACCGTGACCGTAAATCAATCCCTGTAACGGTAACCAGCTTTCTTCAGAGTTTTGGACTAACGCTTTTTGTGGGGACAGTTGGTTTACAATCAGCTCAAGCATTTACAAGTGCAATTAAGTCGTTAGGTATCGGGGTCTTATTTATTGGGGCGATGATTTCAATAATGCCACATTTGCTAACGCTGTTCTTTGGACGCTATGTATTGAAAATGGAACCTCTTGCTTTAATTGGAGCAATGACTGGTTCAGGAACGATTGCAGCGGCAATGAATGAGATTTCGCAAAAAGCAGGGCCGGAAGGTGGCGCATATTATGCGGCTGCCTTTACTCCGGCGTTTGTAGTTGGTAATATTGGAATTACATTACTAGGGCCGATTTTTGTGGCGCTACTATCATAATTTATCGCTTAGAAAGGGCGTGCAAAATTATAATGCAACAATTTTTTACAATTTTAGGTGGAATGGGGACGCTGGCAACAGAGAGTTATGTACGTCTGTTAGATAAAAGAACGCCAATTCATCGTGATCAAGATTACTTAAACTATTTAGTTGTTAACCATGCAACCGTTCCTGATCGTACTACATGGATTCTCGATCATAGTCAACCAGATCCTAATGAGGCCCTGATTGAAGATATTAAACAGCAAAGTCTTTTGAATCCTGCATTCTTTGTTTTAATTTGTAATACAGCCCATTACTCTTTTGATAAGTTACAGGCAGCAACGGAGATTCCAATTCTCAATATGCTGCAAGAAACGGTTAACGAGATCAAGAAGATTAAGCCGGATGCAAAGCGGGTTGGCCTATTAGCCACTAAGGGAACTTTGGCAGCTAACCTATATGATCCTTATATTGAGAAGGCTGGGTACGAACTTATCAAGCCAACTCCTGAGATTGCCGATATGACAGAAGACCTGATTTACCATGATATCAAAGAGGCTGGTCATTCCGATGGCAAGAAGTATCATGAGCTAGTACGGAAAATGATTGAAGAACAAGGAGCAGATGTAGTAGTTTTGGGTTGTACTGAATTATCTTTTGCAGAAGAGATGGATCCTGAAACTAAGTACCCTGTTGCCGATTCACAATCAATTATTGTTGATCGCTCCCTTGAACGAGCATTGAAATTACGACAAAATAATAAAAATTAAAAATTAGAGACCGGAGAAAGGTAATAATTCCAACGGTCTCTAATTTTTATTAATTTTTTGCCGATATTTTAAGAAATTGGTCTAGATTTTTGGAAATGGTGTAAAATATACACATGCGCAATGTTTAGCAAACAATGGCGTAAGGAGGAAAGAAAATGAGTTCACCTGTTTATATTCAAATTCATAATCAGTTAAGACAAAACATTGAAGATGGTGAGTGGAAAGTTGGCGATAAAATTCCCGCTGAACGCGAACTCGCTAATGATTTTGGCGTCAGTCGAATGACTTTGCGGCAAGCAATTCAAGCATTAGTTGATGAAGGAATTCTTGAACGAAGAGTTGGCTCTGGAACTTTTGTCGCTAATCGCAAAGTCCAAGAAAAGATGTCAGGAATAACGAGCTTTACTGAATTAATGCACGCGACAGGGAAGAAAGCTGCTAGTAAGACAATTTCTTACCACTTGACGATCCCTTCGCAAACAGAGGTTGAAAAGCTAAAGTTAGCCCCAGATGAACAGGTTTTACGAATGGAACGGGTTCGTTATGGAAATGATGTGCCAATTTGTTATGAAATCGCAACTGTTCCTGCTAACCTCGTTCAAAAATTTAGCAAAGAAGAAATTACCACGTCTTTTTATCGGACGCTAGAAAAAAAGGCGAACCTCTATCCTGGTCATGCAACTCAGCATATTTCAGCAACGAAGGCGACGGAAAAGATTGCTAATTACTTGCAGATTAAACGTGGAGATGCTCTCTTGCGAATGACCCAACTATCTTACTTGCAAGATGGTCGTCCTTTTGAATATGTCCACACTCAATATGTTGGATCACGGTTTGAATTTGTCTTTGAAAAGTAATCAAGACAAATCCATGTTACAATACTGATTAACGATATTACTTTTGAGAGGAATTATACTAATGAAATTTGATTATCCGGATGATAGCCTTACCCTGCATACTGATGCGTATGAATTGAGTATGATGCAGACCTACTGGAAAAAAGGAATGGGTAACCGCCGTGCTGTCTTTGAGGCCTTCTTCCGTAAAATGCCATTTAATAATGGGTACGCTGTTTTTGCCGGGTTAGATCACATTATTCGCTATGTAAAACAATTACATTTTACTGATAGCGACATTGAATACTTAAAGTCTACGAATCAATTTGATGATGACTTTCTAGAATATTTACGTAACTTTAAATTTACGGGTTCAATCAACAGCTTTGAAGAAGGAGATCTGGTATTTAACCATGAGCCTATTATTCAAGTTGATGCGCCGATTATTGAGGGCCAATTGATTGAAACGGCAATCTTAAATATTCTTAATTATCAGATTATGATTGCGACAAAGGCTTCACGGATTAAGTCAATTGTTGGTAACCAAACTGTAATGGAATTTGGCTCACGTCGGGCACAGGAATTGGATGCAGCTTTGTGGGGAACGCGAGCAGCATATATTGGTGGCTTCGATGCAACAAGTAATGTCCGTGCAGGTAAATTATTTGGTATCCCGATTTCAGGAACCCATGCCCATGCTCTTGTGCAGGTATACATGAATGATTATGACGCATTTAAAGCATATGCAGAAACTCATCATAATTGTGTCTTTCTTGTGGATACTTTTGATACCTTAAAGAGTGGGGTTCCTAACGCAATTAAGGTTGCTAAGGAATTTGGCGATAAAATTAACTTTATCGGTGTCCGCATTGACAGTGGTGATATGGCCTACCTATCTAAAAAAGTACGCAAAATGTTGGATGATGCTGGTTTCCCAGACGCAAAAATCATCGCATCTAATGGCTTAGATGAAAAGACAATTCAAAACTTGCAAATGCAAGGGGCGAAGATTGATACATGGGGAATCGGGACTAAGCTAATTACTGCCTATGACCAACCAACTTTAGGGGCCGTATACAAATTAGTCGCTATTGAAGATGAAGATGGCCAACTTGTTGATACGATTAAGATCTCTAATAATGTTGGTAAAATGTCAACTCCCGGCAAAAAACAAGTATGGCGGATTAACGATCGTGGAGACGGCAAGAGTGAAGGGGATTATATTACATTAGTTGATGAGGATCCTCGTAATGAAAAGTCACTCAATATGTTCAATCCTAACTTCCCACTCCAGCAAAAAGACGTGGAGGATTTTACCGCCCGGCCAATGCTAAAGACAATCTGGCAAGATGGTAAGTATGTTTATGATGAACCGACCTTAGAGGGGAGTCGTCAACACCGTTTCGATAGCTTAAATGCTTTGTGGGATGAATATAAACGCGATTTAAACCCAGAAGTATACCCAGTCGACTTATCACAGAAATGCTATGATAATAAACTTAAATTAATTCACCAAGTTCATGAATATGTTAAATCATTGAATAAGTAGAGGTAATCTGTAGTGCGAAAGTATCAAGAAGAAATAATTAATGCATTAGGCGTTAACTCGCAAATTGATCCCCAAGCAGAAGTAACTAAACGTGTTCAGTTCATCTGTGACTTTCTCCAAACCACTAAGATGAAGGCCTTAGTATTAGGAATTTCTGGTGGTCAAGATTCAAGTTTGGCGGGGCGGCTTTCACAATTGGCAGTCGAAAAGCTGCGGGAAGAGACTGGCGACAATGAATACCAATTTATCGCAGTCCGGTTGCCATATGGTGAGCAAGCTGATGAATCAGATGCAATGTTTGTGATTAATGACTTTATTAAACCTGATAAAATAATGCGGGTTAATATTAAGGCGGCTACTGATGCGATGGTGGCATCCTTAAACGAAGCCGGTACGCCAATTAGCGATTTTAATAAGGGAAACATTAAAGCCCGAGAACGAATGATTGTCCAATATGCTATTGGTGGAGAAAACAAAGGAGCTGTAGTGGGAACAGACCATGCCGCTGAAGCAGTAACTGGTTTTTACACTAAGTTTGGGGATGGCGGTGCCGATATCACGCCACTTTCTGGATTGGATAAGCGACAAGGAAAGGCCTTATTACAATACTTAGGAGCACCAGCAAAGCTTTATGATAAAACACCAACCGCAGACTTGGAAGAAGACAAACCAATGCGTCCCGATGAAGAAGCGCTTGGTGTTCACTATGATGAAATTGATGACTACTTAGAAGGTCGTGAAGTTTCGCCAGCAGTTGCTGAAAAAATTGAAGGCTGGTATCGGCGAACTCAACATAAGCGTCACTTACCGATTGCTCCATATGATACTTGGTGGAAGTAAATTGATAATAAAATGGGAGGCTGGGAATCAACTCAGTCTCTTTGCTAGTTTTAAGGAGAATGATGATGGAAGAGGAAACACTTCAACTTGTTAGTAAACAATTACCGGATATTCGCCCTCAACAAATTAAAGCGGCCCTCGGATTAATGGATGAAGGAAATACAATTCCTTTCATTGCCCGTTACCGTAAAGAAATGACGGGCACGCTTGATGAAGTTCAATTGCAAGCGATCCGGGATGAATATCACCGGGTAACGACATTGCAGGAACGTCAAGCAACAGTTATCAATAAAATTAAAGAGCTCGGTAAGCTAACACCGGCGCTCAAAAAGCAAATTAACAGTGCGACCGAATTGCAAGAAGTAGAAGACCTTTACTTGCCATATAAGCAAAAGCGACAGACGAAGGCCCAACAAGCTCGTGAACATGGCTTGGCACCGTTAGCAAATTGGCTGCTATCTTATCCCGATGATGATTTAAGTGCGAAGGCGCAAGAGTTTATTAACGATGATGTTCCTGATGCTGAGAGTGCATTAACAGGCGCACATGAAATTTTGGCTGAAGCAATTAGTGAAATGGCCACGGTACGAAGCTGGTTGCGAAATTATACTGCCCAACATGGTCAATTAGAGACAAGCGTAAAACGTGGTGGCGAAGAAAAGGATGAACTGGGGACTTACAAGCAGTACTATGAGTTCACTAGTCCAGTTCAAAAATTAAATTCTTATCAAATCTTAGCCTTTAATCGCGGAGAAAAAGAAGGAATTATTAACGTCAAAATCACTTTAGATGAAGAACCGGTGATGAATTACCTTCGTTTCCGTTTGATTAAAACTAGCAAGAAAAATGACGCGACTGCCTTTATTGAGGAAGCTTACAAGGATGCCTACAAGCGTTTCTTGGGCCCTGCAATTGAACGGGAACTGCGGCGACAATTAACAGAGGGCGCTGATGAACAGGCAATCAAGGTCTTTGGTGAAAATCTCTATCATTTATTGATGCAAGCACCAATTAAGGGAAAAGTTGTGTTAGGATTTGACCCTGCTTACCGAACTGGTTGTAAGTTAGCGGTTCTTGATGAGAATGGGAAATTTTTAACTAAAGCAGTTATTTACCCCCACAAACCGGCGCCAGAAAAGCAACGTGCGACAGCAGAAAGTGAATTTATTGACTTACTAGAAAAGTACCACGTTGAAATGATTGCGATTGGTAACGGGACAGCTAGCCGGGAATCAGAACAGTTTGTGGCGGAAGCTCTTAAAAAGATTAAACGGCCAATCTATTATGTCATCGTAAATGAAGCCGGTGCCTCTGTTTACTCTGCAAGTAAGGAAGCGCGTGATGAATTTCCTGACTTGCATGTTGAACAGCGAAGTGCAATTAGTATCGGTCGTCGTTTGCAAGATCCACTTGCTGAATTAGTCAAGATTGATCCTCAAGCGGTTGGTGTTGGGCAATACCAGCATGATTTGCCGAAGAAAGAATTGAGCGGGGAACTGGAAACAATTGTTGAACGGGCGGTAAATCGGGTAGGAGTTAACCTCAATACAGCTAGTTACCAGTTGTTGACGCGGATTTCCGGTCTTAATAAAACGATTGCTAAAAATATCGTTACCTATCGAGATGAAAATGGCCGCTACACAAACCGGACACAGTTAAAGAAAGTGCCACGGTTAGGACCTAAAGCTTATCAACAATCTGTTGGTTTCTTACGGATTATTGGTGGCGAAAATCCATTAGATAACACCGATGTTCACCCAGAAAGTTACCAGGTGGCGGAAAAGATTATTCAAGCGGCGGGAATTAATATTGATGAGTTGGGAACGCCAAGTGCTGATGATAAGTTAAAGAAAATTGATGTTAAGCAGTTTACGGATGATCAAGTCGGGACTGAAACCGTTACTGATATTATTTCTTCCTTGCAAAAGCCAGGTCGTGACCTGCGTGATTCAATGCCTGCTCCATTATTACGCCATGATGTAATGACGATTGAAGACCTTAAGCCGGGGATGAAGCTTCAAGGAACTGTCCGGAACGTTGTCGACTTTGGAGCCTTTGTTGATATCGGTGTCAAACATGATGGGTTAGTTCATGTTTCAAAGATGAGTAAGCAGTTCATTCGTGATCCGCGGACAATGGTAGTCGTTGGTGATATTGTTGACGTGTGGATTGATGATGTCGATTTGAAGCGTCAGCGGATTCAATTAACGATGCTTGAACCGGAGACAGTCACAAATGACTAATGCTGAATTACAACAATTGACCGAACAGTGGTCAAAAGAATACTTTGGGCGCGAATTTACGCACAAGGTATTTTTTAATAAGCGGTTAAAAACAACCGGTGGACGCTACCATTTAAGTGACCATCATATTGATATCAACCCGTTAATGTATACTGAGTTTGATCTTCATAATCTGCGCCAAGTGGTTCTTCATGAATTGTGCCATTATCATTTACATCTGTTAGGAATGGATTATCACCATCGCAGTAGAGAATTTAAAACTTTACTAGCACAGGTGGGAGGATCAAGATATGCGCCACCGACTAGTAAAAGAAAGGTAAATTCTAAGAAAAAATGGCATTATATATGTACCGGTTGTGGTGTTGAAATCGCACGACAACGGCGTTTCAACACCCAAAGATACATTTGTCGACGATGTGGGCACAAATTTATTTTAAAAAATTGAAAAAAGTTGTTGCCAACGAATAAGTATCTTGCTATAATAATATTCGTTGGTTGATATGCGGCCGTGGCGGAACTGGCAGACGCGTAAGATTAAGGATCTTATGGTCGATTATGACCGTGGAGGTTCAAGTCCTCTCGGCCGCACTACTTAAAAAGCACTGAGCAATATTTGCTCAGTGCTTTTTTGTTTAAAATTTCTGTTTAATAAAATTTACGTAAATTTTACCTATCCTCTTGCTATCTCAATCATGAAAGCGCTATACTTTAGATGTTGTAGATAGTAACGAGGAGGGATTTATTCATGGATGCAGATATCAAATGGCTTGATGAACCGGAAACATTCCGTGTTAATCAATTACCTGCACATAGTGACCATTATTATTACGGTAACTATGATGAATGGCGGCATAATAATAGTCGTTTTGCGCAAAACTTGGATGGTCAATGGCAATTTAACTTTGCTGAAAACCCGCGTGAACGCGAAGAAGACTTTTATAAGACAGATTATGATAGCAGTAGTTTTGGAACAATCGAAGTGCCTAGTGAGATTGAACTAAATAATTACGCCCAAAATAATTACATTAACACTTTGATTCCGTGGGAAGGTAAGATTTACCGTCGTCCTGCATATGCCCTTAGTCCTGATGATGCGCAAGAGGGATCATTTAGTGATGGGGATGATAATACTGTTGGCGAATACTTAAAACGTTTTGACCTTGAACCTTCTTTACGGGGAAAGCAGATCCGCATTCGTTTTGATGGTGTTGAGCGGGCCATGTATGTTTGGCTTAATGGTCACTTTATTGGTTACGCTGAAGACAGTTTTACCCCCTCTGAATTTGACCTGACTCCTTACATTCAAGATGAAGGTAATGTTTTAGCTGTGGAAGTTTTCAAGCATAGTACCGCCTCGTGGATTGAGGATCAAGATATGTTCCGTTTTTCTGGAATTTTCCGGAGTGTAAACTTATTAGCCCAACCACTTGTTCATGTTGAAGACCTTAATATTCGGCCAATTGTTACTGATAATTATCAGGACGGTATTTTTAATGTTGACCTTCAACTTCACGGTGAAAAGACTGGGAACGTTAATGTACGGGTTATCGACAATGATGGTAATACGCTCGTCAATGAAACACACCCTGTTGACTCCACGGTAAAAGTTCAGGATCAATTTTTAGAAAATATTCACTTATGGGATAACCATGATCCTTACCTCTATCAATTGTTGATTGAAATTCGTGATGACGAAGGTAATTTGGTCGAACTCGTTCCATACCGTTTTGGTTTTCGCCGAATTGAAATTAATAAAGACCATGTTGTCCTATTGAATGGTCAACGGTTAATTATCAATGGTGTTAACCGTCACGAATGGGATGCTAGACGTGGGCGTGCGATCACGATGGATGATATGACGAGTGATATTCACACCTTTAAGGAAAATAATATTAATGCCGTCCGGACGTGTCACTATCCAGACCAGATTCCGTGGTATTACCTTTGTGATGATAACGGAATTTACATGATGGCCGAAAATAATCTGGAATCCCATGCTACCTGGCAGAAGATGGGAGCAATTGAACCATCATATAACGTCCCTGGTTCAGTTCCTCAATGGCGTGACGTAGTAGTAGATCGGGCACGGACTAACTATGAAACATTTAAGAACCACCCGTCGATTTTATTCTGGTCTTTAGGTAATGAATCATATGCTGGCGATAATATTGTCAAAATGAATGAATTCTATAAGAAGCATGATGACAGTCGGCTTGTTCACTATGAAGGAGTTTGTCATACTCCTGAATACCGTGATCGGATCTCAGACGTTGAAAGCTGGATGTACTTACCACCTAAAGAAGTTGAGGAATACTTGAAGAACAATCCAGACAAGCCATTTATGGAATGTGAGTACATGCATGATATGGGGAACTCTGATGGTGGAATGGGTTCATACATTTCTTTACTTGATAAATACCCACAATACTTTGGCGGCTTCATTTGGGACTTTATTGATCAAGCCCTCCTTGTTAAGGATCCGGTAAGTGGGCAAGAAGTGATGCGCTATGGTGGTGATTTCGATGATCGTCACTCAGATTACGAATTCTCGGGAGATGGCTTGATGTTTGCTGATCGGACACCGAAGCCAGCAATGCAGGAGGTAAGATACTACTATGGCTTACACAAATAAATTACGCGTGATATATGGTGATGCGACATTAGGACTTAGTGGTGACGGCTTTCATTATATTTTTAGCTATGAGCGTGGTGGACTAGAATCGCTTAAGCTAAACGGTAAAGAATGGCTATATCGTGAACCAATGCCGACGTTTTGGCGGGCAACCACTGACAATGACCGAGGAAGCGGCTTTAATATTCGGTCTGCTCAGTGGTTAGCAGCGGACACTTTTCATAAGTGTGTTGGGATTGACCTGACAGTTGATAATCAACACTTTGCTGAATTACCTATTGCGCCGATAACCAATGAATTTAGTGATCCGGTATCTGCTGAAAACGTCAAAATTAAGTATACTTTTGAGACGCTAACAGTTCCGGCCACGCAAGTCACTGTAACTTATGAGGTTAACAGACAAGGTGAGATTAAAGTGACAATGTACTATTACGGCCATGAAGACTTACCTGGTCTACCAGTAGTAGGAATGCGTTTTATCATGCCAACAGTTGCTACCGGCTTTGACTATCAAGGATTATCTGGTGAAACTTACCCCGACCGGATGGCAGGAGCGACTGAGGGTACCTTCCATGTTGACGGCTTACCAGTTACTAAGTATCTAGTCCCTCAGGAAAATGGAATGCATATGGATACTCATGCATTAACAATTACCCGCGATTCCACCCAAAATAATGCTGATCATTCTCGGGAACCATTTAGCTTAACTATTAAGCAAGACGAGCAACCATTTGCCTTCAGTTGTTTACCATATACAGCGGAGGAATTAGAAAGTGCAACACACATCGAAGAGCTCCCACTCGCACGACGAACTGTTCTCGTTGTTGCGGGGGCCGTTCGAGGTGTTGGGGGAATTGATAGCTGGGGTGCAGATGTTGAAGAACAGTATCATATTCCTGCCGACCGTGATGTTGAGCTTTCGTTTGTAGTGAATGCAAAATAAGAGGTTGGATTATAGTCTATGCCGCTATGTTCATAAAAAATTAAAACAAAGCCTCTAACGTTCGGCTTTACCGAGCGATAGAGGCTTTGTTGTTTTAATCAATTTGTCCAGCTACAATTCCTTGGAAGTATTTCTTAATATGAGTACAGAAATAATAAAGACCATAAATTGCAAGAATGCTAAGACCAACTAACGAGATCACTAATAAAGCGGTGAACCATTTTGCTTGCTTAAAGTAGAGGGTAACAGTATTTTTCCCTTTACGTTGCTGAATGTAGGGAGCACCAACCGAGGATCGCTGATAGTGGCGAAGTAGGTGACCATTAACCGTTAGTTGTGATTCGTGATACGTAATAATTGGTAACCGAACTTTTCCCGCTTTTCCTGCTTCCCATGATAATTGCAATCCTCCATGCGGCAAGACAGTATGAGTATATTTATGGGCTTCATTAATGATTTGTCCTTCGTAAGCGTAAGAACGAACATATTTTTGATTCATGTACTTCTTAGGAATTGGCAAATAGTCAGGACTTCTCTTCTCGACCATCGTTAACAATTGGCCAGGGTAAAGATCGTGGACGGAATGTCGCAGGGCGGTTTTATTTTCACTTACGCGGGTAATCGCGCTAAAGCTATTAAGGACAATTTCCGAGTCATAGCGGGCTGCACGTTTATAAACATCAATTGTCGTAGGAGTAAAGACCAGAAAAACCATTAACAAGAGGATACCAGTGATTAATTGATTTCGTAAGTCAATCTCTTGCGCTTTTTTATCAAGGGTTGTAGCGCTGATCCCAACTCCTGCGAGTAAGAGGGGAAAGGCAATGATTGTCAACCGGTTAGGGAACTGCAAAGTGTGTCCAAGTGCGGGAATCACATCTTGAAAAAAGGACCAAGGAGTAAGGGAAGAACTAAGCAGGAGGACCAAAGAACCAAGTAACGTCAGGACTGTATTAGTAAGCGATTTTTTGAAGGTGAATAATACGTAAATGAGTTGAAGGATAAAGAGAATCCACATTGCGTAGATTAGATAATCGCGTGTACTGCTAAACATTGAAGGTAATAGCACATTATCTGCGAGACTGAAATCGGCAGGATTGGCAATATTATTATGGAGGTTAAGCATTAATAAGGCTCCCCAGACATTGGCTGTTAAAATAACCGTTCCGCCGACTGCCTTTAGCGTTTCGATCCACATTTGCTTACGATTAGTCGTTATAATTAGCCCAATAATAAAGAATGGTGTTAGGGTAATCACGAAAAATAAAGAACTTAGCATGTGGATCTGAATGATGATCGTCATCAGGGTCATCAATTGTAGCCAGTTAACTGGTCGTTGGTGATCCTGAATCATGCGTACGCCGCAAATTACCATATAAGGAGCCAGAGCAGCTCCCCATGCATTCATATTCTGTGCTAATTCCCATCGTGGAAGCCACCCAATGTTCATATAGATTAGGGAACAGATAATTGCAAATGTCCGTTTACTATGAACACGGATGCCAAGTCGATACATACCGATTCCACCTAATAGATAGACGATAAAGGTAGTAACAATCTGATATTGATACCAGGTTCCTACTATTCCAAGAATGGCCCCATTTAAATATGCAAAGAGGGGGCCATAGACGGCATTGATGATGCGGCCGCTTTGTTGAAAACCATAATTACTTTGAAAATAACTAAAATTGAACTGTTGAATTTGCTTAGCGGCATCATAAAAACGGTTAAAGTGAAAAATGGAGTCCGTTCCTAGAATAACTCCGTGTGATACAAGTTGGGGGAACATGATTAAATAGGCCATTGCAGCGATGGCACAGTATGGGAGCCCCCAATTAATTAGATTAGCAATTTTAGATTTCATAAAATTGAGAATTAAACTAAACCAGTTTAATTTTTCCTTTCCTCAAATACTTACCTTAATAATTATACGGCAGAAAAGTTGGCTGTAAAATAACCTTCTGCAGCTAGTTTAATTGTTAAGCACTAGTAAAATGCGCTATTATAAGATAGTGGCAAAGGGGAGTGAAAAAATGGCAGAATTAGTAATTGTACGTCATGGGCAAAGTCAAGCTAATCGTGATAATATTTTTACTGGCTGGACTGATGTTCCGTTGACTCCTAAAGGAATTGAACAGGGTGAATTAGTCGGCAAGGAATTGCTAAGACTGGGTATCCAATTTAGTGATGCATATACGTCTTACATGGAACGGGCAATCATGACGACTAATATTATCCTAGAAGAAATTAATCAGTTATATATTCCTGTCCATAAAACGTGGCGACTAAACGAACGTCATTATGGGGCATTGAGTGGTCGGAACAAAGATGAAGTGAAGAAAGAGATTGGTGCAGAACAGCTTCATAAATGGCGGCGTGGTTTTAAAGATTTACCACCACAATTAAAAGAGCGTCAGCATGATCGCCGCTATGATCGCTTAGGAGTTAAGATTCCGCTTAGTGAGAGTTTAGAAATGACGCTCCAACGACTCCTTCCATATTGGCAAGACCATATTGCGCCTCGTTTGATTGATGGACATAATCAGTTAATTGTTGCCCATGGTAGTTCTTTGCGGGCCCTAATTAAATATTTAGATGGTATTTCAGATGACGATATTGATAAAGTAGAAGTTCCAAATGGCAAACCAATTTTATATCGCTTTGATGATCATCTTAATGTCATTAAAAAGACTTTTATAACAATGGATGGTGAAATTGATGACAATACACGAATTAGCAAATAACCCAACATTAAGCGATCAAGTACGCTTGATTGAAAATATTGTTTATGGTGCAATGGATGGGGAGGCATTACATATGTCGATCTTAGCACCGTGGACGCAACGTTTCCCGAAACAATATCAAACTGAACCGCGACCATTGATTGTTTTTGTTCAAGGAAGCTCGTGGCGAACGCCAAAAATGGGAGAAGAAATTCCACAACTGGTTCAATTTGTTCGGGCCGGTTATATTGTAGCGACTGTTCAACACCGTAGTTCAATTGATGGCCACCCATTTCCTGCCTTTTTGCAAGATGTTAAGACTGCCATTCGTTTCTTACGGGCCAATGCGCAAAAATATGCAATTGAACCGCGACAGGTTGCAATTTGGGGAACTTCCTCTGGGGCCAATGCGGCAATGCTAGTCGGCTTAACGGGTGATGATCCGCGCTACAAAGTTGACCTTTATCAAGATGAATCGGATGCAGTAGACGCTGTGGTTAGCTGTTTTGCTCCAATGGACGTGGAGAAGACATTTGAGTATGATGCTAACGTTCCGGGAAATAAGCTACTGCAATATTGCTTATTAGGGTCTGATGTATCAAAGTGGCCAGAAATTGAAAAACAAATGAGTCCCTTATATCAAGTCAAAGATGGACAAAACTATCCACCATTCTTATTGTTCCATGGCGATGCTGACAAGGTTGTTCCCTATGAACAGATGGAAAAAATGTATATGCGGTTGAAGGATAATGGAAATTCTGTTGAAGCGTACCGGGTTAAGGGTGCGAACCATGAACGAGATTTCTGGAGTCCAACAATTTATAATATTGTGCAGAAGTTTCTTGACGATCAATTTAAATAAATTTTAGGAATTGTATTGACAACTTATTTTTTATAAGTTATGATTTTGACATACTAAGTTAGGAGGAACACGTCATGTTTAACAAACAATTAATTAACGCTACTGTTTGTTGTTGTGGATCGCGTCTTATGCGACCCACAGTTTGGCGTGCTTACTTTTAGTTGAGTAACTGCTAACGTAATCGGGAATAAATGCATAAGGCGCAAATTCAAGTGAGAAGTTCTTGAGTTTGTGCCTTTTTGTATTCTAAAGGAGATAGATATTATGAAATTCAATACACAATTAATTCATGGCGGTAATAGTGAGGATCCAACCACTGGTGCTGTCTCAACACCGATTTACCGTTCATCAACATTCCATCAACACGTTCTTGGCGGTGAACCTAAATGGGAATATTCTCGAACAGGAAATCCAACACGTGCATCTCTTGAAAAATTAATTGCAGAACTTGAACATGGAACAGCCGGCTTTGCATTTGCTTCTGGATCTGCTGCTATTCATGCTACTTTTTCTTTATTCTCTCAAGGTGATCATTTTGTAGTTGGTAGCGATGTATATGGGGGAACATTCCGGTTAATCAATAAGGTATTAAAGCGCTTTGGCCTTGAATTTACTGTTGTTGACATGCAAGACCTTGAAGCAGTCGAAAATGCAATTCAAGATAATACCGTTGCAGTTTATTTTGAAACACCAACTAATCCGCTCTTGCAAATCGCTGATATTAAAGCAATTGCTGATATCGCAAAAAAGCATGGAATAAAGACAATTGTTGATAATACCTTTGCTACCCCTTATAACCAACAACCATTAACTCTCGGGGCAGATATTGTTGTTCACTCCGCAACCAAGTATTTAGGCGGTCATAGTGATGTCGTTGCCGGATTAGCAGTTACTAACGATGATGAGATTGGTGAACAATTAGCATTCCTGCAAAACTCAATCGGTAGTACACTTGGCCCTGACGATAGTTGGCTATTACAACGGGGGATGAAAACTCTCGGTGCGCGGATGCGCGTTCACCAAGAAAATGCGAATGAAGTTATTAACTTCCTCCAAAATGATGACCACATTGGAAAAATTTATTATCCAGGCTTAAAAGATTTCCCTGGTCATGAGGTTGCAGCTACGCAAATGCGTAACTTTGGAGCAATGATCTCCTTTGAACTTAAGGATGGTTTAGATGCGAAGAAGTTTGTTGAAAGTCTACAATTGATTGATCTTGCCGAAAGCTTAGGGGGAATTGAAAGTTTGATTGAAGTTCCAGCTGTCATGACCCATGGATCTATTCCCCGGGAAATAAGATTAGAGAACGGAATTAAAGATGAGTTGATTCGTCTTTCAGTGGGAATTGAGGACCCTGAAGATATTATTGCTGACTTGCAACAAGCACTTAAAAAATTAGATTAATTATAGAAGAAGGGAAACTGTGACTTATGTGGGAAATTATCAAGACATCTTTACCACAACTCTTAGCGGCGGGATTTAAATATACGATTCCGTTAGCGATTATTTCATTTTTCTTTGGACTGATTATTGCACTAGTAACAGCTTTAATTCGTCTTTCTCGTCAACGTGGTGCATTCATGATTCTTAAATGGATTGCTAGTTTTTATGTCTGGCTTTTTCGGTCAACACCGCTGCTGGTTCAATTATTTATTGTATTCTTTGGACTGCCATATCTGAGAATTAAGGGAGTCCTACCACATGGAATAAAATTAGAACCATTTACAGCCGGCATTATTACATTTTCACTTAATACCGGTGCTTATGCTTCAGAAACAATTCGGGCAGCGATCAGTTCAGTTCCAACTGGGCAATGGGAAGCAGGTGCAGCAATTGGAATGACGCGGTTGCAAATCTTGTGGCGAATTATTTTACCGCAAGCTTTAAGAGTAGCTTTACCGCCTTTATCAAACAGTTTTATAAGTTTGGTAAAGGACACGTCATTAGCTGCTTCGATTACAATTATGGAAATGTTTGCCGTCAGTCAACAGATTGCGGCCGAAAACTATCAACCGTTACTTATGTATACTTTAGTAGCAATGGTCTACGCGGTCTTTACGACAATCTTATCTTATTTCCAAGGATATCTTGAGCGGGTAGTAGACCGTCAAGTAAATGCAAATAATAGGTGAGAAAAATGAAATTAACAAATATTAATAAAAGTTTTGGTAATAAAACTGTCTTGAAAAATACCACGTTAGAGTTTCCGGCAGGTAAAACAACAGTAATGGTTGGTCCATCTGGATCTGGAAAATCAACAATTCTTCGCTCGCTTAACTTACTAGTAATGCCAGAGAGCGGCCAGTACGATTTTGATGATCATCATTTGGATTTCAGTCAAAAAATAAGCAATAAAGATAAGTTGGCAATTCGTCAAGAAACAGGAATGGTTTTCCAAGACTATAATCTTTTTCCTAATAAAACTGTTCTTGGTAACATTATTGAAGGACCAACACAGGTTTTGAAACAGGCGAAAAAGGAAGCAATTGCAAATGCGCATAATTTACTTGCTAAAGTGGGCTTAGCAGATTACGGAGAAGCTTATCCGAATGAATTATCTGGCGGACAGGCACAGCGGGTAGCGATTGCCCGGGCATTAGCAATGTCACCAAAGTATATCTTACTTGATGAACCAACTTCTGCCCTTGATCCGGAATTAGAGCTTAGTGTATTGAAGGTCCTGTTGCAATTGGCTAAAGAAAAACAATCGATGGTAATTGTTACTCATAACATGGTCTTTGCGAAACATGTTGCGGATAAGATTATTTTTGTGGAAAACGGCGAAATTTTATATGATGGTACTCCAGACGAGTTTTTTGCTCCAGATAATCCAAATAAACGAATTAAGAACTTTATCGCCTCAATGACAATGGAAAATTTAAAATAAAGGAAGTTTAGAATAATGAAATTTTGGAAGAAAGCACTATTAACAATTGCAGCTTTAACAGTCGGTACCTCTGCAGGAATCACAAGTGTTTCTGCTGCTTCATCAGCTGTTAATTCAGAATTAGTTCATAAGGGAGAATTGACAATTGGTCTTGAGGGAACTTACTCCCCGTACTCTTATCGTAAAAATAACAAATTAACTGGCTTTGAAGTAGACCTTGGTAAAGCAGTTGCTAAAAAGATGGGCTTAAAAGCTAACTTTGTACCAACTAAATGGGATTCGCTAATTGCCGGTCTTGGTTCAGGCAAGTTTGACGTAGTAATGAACAACATTACACAGACACCTGAACGGGCCAAGCAATATAATTTCTCTACCCCATATATCAAGTCACGGTTTGCATTAATTGTTCCTGCTGATAGTAATATTAAGAGCTTGAAGGATATTAAAGGCAAGAAGATTATTGCTGGTACAGGAACTAATAATGCGAATGTGGTTAAAAAATATAAAGGTAGCCTTACACCCAATGGCGATTTTGCTAGTTCCTTAGATATGATCAAGCAGGGGCGGGCTGCCGGGACAGTTAACTCCCGTGAAGCTTGGTACGCTTACAGCAAGAAGAACAGTACTAAGGGTCTCAAGATGATTGATGTTTCTAGTGAACAAGATCCAGCTAAGATTTCAGCACTTTTTAACAAGAAAGATACTGCTATTCAATCTTCTTACAACAAGGCGCTTAAGGAACTTCAACAAGATGGAACAGTCAAGAAGCTATCTGAAAAGTACTTCGGTACAGATATTACTGAATAATTAAAAAAGATCTCCAACGTCTGTGTGCTACAGTGTTAGAGATCTTTTTTGAAGGAACTGTGACATAAGTTAGGTCACTTCCATAAAATACGAACAGCGCAGTACAACAATGGCCTTCAGCGTCCGGCAAAAGTCGAACACTGAAGGCCTATTGTTGCTTGCGGGGGCTCGAAAACGAAGTCACAAGTGACTTCTGTCTCGCTCCCTTTTCACAAATTAATGTTAAATTATTATGCTAAAGTTCCCATTGGATCCCAAGGCTTAAGAACGATGGGGCTCTTAGCGTAATCACGTTTAAGATCTTCGCTAAGGTACTTCTTATTAATAACGACTTGGTAACAGTATTTGTCCATCCAATCATCACTCATAACAAAGTAACCTTTATGGCCGACCTTGTTACCCCATGAGTTTTCAACTTTCCACTTGGTTGGCTTACCATCGACAAGGTCAACACCAGTGATAACCATTGCATGATCCATCATGCTTTCACCATAATCAAGTGCTTCAGCTTTAGTCATTTCAAGGTCAACGTCAAATAGTTTGTCGTAGTCATAGGTGTTAAGGGCCATAATACCAAGTTTAGTTTCTGAATATTTAATAACATCTGAACCGAACCAAACACTTTCGCCATTCTTTAATTGTTCAATCGCGAGTTGCTTGAATTCATCCATTGGTAGGTTTAAGTGCTTGATTTCGCGGCCACCAACGACATTACCAAGCATGTCGATGGTGTAAGTTTGGTGGTACTTCTTATCAGCAGTCGGTGCTTGGATAATTGAGATATAGTCATCGAGGTTCCAGCCAACATACTTCTTAAAGAATTCTTGAGGAGTAAGGTTAGTATCGCGGTGGAATTCGTTGTCCTTCTTTGTCCGATATTCGAAATCAAAGTGGCTAACCGGTTCACCAAATGTGTAAGCAAGCATCCGGTAATTCTCGTTCAACATCTTACGGCGCGTTTCGTCAATTGCTTCTTCATTTGCATGATCTTCGTTAATCATTTTCCGCAAAATAACGGCATCGTGACGAAGCTTGTTGTTTAAGACTTCATCAATTCCCCGTGAGTTAGAAGAGTTAAATGATTCGGGCATTGCGGCTTTTGGCATAACCCCATACTTGCTGATAAGGGCGCAAAGCATATCCCATTGGCCACCATCGTTTTGTGGTTCGTTCATTAACCATGAAACTTTTCGGCTGTCGGTAGGCTTTTTAGCCGTCTTAATTACGTTTTGGTAGAAGTAATTGGATTTTTCAAACTTATCCCAGAAGAACTGGTAGGCTTGGGAAAGTTCAAAATTATCAGGTAAGTTAAATTTTTGCTGCATATCATGACGCATTGTGTTTAATGCAGCAAACATCCAACAACGACCAGATTGCTTTTGATCAGCAACATCCCCCGTTTTAAGGTCAATGGAGAAATGAGGAGTATTATCAGCAATTGAATGCCAATTAAAGCTTGCATTCCGTACCCCGTTTTTTGTAACAGTATTTTCTAAGACACTGCTGTTAGGATGATGACGGTAGTTTTTATGAAAACTAGCGATATCTTCTTTATTAATTGAAAAGCTCATTTGCAATATCTCCTTTGAATAGATTGAATTAACGAGCGTGCAATACCTTTGGACCTTCTGGAGTACCAACAATTACGTCGTTAACTCGATTTAAGAATAAACCAGTTTCGACAATTCCAACCATGTGGATCAATTCGTCGGCTAAGGCCTTAGGATTATCAATTTCGCCAAGGTGAAGGTCAATGATATAGTTATTTTCATCGGTCCGGAACTTTTTATCTCCATCCATCCGCCAAGTTGGCTTGTAGCCTTTCTTTTCAAGACGGTCAAAGACATGTTGAGAACCGAATGGAATTACTTCAACAGGAAGAGGGAAAGCACCAAGTTTGTGGACGAGTTTGCTTTCGTCGACAATCCACATTACTTTATTTGAGGTATTGGCAACGATCTTTTCCCAAAGGAGGGCACCACCGCCACCTTTGATACCTTGGAAGTCATCACTGATTTCATCGGCCCCGTCAATAGTTAAATCGATGTGGTCAACGTCATCAATATCTTTAATTGTAATTCCGAGGTCGCGTGCTTGCTTAGCAGTTCGGTTTGAAGTTGTTACACCGATAATGTCTTTGATTTTACCTTCTTGGACTTGCTTACCAAGTTCATCAACCATATATTTAACAGTTGATCCAGTTCCGAGACCGACAATCATTCCAGATTTAATGTACTTAACTGATTCCTTACCTGTTTGTTCTTTTAATGCATTTTGATCCATTAATATTCCTCCTAATTAAAGCGATCTGCAACTGGCAATAGTTGCTGATATTCTGGATGTAGTTTGAATTGCGCTACCGCATATGGGCACATGAGCTTGACAGTGTATTGTTCTTTTGTTGCATAATCCACAAATTGACGCACTAGTTCAGCTGCAATTCCTTGTCCACGGTAAGTTGGTTGCACAAAAACTCGTTCAACGACAACGTGATCATTTGTATCTGGAACTTTTGGGAAACTGATCTCGCCAACTAAAGGTTCTTGATCGTCAAAAGCAATGATACGCTGACCATCAACTCGATATTGCATATAAACACATCCTTTCATAATAATTTTCGATAAACTGCTTTTAAAAGTCAAGTTATCAAAGCGATACCATTAACTTATTATCTAGCATATAATAGTATACTGAAATTATTAAGAATAAAACACTATGAGGTGAACGTAATGAAACGTGGATTTAAGATTGTTTCTAGTAAGAAAGACCAAGATATACATTTACCCCAACGCCAAACAACACGGGCGGCCGGATATGATTTTGAGGCGTCAGAAGATTTTGTTCTGCCACCAATTTGGAAAGGCAATTTCTTAAAGGCGCTTTGGCAAATTCATCAACAAAAAAAGCTGACTGATGAAGAGTTTAAGGCTGCTGATTCCTGCTTAAAGCCATACTTAGTACCCACCGGCATCAAAGCCTACATGCAACCTGATGAATTTCTCTTATTGGCTAACCGGTCAAGTGGTCCTTTTAAACGCCGCCTGATTTTACCAAATGGAATCGGCATTGTGGATGCAGACTATTATGATAATGATAGTAATGAAGGGGAAATTTTTTTCCAGCTTATTAACTATGGGTTACGAGATTATCATATAAAAAAGGGAGAACGGATCGGTCAGGGGATTTTTATGCCTTATTTAACTGCTGATAGTGAAGAACAACCAACCGCTAAACGGACTGGCGGCTTTGGTTCAACAAAGGAATAAATAAACTTAGAGAGGAATTAATGCGATGGCAAAAGTTCGAACACAATATGTTTGCCAAAACTGTGGTTACAACTCACCACGCTACTTAGGCCGGTGTCCAAACTGTGGTGAGTGGAATACTTTAGTAGAAGAACAGGTAGAAGCCAATTCTGCACCAGCAAAAAAAGCAACCACCACCTTAACCGGCTTAGTTGCCAAACCACAGAAAATTAATGAGATTGATAGTACAGAGACTCCCCGCGTAAAAACAAAATTGAACGAGTTAAATCGCGTTTTAGGTGGGGGAATCGTTCCAGGATCACTAATTCTAATTGGTGGGGATCCTGGAATCGGGAAATCTACCCTCCTTTTACAAGTTTCTGGACAATTGAGCGATGAGCATCACCGAGTTTTATATGTGTCTGGAGAAGAAAGTGGGACACAGATTAAAATGCGGGCGGAACGGTTGAAGGTTGCTGGAGATGACTTTTATGTGTATCCAGAAACGAATATGGATAGTATTCGGGATATTATTCGTGACCTCAAGCCAGAGTACGTCGTGATTGACTCCGTGCAAACGATGCAGGCAACGGATGTAAGTTCAGCGATTGGTAGTGTATCGCAAATTCGTGAAGTTACCGCCCAGTTAATGCTGATTGCTAAAAGTAATAACATTACGATTTTTGTTGTTGGTCATGTGACAAAGGGCGGTGCAATCGCTGGTCCAAAGATCTTAGAGCACATGGTTGATACGGTTTTGTATTTTGAAGGAGATCTGCACCATACATATCGTATTTTGCGATCAGTGAAAAATCGATTTGGTTCAACCAACGAGCTTGGTATTTTCGAGATGCATACAAATGGACTGACGGAAGTAAAAAATCCATCAGAAATCTTTTTAGAGGAACGATTACATGATGCAACTGGTTCAGCGGTGGTTGTTTCATTAGAAGGAACGCGACCGATTTTAGTGGAAATTCAGGCGCTGGTAACACCGACCGTTTATGGAAATGCACAGCGAACTGCTACCGGTTTGAGTCGAAACCGAGTATCATTGATAATGGCAGTATTAGAGAAACGTGCTAACCTAATGCTTCAAAATCAAGATGCTTACTTAAAAGCAGCTGGGGGCGTTAAATTAGATGAGCCAGCGATTGATTTAGCAATTGCGGTAAGCATTGCCTCTAGTTACCGGGATAAAGGTACCCAACCAACTGACGCATTTGTCGGTGAAGTAGGTTTAACTGGGGAAATTCGTCGGGTAAACCGCATTGAACAGCGGGTTGCTGAAGCAGAAAAACTTGGCTTTAAACGGATCTTTATTCCTAAAAATAATTTAAAGGGTTGGAAACCGTCAACTAATATTCAAGTAATTGGTGTCTCAACCCTGAAAGAAGCGTTATATTTAGCGTTGGGGTAAAAATAAATAATTGAAAGGATGAAGCAAATGCGGCGTAGAATGATTACTCTTATTTATATTCTAGTTGGCGCGGCAGTGGGATTTTATTATTTGCCATTATTATGGGGGATTTTGAACATCGCCCTTAACCCGGCATTATTAGTATTTATCGACATTATTATTGGTGCACTTATTTTCTGGCTATTATCACTCCCATTGGCTAGCGGCACTGAAAAGTTGATCCAGCGAATCGAAAAAGAACTAACCAAGCGTAGTCCCGTATACCTTTTCTTTGGGACCTTATTAACGATTATTGGCTTAGTTTTAGCAATTCTTATTTCGATTCCATTGTGGAGAACGAGGATTCCGGTAATTAATAATATTTTGCCGATCCTCTTGATGATTGTCTTTAGTTATTTTGGTTTTCGAATTGGTACGACGCGGTTAGATGATTGGCGCAAAGCATTTACCCATGCCAAAAGTAGTAAAAACGATGGTGGGAATGTAATTGAACGCCAGGATGATAATTACCATCATTATAAAATCTTAGATACGAATATTTTGATTGATGGGCGTATTTATGATTTAGTCAAAACAGGTTTTTTAGAAGGGACATTACTGGTTCCTAACTTTGTTTTATATGAATTGCAATATATCGCTGATTCTGGCGAAAGTATTAAGCGTGTTCGTGGACGCCGTGGCCTTGATATTTTAAATAAGTTACGGAATGAGAAAATTGTCCCAATCGAAATGTATGATGGGGACTTTGAAGATATTCCAGAGGTTGATAGTAAATTAATTGCCCTCGCTAAAAAAGTCGATGGGGTAATTGTGACAAATGATTATAACCTTAATAAGGTAATTCAATTCCAAAATGTTCAAGTACTGAATATTAATAACTTGGCGAAATCATTGCGGCCACGAGTTATCCCGGGCGAAACGATGACGGTTGTTGTTGTGAAAAAAGGGACTGAACGACAACAAGGTGTTGCTTACCTTGATGATGGAACGATGGTGGTTGTTGAAGATGGTCGTTACTTCATGGATAAACAAATTGAAGTTGAAGTAACCAGTGCGCTTCAGACAGACGCTGGTCGAATGATCTTTGCCCGTCCGCTCCATTCACAACGAGGAATTGACGAGCATACAGACCATAAAGAAAATCGGAATAATAAAGACAAGAAAAAATAATAAAGAATGGCTGCGAAGAGAGTTTTCTTACTTCCAGCTATTTTTTTAAACAAAAAAAGAAGCAGCTCGGGAAAAAGCTGCTTCTTAGGGAGTATTACGATAATCTTGGGGGAGATTTCGTAAAAAAGAAAATATTTTTTTCGGTTACTATTGGGAGGAGTAATTGAAAAATAATAGGTTTCATTGATGTAGTAAAGTTCATCTTTACTACGCTATATATAATAACAGTAGAATGTGAAGAAAGTATGACCAAATGGTAAATAATTTTTTGGATACAAATTAATATCATCAGAAATGCTATTCTAATACGGAATGTGGTAAGATTAACTGTACAAATTAATTCTTTATTAATGATTTTTAAGGAGCGGATAGACATGCTAACAATTTACAATACGTTAACAAGAAAAAAAGAAGAATTTAAGCCATTGCATCCAGGCGTTGTTAACATGTATGTCTGTGGTCCGACGGTTTATAATTACATTCATATTGGAAATGCGCGCAGTGCGATCGCCTTTGATACAGTCCGGCGTTATCTTGAATTTAAGGGATATAAAGTAAATTACGTTTCAAACTTTACGGACGTTGACGATAAGATGATTAAGGCGGCGGCCGAGCAAGGGATTACCGTTCCACAATTAGCGGAGAAGTATATCAATGCTTTTATGGAAGATACCGCAGCGATTAATATTGAACCAGCTACTCTTCATCCCCGGGCAACAGAAAACATTACGGAGATCATTAAATTCGTGCAAGGATTAATAGAGGAAGGATATGCTTACCCTAAAGATGGGGATGTTTATTATCGGGCACGAAAGTTTAACCACTATGGCCAGCTTTCTGGGCAATCACTTGATGACCTTGAAGTTGGGGCAAGTGAACATGTTAGTGCGGATGAGGTTAATAAGAAGGAAGACCCGCTTGATTTTGCTTTATGGAAAGCAGCTAAGCCCGGCGAAATTAGTTGGGATTCACCATGGGGAAAAGGGCGTCCAGGATGGCATATCGAATGTTCAGTGATGTCTACTAAGTACTTGGGAAAGACAATTGATATTCATGCGGGGGGACAAGACCTTGAATTCCCTCACCATGAAAATGAGATTGCCCAAAG
The DNA here is from genome assembly GCF_036621895.1 of Limosilactobacillus reuteri subsp. porcinus. Classification (GTDB taxonomy): domain Bacteria; phylum Bacillota; class Bacilli; order Lactobacillales; family Lactobacillaceae; genus Limosilactobacillus; species Limosilactobacillus reuteri_J. The sequence goes on from NZ_LN887475.1 coordinate 32,794, forward strand.
TGAAGCAGAAACGGGCCAAAAATTTGTTCGTTACTGGATGCACAATGGTTTTGTAACAATTGGAAAAGATAACGAGAAGATGAGTAAGTCTCTCCATAATTTCATTACTGTTCATGAAATTATCAAGGAAGTAGATCCTCAGGTTTTACGTTTCTTTATGGCGACTACTCAATACCGGCGTCCAATTCAATATAGTCAGGCAAACTTAACTGATGCGCAAAATAATCTTAATCATATTCAAACAGCCTTTGATAACTTGACTTATCGTGAACAAGATGCCGATGAGGGAGATGTTCAAGAAGTCACTGATCGGCTTGAGCAATTCCATCACCAATTTATTATAGCAATGGATGATGACATCAATGTTCAAAACGGGATTGCTACAGTCTACGAATTAGTTAAATATGCAAATGTTTATGCTCAACAAGACAGTGTTAGCTTAGGTGCTCTTCACGCAATCAAAAAAGAACTTGTTGAATTGATGAGTATTTTTGGCGTTAAGCTTGAAGCAAGTGACAATCAAATTAATGATGAAAAGATTAAGCAATTGATTGAAGAACGAAATATAGCACGGAAGAATAAAGATTTTGCGCGAAGTGATGAAATTCGAGACAACCTTAAAAAACAAGGAATTATTCTTGAAGACACTCCTCAAGGAACGCGTTACAAAAAGGAATAGAAAGGATCCTTATGGTACAAGCAGACTATCGACAACTTAATGGAATTGCTTTGGCTTATTTAGGGGATGCAGCTTATGAGGTTTACATTCGTCAGCATCTTTTAACCAAGGGAATTAGCAAACCAACGAAATTGCAGCATATTGCTACCCACTATGTTTCAGCAAAAGCACAGGCGGCTCTCATTGACCTGATGAAAGAAGACGAGTTATTGTCAGATGAAGAATGGTCATATTTCAAACGTGGCCGAAATGCTAATAGTCATACCCATGCTAAAAATACATCAGTCATGACTTATCGGATTTCCACCGGATTTGAAGCGGTGATGGGTTACCTTAAACTAGCTGGGAAAGAAGAGCGGTTGGCCGAATTGGCGCAATGGTGTATTAAACAAGTAGAAGCGGGGCGAACAGCGCATGAAAAATGAGAATACAGATTTTATTATTGGTCGGCATCCGGCTGTGATGGCACTAAAATCTGACCAAGAAATTAATAAGGTTTTTATTCAGTCGGGGTTAAAGGCCGATGCTATTTTCCAGATTGTTAAACTAGCCAAGGAACGCCACTTAGTAGTGTCAAATGTTCCTAAGAATAAATTGGACTTGATGACTGACCGGCAAAATCACCAGGGGGTTGTGTTAGCTGTAGCTGCCTACCAATATGCAACTATTGATGACCTCTTTGATAACGCGGCTAAGCATGACGAAGATCCATTTTTCCTTATTCTTGATGAACTAGAGGATCCGCATAATTTAGGTTCAATCATGCGAACAGCTGATGCCGCTGGTGTTCATGGTATTATTATTCCACGCCGGCGAGCAGTAGGATTAACTTCAGTGGTTGCCAAAACATCTACGGGAGCAATTGAACATGTACCAGTTGCCCGAGTAACAAACCTGGTTCAAACTGCTAAAGAATTGCAAGAACGAGGTGTTTGGCTGTTTGGTACTGATATGAAAGGAAAAGATTACCGAACATGGGATGCGCATGGTGCCGTCGCTTTGGTTATCGGCAATGAAGGTAAAGGAATTTCATCCTTGCTAAAGAAAACCTGTGATGAAATGCTAACAATTCCAATGATTGGGCATGTTCAAAGTTTAAATGCGAGTGTGGCGGCAAGTTTATTGATCTACCAAGGCTTCAACTCTCGTCATCCTTTAAAATAATTTTGATTTTATTGCTTTTAAACCTTGATTCGTGCTAACCTAAGTACTGTGTGGAGGTGATAAGTATGTCCCAGAAAAAAGTAGCATTGGAATGTACAAAGTGCGGTGCGCGTAATTATACGATTACCGCTAACCCTCAACGACAAGAACGATTAGAATTACGTAAGTTCTGTAAACATTGCGGTGAGTATACTATTCATCGTGAAAGCAGATAGTGGAGGAAAATATGCACTTAATTCGATTTATTAAGAGTGTTAACCACGAAATGAAGCTAGTTGTATGGCCAACAGCTAAAGAGAATCGTCGTGATACGACTATTGTTGTTTCATTGACTCTGTTCTTCGTACTATTCTTTGCTCTGTTTGATTGGTTAATTCAATTAATGATGAAACTCTTTGTTTAACATTAGTAGTCAAATAGAAATTAGTTTGTTATACTAAGTCTAAGGGAACTTCGTAGCTATTACGAAGTTTTTTATTTTACTGAAAAAATGATTTGAATTATGATAGGAGGATTCATCGTGGAATCACATGAAAAACGTTGGTATGTGCTCCATACCTACTCTGGTTACGAAAACCGGGTTAAGAGCAACTTGGAATCACGGGCTCAATCAATGGGAATGGAAGACTACATTTTTCGCGTAGTTGTTCCTGAAGAAGAAGTTCGCCAGGTTAAGGACGGTCAAGCAAAAGAAACAATTGAAAAGACATTTCCAGGCTATGTTTTAGTTGAAATGGTAATGACTGATCAGGCTTGGTACATTGCTCGTAATACTCCCGGCGTAACTGGTTTCTTAGGATCTCACGGTGGTGGTTCCAAGCCAACCCCATTGCTTCCTGAAGAAGTTGATCGGATTATGAAACGGATGGGAACTGAAACAACTGTTAGTGACATTGATGTTAAGGAAGGCGATACTGTAAAAGTTATTGCAGGATCCTTTGCAAATATGACTGCCAAGGTTGTAGAAGTTGATCACGAAAAGCAAAAGATTAAGGCGACCGTTGAAATGTTCGGCCGTGAAACTGCTGCTGAATTAGGCTTTGATCAGATCGATACATTTTAGTTAGTTTAATATTTTGAAAATTGTTGAAATAAGTTTAGAATTGTGGTATATTTTCTAAGTATGCTATTAACATACTGTGGGAGAGGTAAAACTTACTGCCTCATCATGACCACAACACGGACTAAGGAGGTTTTGTCTCGTGGCAAAGAAAGTAGCTAACATTGTCAAGTTGCAAATTCCTGCCGGTGCCGCTACACCAGCTCCACCAGTAGGTCCTGCACTTGGACAAGCAGGTATTAACATTATGGGCTTCACTAAGGAATTCAACGCACGGACTGCAGACCAAAAGGGTATGTTGATCCCAGTTGTAATTACTGTATATGAGGACCGTTCATTCGACTTCATTACTAAGACGCCACCTGCTGCTGTCTTACTAAAGAAGGCCGCTGGTGTTGAACATGGTTCCGGTGAACCTAACACAAACAAGGTTGCTTCAGTAACGAAGGACCAAGTTAAGGAAATCGCTGAAACTAAGATGCAAGATCTAAACGCAGCTGACGTAGAAGCAGCTATGCGCATGATTGAAGGTACTGCTCGTAGCATGGGCTTCACTGTTGAAGACTAATTACTAGCAGTCGGGATGCGCTATGAAAATAGTGCACCCACGTGGGAGGTATAACTCCGTTAGACCACATTTGCAAGGAGGAAAACACAAGATGGCTAAAAAACGTGGTAAGAAGTACCAAGACGCGCTCAAGAAAGTTGACAGCAAGAAAGAATACGCTGTTAAAGACGCTGTCCAATTAGTAAAAGATATTGCCTACGCTAACTTCGACTCTACTATCGAAGTAGCATTTAACTTAAACGTTGATACAAAGCAAGCTGACCAACAATTACGTGGTGCTGTTGTTTTACCAAACGGTACTGGTAAGGATCAAACAGTTATTGTTTTCGCTAATGGTGAAAATGCTAAGGCTGCTCAAGAAGCTGGTGCTGACTTTGTTGGCGACGATGATTTAGTAGAAAAGATTCAAGACGGTTGGCTTGACTTTGATGTTGCAATCGCAACACCAGACATGATGCCTAAGGTAGGTCGTTTAGGACGTGTCCTTGGACCTAAGGGCTTAATGCCAAACCCTAAGACTGGTACTGTTACAATGGACGTAGCTAAGGCTGTTTCTGATGCCAAAGCTGGTCAAGTAACTTACCGGACTGACCGTGATGGTAACGTTGCTGTACCATTCGGTAAGGTTTCATTTGATACTGACAAGTTAGTTGAAAACTTGGCTACTTTAGAAGATATTGTGGCTAAGGCTCGTCCAGCTTCAGTACGTGGAACATACATCAAGCACGCTTCCATTTCTTCAACATTTGGACCAAGTGTTACGCTTGATTTAACTACATTTTAATTTGAATTAATTAAAATTAACAAGACTTTGAGATCTTTTTGCTCAAAGTCTTTTTTTATCTTAATTTTTACTTCACAATAGGGATTCCTTGTGCTATATTATTAACTAATGATAAAACGATTAAAAAATAATTAGAGTTTATCATTTAAGTTTAAAACTAATTAAGGAGTGACGACAATGACACAATTTAAATATTCAAAGCGTGTTCCAGCAGATGGTACGGATGCGGTTGGTGCAATTTTACAAGCAGCGGCGGATCCTAAGATTATTTCATTTGCTGGGGGATTGCCGGCACCCGAATTGTTTCCTGTTAAAGAAATGAAAGCAGCTGTTGATAAGGTTTTTGAAGAACACGGTCAAGAAGCGATGCAGTACGGAGCGGCGAAGGGAGTCACAGCTTTACGTGAAGTTATCCAACAACATGTAAAGGAAAAAGAAAATGTGGATTCCGAATTAGACAATGTTTTAGTAACAACGGGATCAGAACAAGCCTTAGATTTAGTGGGCAAGGCTTTTGTTGACCCGGGTGATACTGTATTAGTTGAACAACCAACGTACCTGTGTGCTTTAGATGTTTTTCGTTCTTACGGTGCTAATTTTGCTAGTGTTGAGATGGATGAAGATGGGATGAAGATGGATGCTTTAGAAGAAGCACTAAAGGCTAATCCAAATACTAAGCTCATCTATACTGTGCCAAACTTCCAAAATCCAACTGGACGAACAATGACTGAAGAACGACGAAAGCAGTTAGCTGAATTAGCAGAAAAATACGATGTATATGTACTAGAAGATAATCCATATGGTGAAATTCGTTTTGCTGGCCAACATGTACCAGCAGTTAAGTCATTTGATAAATCAGGCCATGTCTTTTACATGAGTACATTTTCAAAGACGTTAGCCCCAGGATTTCGTTTAGGATGGTTGGTTGCTGATAAAGCTGTAGTTAATAAATTAACGGTTCTTAAGCAATCAGCTGACCTCCATACAGATAACTTAGCTCAATTCGCGGTTGCCCAATTCTTTGCTGATAACGATGTGGATGCTCACGTTAAAGAAATTAGTGCTTTATACGGCAAACGTAAAGATTTGATGCTTGAGGGAATTAAAAAGTATTTCCCAGAAGGAGTTAAATATACGGATCCTGAGGGTGGCATGTTCTTGTGGGTAGAAGTTCCTGGTGTTGATGATACAGTAGAGTTATTTAAGGAATGTCTTGAACATGATGTAGCCTTTGTTCCAGGTGATCCGTTCTTTGCTGGTGAAGTTCAACCTGGTGCTTTCCGTTTGAACTATTCAAATATGAAAGAAGACCAGATTGAAGTTGGTTTGAAACGTTTAGGAGCGGCTTTAACAGCTGCAGTTAATAAGTAATTATTTCAGCCATTAATAAATACAATCCTAATAAAATTAAATGATGATGGGAGCAAGACAGAAGAACTCCCGTAAGCAATAATAGGCCTCCAACGTTCGGTTTTACCGGGCGCTGGAGGCCTATTATAATGCGCTGTTGACGTAACCTGTATCCGTTCCTGTTTTTTATTTTCTGAAATCCACTGCGTTAATAAACTCCCTCTGTACTTTGAGTTAATTGTGATTATAATTATATTAATTGCTGAAAAGTTTTAAATATTCGGGTTTCTGGCTATCTAATTGGGATAGTAATAAGCATTATCAAAAATTTTTAAGGGAAAAGGAGTTTTTGATAATGTCAATGATAGATTTCAATAATACAGAAATGGCAGTAGCCGTTATCTTTACTTTAATAATAATGTTTGTAATATCCTTTGCAGTTAGTTTTTTATTTTGGCTGATTTATCACCAAAATATGAAAAAGGGATAATTCTCGATGCTAATCATAATTTTTACGCTTATTTGGGGGATCGCGCTGTTTATATTTTTGGTTTATTCATTGATTAGTCTGCTATTTCGGATGATTTCGTATCCTCGGGACTTTTATCACTTTGCAGGAAACCAGCAACCAGCTAAAATTGATCGCAATTTACAATATTATGTTACTGTTCCCTGTTTTAATGAAGCAGCAGTTATTCAACGAACAATCAAATGTTTGTTGCGATTTAAGCAATTTGAAATAGTGGTAGTAGACGATGCTAGTAGTGACGATTCAGTTAGTCAGATTAAGCAGATTACTAACTCACGGGTCCACCTTTTGCGACGGTATCTTCCTAATGCTCATACAGGCAAGGGGGATGTCTTGAATTTTGCCCTAGATTATATTTGTCAGATCACTATCCGTCAGCGAGTTCCCTTTGAAAAGGTTATTATTGGCGTAGTGGATGCGGATGCTCAATTAGCTGATAATGCTCTGCAGCGATTAAATGCCTATTTTTCCTCGCCAAGGACGAATATTACTCAGATGCGAGTTAAAATGTATCCACATTTTAAAAATTGGCTGCAGATTTTACAAGATATTGAGTTTTTTAGTATTAATCATATGGCTCAGATCATGCGAATGTATACTAAAACAGTTGGTTTAAGTGGAAATGGCCAGTTCTTCCGGCTTGCACCAATTATTGATAAAATTGGCGCACATCCATGGGGCAATGCGCTCTTAGATGATTACGAACTAACGATAAAAATGATGCTGAAAAAATTGCATGTTGATTATATGACAGATACATATGTTTATCAGGAAGCGTTAACGTCCCCTAAAAGATTTGTTCGACAACGAAGCCGGTGGGTGCAAGGCGATTTAAATTGTCTTAAGTATCTTCCACAAATTATTAAAAGCCGAGTTTTAAGCAGGACACAGAAACTTGGCATATATTATTTCCTGCTTCAACCATGGCTCAATTTTCTTGCGGATGTTGCGATTGTCATTTTAACGACGATTACCCTTACTCACTGGCACAATCTTTATGGTCACTTGACTCTTATGACCTTTTCACTAGTGATGGCCGGCTTGGTAGTCTTTTCGTTATTTTGGGGAATAATATTTGGGATATTTTACTATCGTGACTTAGCCCACTACCATGAACCACCTTTAAAAAAGCATCAATTAGCCTTATTACCGCTTGGAATTTCCTATATGTATGTTATCTTATTTTTTAGTATTATAATGGCTTATTGGCGGTGGAGTTTTCGCCAAAATTCGTGGATAAAAACGGAACATGGAAAAAATGTTTCTTAAATAGCGGGGAGATATGATGAGAAAGATTAAAGTAATGACGGTATTTGGAACTCGTCCAGAGGGAATCAAAATGGGCCCAGTAGTCAAGGCCTTGGAGCAAGATGATCGTTTTTCATCAGTAGTTGTTTCGACCGGTCAGCATGCTGAAATGCTTCAACAGGTTTTAGCTGTTTTTAAAATAACCCCTGATTATGATTTAAAAATAATGCGTCCTGGACAAACACTAACGGAAATTACAATTGAAACGATGACAAAGCTTGAACCGATTATTCAAAAAGAGCAACCAGATATTGTACTAGTTCATGGCGATACTAGTTCAGCCTACGCATCAGCTTTGGTTGCCTTTTATAATCGGGTTGCTATTGGTCATGTTGAAGCTGGTTTACGAACATGGGATAAATATTCTCCTTATCCAGAAGAGATGAACCGGCAAATGATTGATGATCTTGCTGATTTATATTTTGCTCCCACCCAAACAAGTGCTAACAATCTCAAAATGGGAAATCATCAGCATGGAATTATAGTGACGGGAAATACTGCCATCGATGCTTTGCGGTATACGATTGACTATTCGTATCATCATCAAGTATTAGACGAAATTGATCCCAGCAAGAAGATTATTTTACTTACCATGCATCGGCGAGAAAATTGGGGTAAACCGATGGAAGAAACCTTTAGGGCGATTAAAGAGATTGTGGATCAACGGAATGATATTGACGTTATTTATCCGGTTCATCTGAATCCTAAAGTTCAAGAGGTTGCTAATAAAATTTTTGGAAACGATAATCATTTTCATTTGATATCGCCATTAGATGTTGTTGATTTCCATAACATTATGAGTAAGTCTTTACTTGTGATGAGTGATTCGGGCGGGGTTCAAGAGGAAGCACCCGCACTTCATAAACCAGTTCTAGTTTTGCGTGATACTACAGAGCGGCCGGAAGGAGTAACTGCTGGAACTCTTAAATTAATCGGTACGCAATTTAATAATGTAACGAAAGAGTTATCGTCACTATTAAATAGTCCTGAAGAATATAATAAGATGAGTGAGGCACAGAATCCTTATGGGGATGGGCATGCAAGTGAACGAATTTTAGATGCTATTGCTAGATGAGTAGCAACTCAAAAAGAATTATAAAAAGTCCCTTTACAGAACTTCAGAGAATATGTTAAACTGTAACAGTTGATTAAATATGACTCTGCCTAAGACTCAGGTGGCGAAAGCCTTAATCGAATGCCTGCCGAGGAAGAAATGAAAGTTCCTTCTCTATGTCTGCGGTCATAGGGATTTTTTTATAAATCCGATCAAAAAAACATTGCAGGAGGTGAAAATTCATGAGTGAAGCAGCTATTGCTAAGAAAGCTGAAATCGTTAAGCAAACTACTGATATGCTTAATGCAGCTCAAAGTGCTATCGTTGTAGATTACCGTGGTTTAACTGTTGCGGAAGTTACTGACTTACGTAAGCAACTTCGTGATGCTGGTATCCAAATGTCAGTTATCAAGAACAAGATTCTTGATCGTGCTGTTGAAGGTACTGACTACGAAGATCTTCGTTCTACTTTTGTTGGACCAACTGCTGTTGCCTTCTCTGACGAAGACCCAATTGCTCCGGCTAAGATCTTGAAGAAGTTCGCTGATGACCACGACGCTCTTGAAATCAAGGGTGGTTTCATCGAAAAGAGTGTTAAGACTCTTGACGAAATCAACGAATACGCAAATATGCCAGGTCGCGAAGAACTGTTGTCAATGCTTGCATCTGCATTGCAAGATCCAATGCGGAAGATTGCTCGCGCAGTCAAGGCTATTGCCGACAAGGAAGACGAAGCCGCATAATTGCCGTATATCAATACAATATAAAATTAAAATTAATTACCTAAATATTGGAGGAAATAAACATGGCTTTTGATAAGGATGCTATCATTGCTTCATTAAAGGAAGCATCAATCTCTGACCTTAACGACTTAGTTAAGGCTATCGAAGAAGAATTCGACGTTTCTGCTGCTGCTCCAGTTGCAGTTGCAGGTGCTGCTGGTGGCGACGCTGCTGCTAAGGACAGCTTCACTGTAGAATTAACTGAACCAGGTTCAGCTAAGGTTAAGGTTATTAAGGCTGTTAAGGACATTACTGGTCTTGGTCTTAAGGACGCTAAGGACCTTGTTGATGGTGCTCCATCAGCTATCAAGGAAGACGTTAAGGAAGACGAAGCTAACGACATCAAGGAAAAGCTTGAAGCCGCTGGTGCTACTGTTACCCTTAAGTAGTCTTAAGTTATTAAATAAAAAAGAGTTACGAGAAGCAATTTTTCGTAACTCTTTTTTATTTCGGGGATACCATATGAGGTGTTCCTTTATAATACCCGAAATGTCAATTTA
>NZ_LN887476.1:0-1165 GCF_036621895.1 Limosilactobacillus reuteri subsp. porcinus
CTAACTCCAATATTTCCATGCTTTTTACTCATTGTAATTACCTCGCTTTTTATTTTTCGCGGTTTGTAAAATTAAGTTAGAAAAATAAAAAGCCATTTGTGGTAGACTTTTGAATACCCATACATCAAAAGAAAGGACACCACAAATGACCTACCATCATCTTACCATAGACGAACTAACGATGATCGCTAATTTTCGTGACCAAGGAGTAAAAGCCTACCGGGCTGCCAAACTTTTGCACCGGAGCTTAGAAACCGTCTACCGAGTTTATCGCTTTCTGGCCGCCGGCCACACGCTCCAAGAATATTACCAACACTATCGTGAAAACAAGGCTCATTGCGGTCGGAAGGCTATTCAATTGCCCACTGATGAGGTAACTTATATCAAAGCCAAAGTGGCTCAAGGCTGGACGCCAGACACAATTATGGGACGCGCTGAACGGCCACTCAGCTGTAGTATGCGGACACTTTACCGCCTTTTCGAGCGGGGCAATTTTGATGTGCGGACCTTGCCGATGAAAGGCAAGCGTCGCCCCAATGGTTACGTAGAACGGCGGGGGAAGGCCGGTCAACTTGGCCAAAGCATTCACCAACGGGCTATCGACTTTCCCAACTTTAACCGTGAATTCGGCCACCTTGAAGCCGACACCGTCCAGGGCAAAGGACATCAGGGCGCCGTTATGACTTTGGTAGAACGGACTTCCAAAGTCGAAGTGATTCTTAACGTCCATAGTAAGACGGCCACCAGTGTGATCCAGCACTTACAGGAATGGTTGGCAAAGTTTCCACCCCACTTCTTCAAGTCGATTACCTTCGACAATGGGAAGGAGTTCGCTGACTGGCGAGCAATTGCCAACCAATTTGACCTCCAGACCTACTTTGCCGAGGTGGGGGCACCTAACCAACGGGGGTTAAACGAGAACAACAACGGCCTTCTGCGGCGCGATGGGCTCCACAAAGGCCGCGATCTCCGCCACCTAGCTGATGAAGAGGTTGCTCAAATAATGAGTTACCGGAACAACATTCCTCGCAAGTCATTGGGCTATCAAACACCTTACGAGGTATTCATGAAGTATGTCACTGATGAGCAACTACTTTTTTTCTAACTTAAATTGACATTTCGGGTGAAAAAAAAGCTGAATTGATATCTTTAGGGTTGAGTGATG
>NZ_LN887477.1:0-3586 GCF_036621895.1 Limosilactobacillus reuteri subsp. porcinus
AAGTATGCGATGTTTCCAGAATCTCCCACTTCAAGCATTAAACCGTAGGTTTAGCTAAGTGGGAGTAGTTCAATGTTCTATATTCTAAAGATCCGGTTAAACCGCATCCAACACCTGACGAACCGGATGTGCCAGTAACGCCAATTGTACCGGTAACACCAATTAATCCAGAAAAACCAGCTTCATCTTCAAGTGCCGGAGGTACGCCTGCACAGCCAGATGAACCATCGCAGTCCGACACACCAAGTTCTTCTGGAAGTGCATCAACGCAACCAAGCGAGACGCCTAAATCGGATGGACCAACATCATCGGCGGTTCCAAATTCAGAAGAACCAGGTGTTCCAGAAATACCGACTACACCGACAAGTACGGCCACAGGAGTAAATTCAACTCCAGCTAAGGCAGTAAGCGCTGCTGGCGAATCCCCAGTGAATGAAATGCCTGTCTCAGAGCCAGTAACCGTCCATACAGTAAAGGGGGATGTTACACCAACTATTGGCAAAAACACTTCCTCAACTGTATCCCAAAAGTTACCGCAAACAGGAAATCAACACCAAAGTATTTGGCGAGTAATCCTTGGTACGTTCCTTGGATTATTTGGGATTAGTTTAGGTAAGAGAAGAAAAAAGAATAGCTAGGTTTAAAGTTAGAAAAGACCTTATGATTTTTGAGCTAGTAATAACTCATAAGAAAATCATAAGGTCTTTTTAAAATAATTTAACTTTTGCTCATCAATTAACAATATTTTTTCAATAAAATTATTTGTGTCATGATGAAAATGTTTTCAAAATTGATATTGTGGAGAAAGGTCATAATGTTTATGTGATGAAGATATGACTTAATTTTGATGAAACCAGGTGTAAGAATGTTGATGGGAAGCTTTACTATCAATTACCTAAATAATAATAGAATAATGAAATTGGAGAGGTGGACAATCTATGGTCAAACATAAGCAAGCTCAAGAAACAAAAAGTAAAGTTAAATTATATAAAACTAAACGCGGTTGGTTTAGCGCTTTAACTCGTTTCTTTGGTTTACTTTCTTTTATGTCGAAGAAAGAAGTACAGCCCATTGATCTTAATGATTTAGATGCATTAAAAGATGCGGATACATCAGATAACTACAAAAAAGGAATCGCGACAGTAGCGACTTTATTTGGAATGGGAGCAATTGGTGCTGTTTCACCAACAGAAGTCCACGCAGCGACAACAACGGTTGACTATAGTTCTCAAGTGATTGGCTCGGGATCGACTTCTGTAAGTACCTCTACAAGTCAATCAATGACATCTACTAGTGGGTCAACTGCTAGTCAATCTACAAGTACGTCAACGGTTAGCCAGTCGATGCAAAGTAATTCACTATCAGTAAATAGCGTTTCTGGAAGCACAACTTCAACCACTATCTTTGAAGGTACAACCACTAGCTCAATGGTGAGCGAAAACTCGTCTAATAGTATTTCTGGCAGCCAAGCAATAGAAAACAGTGATGCCGCTTCAATTGACCACTCTGGGAGTCATTCAAATTCGACAACGGCAGATTCAATAACGGGTTCAACATCACTTGATAATGAAAAAACTTCAATAGAAGAGAGTGCGAGTACGAGTTATTTAGAAGACAATGGGATGGCAACCATCTTGCCAGTAACTGGAAATAATGATGGGGAAACTTCCGTGGCTAATCGAACAGTTACGGAAGATAATATAGTACAACTTGCAGAAAGCATTAAAGAAGTATCTAATGAAGAAGAATTAAAGGCAGCCTTGCAGGATGCTTCAATTACGACTATTAAGCTAAAAAACAATATTACCCTTAACAACGCGATTACCATTAATAATGGGAATCGAAATATTACCATTATTGGGGATGGACACTATATTAATGCTCTTAATAGTGATGGCGGGATTATTCTAAATAATAGTTCGGGTAGTGCCAAGATTGACTTAACAATTGAAAATGCTACCCTGTATAACACTAGTAAGTACGGTTTTGTTAATATGAGTAGCAATGGAGCGGACACCGTGACATATAAAGATGTAACGGCTTACGGTGGGACATTAGTGTGGAGTAAACCTGTTGCTGGTGTTAAAACGCTGAACTTAGTGGGAAACACAACGTTAAACAGTGTTATATCTTATGAAGTTGATGGCCAGTCGCATAATACGGAAGTGTTTAGCCAGATCACTCAAGTGAGCGATAATGAGATTGCGTATAAGTCCACGGCCTTATATGTTTCGAATGCTATTAATATTGCGGATGATGCTAATATAGTATTAAAGAATAGCGCAACGGATATTGATATGTGGCTTCTTACCAATACTAATATTAGTGTATCGTTGTCATCAAATGAAAGTACTGTTACAGTTGGTAGTAACGCCAGTTTAACGATGGAAAATATTGGCAAAACAGAGTACAACATTAAATTAGATGGTGCTAGAGCGAATAACTTTATTGTCAGTGAGAATGCAACCGTTAAAATGTCCGCTAAAGTTGATAATGTTCGAATTGTACCTCGTAGTACAGGTCTTATCAATCGCGGAACAATTGACTTTGCTAAGGGCTCAAATGTTACTTTAGAGGTTATTACAGGGTCTAATTTCCGCATAGCCGGAACATTTGCTAATAAAATTAATTTCAATGGTACTGCTACATTGATCAAGCATGAAGGTACCAATGATACTTCAATGTATGGCGAACACTCGCAAGCAAATATTGAATTTAATTGGCTTGGAATAGGTGGAAATGCAGTTAACTTTAATCCAGGAGCTGATGTTACTTTAGTAGCTGGTAAAGGAGCATCTAATATTGGAGCATCTAGTTCTGTCAACGCAACCGCAACCGTAAATATTAACGATCCGCTCCGAGTAGCTTTTAATACGGATAAGTTAGAGACCGATAATGGGGTTACATATCTTGGTGATCCAAGAATTATTGTTAATGTTGAAAATGCTACGATTAAAGTTGATGATAACGATTTTTCAGAACTTATCAGTAGTAATAAAACTAATGTTACCGGAAGTTCGGTAGTTGTCGGTTCAGTTTCCTTGAATTCTAATAGTACAAGTTATGCTAATGAGTCTGAATCGCTCAGCGCCTCACTTAGTTTTAGTATCGCAACCTCAATGGCTACAAGTCAGTTAGCTGCTGTTAATAATGGTAGTCAAGTAATTTATGGTGGAAGTACTTCAATATACAATTCACAATCAGCTTCAACGTCGTTGAGTCAGAGTACAAGTACTTCAACTTCATTAATTCAAAGCGAAAGCGCCTCGACCTCGTTGAGTCAAAGTGCAAGTGCATCAACATCGCTGAGTCAAAGTGAGAGTGCATCAACATCCTTAAGTCAGAGTGCAAGTGCATCAACATCGTTGAGTCAAAGTGCAAGTACCTCAATTTCATTGAGCCAAAGCGCAAGTGCGTCAACATCGCTGAGTCAAAGCGAGAGTGCATCAATCTCATTGAGTCAGAGTGAGAGCGCCTCAACGTCATTGAGTCAAAGTGAGAGTGCGTCAACATCGCTGAGTCAAAGTGAGAGTGCATCAACATCCTTAAGTCAGAGTGCAAGTGCATCAACATCGTTGAGTCAAAG
>NZ_LN887477.1:3618-3902 GCF_036621895.1 Limosilactobacillus reuteri subsp. porcinus
TGAGTCAAAGTGAGAGTGCCTCAATTTCATTAAGCCAGAGCGAGAGCGCGTCAACATCGTTAAGTCAAAGTGCAAGTGCCTCAACATCGTTGAGTCAAAGCGAGAGTGCCTCAACATCGTTGAGTCAAAGTGCAAGTACCTCAATTTCATTGAGCCAAAGCGCAAGTGCGTCAACATCGCTGAGCCAAAGCGAGAGTGCATCAATCTCATTGAGTCAGAGTGAGAGCGCCTCAACGTCATTGAGTCAGAGTGAGAGTGCGTCAACATCGTTGAGTCAAAGTGAG
>NZ_LN887478.1:0-393 GCF_036621895.1 Limosilactobacillus reuteri subsp. porcinus
AACTTTAAATAGTTGAATGCAGCGGCATCATTATCGGAGTTGTTTTATGCAATTTCTTCTCAAGTACACATTAAAATAGATTTAGAAAGGCTCCCAAGGTTATTTCATCTTGGGAGCCTTTTATTAAAAATAGACCCTAAATTAATCCTTTAACTAATTGTTTAATCTCATCACGTACTTGGCGAAACACTACCATTTTCTGTTCAGGAGTACCTTTAGCTTGTGCGGGATCAGGTAACGGCCAATGAACGCTTTGGGCCTGAGGAGGAATCACCGGACAGCGGTCCCTAGCATCACCGCATAAAGTCACAATTAAATCAGCTGAATTGAAATAATCTAGGTCAATCAGCTTTGATTTTTGCTGACCAATCTCGTATGCCGTCTTCTGCTTGA
>NZ_LN887479.1:0-10751 GCF_036621895.1 Limosilactobacillus reuteri subsp. porcinus
AATAAGTAAATTGGTCTACAAAAAAGATTTCCACGACCAGATGAATTATTCATCCAACCTATGAAAATCTTACACTAACCATAATGCGCAGCCCGACTTATCTCATGGTAAGCTTGTCTAGTAGTTGCTGAATTGGCCCGCAAAATTAACGTATCGCCAGCTTGCAGCTTTGTTTGACCATTCGGAATGATCTTTTCTTCTCCCCGATAGACAACCATCACAATACAATCAGTTGGCCATGGAAAATCTTTAATTTTACAACCATCCAACTGGGCGCCAGCATAAATGGTAATCGACATCGTAATATCCTCTTTATAGCGTGCTGGTTGCGGATTATTTCCAATAAAGGCGTTAAACATTGCTGTATATACTGGTTCACCGTGTAACGCATCCACAACAAGATAAGCTACTACTGCTACCAAGGCTAATGGCATTAAGTGCGCAAGTGAGCCAACCATTTCAGTAATTAATAAAATAGCAGTAAATGGCGCCTTACTAATACATGCAAAATAACCTGCCATTCCATAGATAATAAAATTAGGTAAATATCGAACTGGCATTAATCCCAAATGAACCATTAACGCACAATAGACTGCGCCTAAAATAGCGCCAAGAGTTAAAATTGGCAAAAATATCCCACCTGGTAATTGCGAACCATAACTAATCATTGAAAATACAAAGCGAAGGACAAAAAGCCCCACAAAAAGCGCTAAAGAAAATGGCAAGGAACGTAAAATAATAATTAATTCATTTCCCCCGCCCAACGTGATTGGAAAATACCAGGCGATAGGAATAACCAGCAAAAACGGAATAATTGGATAAGCAATAGGAGATAGTTTAGGAATCCGTGCCGTCCAACCATTCAAATGCAAAATAACAATTTGGTAAAGCCGCCCTAAGATACCTAATAAAATACCAAGCGCGATCAAATGCCAATAAAGATTATTAGGAAGCATATGATTATAAGGAACATTCAAAACCGGTCGTAAGCCAAAAAACTGCATCGAAACCATATTAGAACAAAGCGAACTCACAAATGTTGCCAACCAAATTACCGGTGAAAAATTATGATACACTTCTTCCAAAATAAAGATAGTCGCAGCGATTGGCGCATTAAAGGCTGCAGATAATCCTGCTGCTGCTCCACTTGCGATCCCTATTTGGCGATTAAGGTGCCCTACTTTGGCCTTTTCCTCTACTCCTTGCCCAATTGTTGCCCCAAGTTGAATTGATGGTCCTTCACGTCCGAGATATAATCCAGATCCAATGGCGAAAATTCCGCCGAGAAATTTTCGCCATAACACTGGCCACCATTTTTCATCAAATTGGTTAGTCAACTGTCCCTCAACCTGTGGAATCCCCGACCCTTTTATATCAGGATAGGATTGAGCTAACCATCCTAATAATAATGCTAAAATAATTGATCCAATTGTCCATGGTATTAGCCATAATGGATGAGAATGAAAATATGCAAAACTTGCTGTTACTAATTGTAAAAAGTGTTGAATTATGAGTCTAAATACACTAACTACTAAACCAGTCAATATTCCAATAATGATCGCCCGAATTAGTTGATTGAACTGATTATAGCGATGAAATACCTCTTTTCTACTCTCCATTGTTCTTCTCCAATTTATTAAAAGTCTACATGCCATTGTACTACATGAGCTTAGTGAGACGAAATTAATTTAAAAATAAAATAGAAGCCAGGGATTTTTTCCTAGCTTCTTATTTATCTTATGCTTTTTCGTTTTTAAAACCATGCCGAACAAGGTATACAGTGACTGCTAGAATCAATACTGCAGCACCAACAATAACCGAAATCCGTGTGTCAGGATTAATAAACATAAAGATAACGATCACAATCAACATGAGAAATGCAAAATAATTTGAAAATGGATATAGTGGTAATTTGAATGGATGATCAACCATCAAGTCTTTATTATTACGACGGAAACGTAATTCTGCTAGTAAAATTACAAACCATGGAATCATTCCAGGTAAAACAGAAGAACTGAAGACAACCACGAACATATCAGCAGTTGAATGGCTATAAGTTGCCGAAATCATATCAATAATAAAGCCAATCAAAATACCACCGGAAATACCAAGGATGGCAGCATCGGGAACGATCCGTTTTGAAAGACGACCAAAAATCTTAGGAGCATCCCCTTCATGAGATAGCTTAAACAGCATCCGACTTGAACTGTAAATACCCGAATTAGCACCTGATAATGCAGCGGTTAAAACCACAAAGTTAATGATTGATGCTGCAGCTGTAATTCCGACCTTAGCAAAAGTAGATACAAATGGTGATCCAACACTGCTTAATTCATTCCAAGGATAAATTGTTACAATTACAAAAATTGCGCCAACGTAGAAAATTAAAATCCGGAATAAAACAGACTTAACAGATTTAACAATTGCTTTTTGCGGATTTGCTACTTCCCCGGCAGAAATTCCTAGCAATTCGATTCCTTCATAAGATCCAACGATAATTGACATTGAGAAGAAGAAACCACTCCAGCCACCAGTGAAAAATCCACCATGAGACCAAAGATTGCTGAAACCGGTTGGATGACCGCCATTACCAAAACCAAAGAAGATAATCATAAATCCAAGTAAGATCATAAAGATAATAGTAATAACTTTGATCATCGCAAACCAAAATTCAAGCGACCCATATGCTTTTGCACTCGCTAAATTAGCGAGGACCAAGAAAATAATAATAACAATTCCAGCTACCCAAGTATGAAGGTGTGGCCACCAATATTTAAGGTATTCAGTTGCTGCTACTACTTCAGACATTCCTACAACAATATACTCAAATACGTTAGCCCATTTAGCAAGGTATCCAGCTACTGGATGAACATATTCAGTTGCATAATCCGCAAAAGAACCTGTTCCAGGATTAATGTAAATCATCTCTCCTAACGCTCTCATAACAATATATAGAATTAAGCCGACAAACGCATATGCGAGGATAACAGATGGCCCTGTCCACTTGATTGTAGATGTTGATCCCATAAACAGTCCAACACCAATCGCTCCACCAAGGGAAATCATTTCCATCTGACCAGCAGTCATCGAACGATTAAGTTCTGGTGCCGATTTTTTCATTTGTATCAGTATCCTTTCATTGTATTTAACTTTTAAAGATTATATTATATTTCATACTAAATTCCAACACTTCTTTCTCATTATTTTTTAATATAAATGATGTAATCGTTTTTAATCTTAATTAAATAATTTGTAACTAAAAAGAACTATGGAATTTTCTCCATAGTCCTTTTGATTTTTAACTAATGCTTAAAATTAACGATTTTCGATGTCTTGACGAGCTTGTTGACTCAAGTTGTAGAATGAGTGGATCCCCTTGTATTGAGCAACATCACCAAGTTGATCTTCAATCCGCATTAATTGGTTGTACTTAGCAAGACGGTCAGTCCGGCTCATAGAACCAGTCTTGATTTGTCCAGCGTTTGTAGCAACAACCAAGTCAGCGATAGTAGTGTCTTCAGTTTCACCAGAACGATGTGAAACGATGGCAGTGTAACCAGCTTCCTTAGCCATTTCGATAGCTTCAACAGTTTCAGTTAAAGTACCAATTTGGTTAAGCTTGATTAAGATTGAGTTAGCAGCACCCATTTGGATACCCTTCTTCAAGTAATCAGTGTTAGTTACAAAGAAGTCATCACCAACAAGTTGAACCTTCTTGCCTAACTTATCAGTAATAGTTACCCAATCATCCCAGTTGTTTTCGTCAATTGGGTCTTCAACAGATACTACTGGGTACTTTTCAATAATACCGGATAAGTAGTTAATCCATTCTTCAGTGGTGTATTCTTCACCAGTTGACCAACGAAGCTTGTACTTCTTGTCTTCGTCGTTCCATAATTCTGAAGCGGCAACGTCAAAGGCAATGGCAATGTCCTTACCTGGCTTGTAACCAGCATCTTCAATAGCCTTGATTAAGTATTCAAATGGTTCTTCGTTGTTAGCAAAGTCAGGAGCAAATCCACCTTCGTCACCAACAGAGGTTACTTTACCAGCAGCTTCCAATTCCTTCTTCAAGGCGTGGAAAGTTTCTGAACCCCAACGAATAGCTTCACGTACAGTTGGTGCACCAACTGGCATAATCATGAATTCTTGGAAGTCAACCTTGTTATCTGAGTGAGCACCACCGTTAATAACGTTCATCATTGGTGTTGGCAATACATGAGCGTTGAAACCACCAAGGTAGTTGTAAAGAGGTACTTGTAATTCGTCAGCAGCAGCCCGAGCAGCAGCTAATGAAACAGCTAAAATAGCGTTAGCACCTAACTTACCCTTGTTTGGAGTACCGTCTAACTTAATCATTGCCTTATCGATAGCGATTTGGTCAGTAACTTCCATCCCTACGATTTCCTTAGCAATAATGTTGTTTACGTTTGAAACAGCCTTTAAAACACCCTTGCCGCCAAAACGGTTCTTGTCGCCGTCACGTAATTCAACAGCTTCGTGTTCACCAGTTGAAGCACCTGAAGGAACGATACCGCGGCCTACACCACCGGCTTCTGTGTAAACTTCTGCTTCAACTGTTGGGTTACCACGTGAATCAAGGACTTCACGTGCATAAATATCTGTAATGAGTGACATTTGATGAATCTCTCCTCTGTCATTTATTTGGAAAGCAATTCCACTTAACATTGTATTATTTTACACAATTAAAAACAAGCATTTAACCGCCTAATGGTGAACTAATTGTAAAAATGTTTCTGGATTTAAGCTCGCCGCTCCGACTAAAGCACCATCAATATCATTTTTTGCCATTAGTGCATTGATATTAGATGTTGTCACACTTCCTCCATAGAGAATTCGAACATTATTTGCAACTTCATCGCCATACATATCACTAATCGTCTGGCGAATAAGGTAACAACCTTCCGCCGCTTGTTCTGGATCAGCACTCTCGCCTGTTCCAATCGCCCAACTAGGTTCATAAGCAACCGTAACATGACAAATTTCGTCATTGGTCAATCCATGAAGATCAGCGAGAATTCGGCTCACCACCCAATGAACTTTCTTTCCAGCAACTCGTCGACGCATAGTATCATCACAACAAACAATCGGACATAACCCGTTTACTAATGCTGCCTTCACTTTTTTATTAATTAATTCATCAGTTTCATTAAAGTAAGTTCGGCGTTCAGAATGGCCTAAAATTACATGATGGATTCCTGCTTGGTATAAAGCATATGGACTTGTTTCACCAGTATAGGCTCCTTCATTCTTATAATAGCAGTTTTCTGCCATTATTTTTAACGGAGATTCTTTAGCCGCTTTAACCATTGGTACCAAACAAAGAGTAGGAGCAGCAATTGCTGTTTCAAGTTGGTCGGCAGGTGGAAGCTGATTTTTTATTTTTTCGATAAAAGAGACAGCTTCTTGTACATCCTTATGCATTTTCCAATTGCCAGCAATAATCGGTACTCTCATTATTTGACCCTCCTATCTACCATTTTATTGTTAATACCAAGATACGGTAAGAGGCTGAGAAAAGCAAAAGTTTTCTCAGCCTCTTATATAAGAATTATAAATAGTAGTTAAACATTAATTATTTGTCAGAAATTACGGCAATTCCAGGCAATTCTTTACCTTCAAGGTAAGTTAATGATGCACCACCACCAGTTGAAATGTGAGTAAGCTTATCAGCAACACCCAATTCCTTAACTGCAGCAGTTGAGTCTCCTCCACCAACAATTGTTGTAGCATCTGTTAATGTACCAAGGAATTTACCAATTTCAAGCGTACCCTTAGCAAAGTTTGGCATTTCAAATACACCCATTGGTCCATTCCAAACAACAGTCTTGGCATCTTTTAATACGTTCTTGAACTCTTCAACAGACTTAGGACCAATATCAAGAGCCATCCAACCGTCGTCAATATCACCTTCAACAACCTTTGTATCAGCATCATTGTTGAACTTATCAGCTACTACATTATCAATTGGCAATACAAGCTTATCGCCAGCTTTGTCTAAGATTTGCTTAGCAACGTCAATCTTGTCTTTTTCAACAAGTGAGTTACCAACCTTGATTCCCTTAGCAGCGTAGAAGGTATAAGCCATTCCACCACCGATAATAATCTTGTCTGCCTTGTCAAGAAGGTTATCAATAACACCAATCTTATCAGAAACCTTTGCACCACCAAGAATGGCAACAAATGGACGTTCAGGATTATCTACTGCATCACCTAAGAACTTGATTTCCTTTTCCATCAAGTAACCAGCTGCTGCTTTGCCTGGCATGTTAGTAGCAATACCAACATTAGAAGCGTGCTTACGGTGAGCTGTACCAAAAGCATCATTTACAAATACATCACCAAGAGAAGCCCAGTACTTACCTAATTCAGGATCATTACCAGATTCACGCTTTACATATTCGCCATCCTTAACGTCTTCGTAACGGGTGTTTTGGACAAGTAAAACATCACCATTCTTCATGTTGTCGATAGCATCTTCTAATTGCTTACCTTCAGTAACTGGAACAAATGTTACTGGCTTGTTTAGTAAGTTAGAAAGACGTTCTGCAACTGGACGAAGTGAAAGTCCAGGCTTATCTTCTTCTTTTTTAATTCGGCCAAGGTGTGAGAATAAGATTGCTCGACCACCATGGTCAATAACATATTTAATTGTTGGTAAAGCTGCAACAATTCGATTGTCGTCACCAACAACGCCGTCTTTAATTGGAACATTAAAGTCAACACGCATTAATACTTTCTTGCCTTCTAAAGGAAGGTCTTCAACAGTTAATTTAGCCATTGTATTATGTCTCCTCTTCTCTTGATAAAAAAAGGCGGGCGGAGTAGTCCTCCTCCCACCTTAATCAAATTAGTTTAATTTTACTTCAAATTAAAGAGTAGCAAAGTGAAGTAAAGTCCGGATCATGTTGCTAGTGAAACCGTATTCGTTGTCATACCAAGCAACAGTCTTAACTAATTGTGAACCATCGTCACCTTCCATAATTTCAGTTTGGGAAGGATCGAATACTGAACCGTATGTTGAACCGATAATATCAGTTGAAACAATTTCATCTTCAGTGTAACCGAATGCTGGGTTAGTAGCCTTCTTCATAGCATCGTTGATTTGGTCAACAGTAACCTTCTTGTCCAAAATTGAAACAAGTTCAGTTAATGAACCATCAACAACACCAACACGTTGTGCGTGACCTGAAAGCTTACCGTTTAATTCAGGAATAACTAAACCAATAGCCTTAGCAGCACCACTTGAGTGAGGAATAGTGTTTACACTTGCAGTACGGTTGTTACGCATCTTCTTACCACGAGGACCATCAAGGATAGCTTGAGTAGAAGTAAATGCGTGGATAGTAGTCATAGTACCAACCTTAACACCAAATTCGTCATTTAAGACCTTAGCCATTGGTGCCAAGCAGCTAGTAGTACATGAACCAGCTGATACGATAATGTCATCCTTAGTCAAAGTATCAAGGTTAACACCAGGAACAACAGTTGGGATGTTACCAGCAGGTGCTGAAATCAATACACGCTTTGCACCAGCGTCAATGTGTGCTTGTGACTTTTCAGCAGAAGTGTAGAAACCAGTACATTCAAGAACAAAGTCAACACCATCGTTCTTTACCCAAGGAATGTTACGAGCATCGCGTTCAGCGTATACAGGGTATTCCTTACCATCAACAACAATACCAGTATCAGTAGATGTAACTTCACCTGGGAACTTACCATGAGTTGAGTCATACTTAAGTAAGTAAGCCAACATAGAAGGAGTAGTCAAATCGTTGATTGCAACAACTTCAATATCATTTGTGTTAAGTTCGTGAATCCGACGAAATGCTAAGCGACCAATACGGCCAAAACCGTTAATACCAATTTTTACAGTCATACTGCAAATTCCTCCTTTAGGAAAAAACATAATTAGTGTACTTGCTTAGTTTATCACATTACATCAGCATCGCAACTCTCAACCATTGTAAGTGACGCAGTGGTAAGGTCTAAGCAATAATACAACTCCTACGATACTTATGATACCATCTTCAAAAAAATTGTCTATTCAATCACAACATTTTTCTGATGTAAGCGTTATTTTAATTAAAATTTTCAAATAATGCTTGCAATTCATTCTTATTTAAGATAGTATAATATTTGTTGACGCGCCCTTAGTGTAATGGATCGCACGTGAGATTCCGGTTCTCGAGATCCGAGTTCGACTCTCGGGGGGCGCATTTTTATAAGGCTGTTGAATTTTTTCGACAGCCTTTTTTCATTTTTAAGATATTACAGTCGCCACAAGGCTGTTAATTTCCACGCACGTTTTGATAATAAAAAAGATCTCCGTCATTCGAAATTAATCGAATAATTGGAGATCTTTTTAATTATCACTTTACTTTAATTTTGAATTATTTTCCATTACACCATCAAGTAAGCCGTAATCTACTGCTTCTTGTGCTGTCAAGTAATGATCACGTTCAGTATCAGCCTGAATCTTCTCGATAGGTTGACCAGAATTCTTAGCAAGGATTCCGTTAAGCATCTTCCGTGTCTTCAAAATTTCAGTAGCAGCAATTTCGATTTCAGTCTGTTGACCTTGAGCTCCACCAGATGGTTGATGAATCAAAACTTGTGAGTGTGGTAATCCAAAACGCTTACCCTTAGCACCAGATGATACTAGTACACTGGCCATCGAAGCAGCCATTCCGATTACAATAGTTTGAACATCAGCCTTAATAAAGTTCATGGTGTCATAAATTGCCATTCCTGAGGTAACAACTCCACCAGGTGAATTAATGTATAAATAAATATCTTTAGTTGAGTCTTGCGCATCAAGGAATAAAAGTTGCGCAACAATTGAATTTGCCATTTCGTCTTCAATTGGACCAGAGAGCATAATGATACGGTCCTTCAGAAGCCGTGAGTAGATGTCATAAGCACGTTCACCACGAGATGATTGCTCAATGACAGTAGGTACTAAATTCATAATATGGCCTCCTTAATAAATTAGCACTCGTTAGTCTTATATGCTAACGGATAATAATACTATACTCGATTGGTCAAAAAAGGTCAAATGTTTTAACTATTATTTAATATTTTTTTGCAAAATATTCTTGACCATTTAATTAAATCCCGAAATGTCAATTTAAGTTAGAAAGAAAATAGTTGCTCATCAGTGACGTAAGACATGAATACTTCATATGGAGTTCGATAGCCTAGTGATTTACGGGGCAGGTTATTTCGCTTACTCATCAGTTGGGTTACCAATTCATCAGGAAGGTTGCGGAAATCTAGCTGTTTCGTTAAGCCATCCCGGCGTAAAAGACCGTTGTTGTTTTCGTTCAGCCCTCGTTGATTGGGAGCACCAACCTCGGCAAAGTAAGTGTGAAGGTCAAATTGATTGGCAATCTCGCGCCAGCCGGCGAATTCTTTTCCGTTGTCAAAGGTAATCGATTTGAAGAAGTGCCACGAGAATTTCCGAAGCCGCTGACTTAAGTGTTGGTTAATCGCATCAGCCGTCTTTTTGTGCACATTGAGTACAATTTCGACCTTCGATTAGCGTTCGGTCAGGGTCATTACCGCCCCTTGGTGCTTTTTGCCTTGGACGGTATCAGCTTCAAGGTGCCCAAATTCAGTGGCATAGTGCGGAAAGTCCTTGGCACGCTCGTGAATACTTCGCCCCAATTGGCCAACCTTCCCGCGGCGCTCGACATAGCCATTCGGGTGCCGCTTACCTCGCATCGGCAAGGAACGGACATCGAAGCCGAACTGGCCACGTTCAAACATCCGGTAAAGAGTTCGCTGGTTACAACTAATTGGGCGCTCAGCGCGCCCAATAATGGTATCAGGCGTCCACCCCTGGGCAATTTTGTCGTTGATATAAGTGAGTTCAGCCAGTGACAACTGAGTACGTTTTCGGCCACAACGTTGCTTATTGCGCATATAGTGATCTTGATAATCAGCAATTAAGGCACCGGTTTCCAGGTAACGATAAACGGTTTCGGAACAACGGTTGATCATTTGGGCCACTCGGTACGCTTTAAGCTTTTGCACGAAAGAATGGGCGATGATTGTCAGCTCGTTTGTGGTAAGATGGGTGTAAGTCATTTGTGGTTTCCTTTCTTTTNNAAAAGAAAGGAAACCACAAATGGCTTTTCTATTTTTCTAACTTAATTTTACAAACGGCGCTATTAAAAAATAAAAGCTATGCACTGAATTGCATAGCTTTTATAGACTGAATTACTTTTCTTCAGCTGGCTTTTCCTTAGCCCACTTACGAATAGCTTCGATCTTCTTTTCTTTTAATGCTCGCTTGTACTTTGAAGCGATTGGGCGACGGCCTTGTACGCCGTATGGGTGTGCTTTACGCATGTTACTTTGCCTCCTTTAATATTAAACGTAAATTAATTAACGTTCCAATTATACCGGTCATTGTTTTAAAAAGCAAGTCTCCCTTAATCCAAAACAACTATCCCGTGAATGCATTTCCAAAATTTAACAATTTATCTAACTTTGATAAACGATTAACTTTGCTATTACATTAGTAATTTCAGCAATCAAACTATACCAATTTAGATAAGCATTATTCAAACACCGATATTATAATAGTTAACTTTTAGACCAATTGTAGTATGATACAAAATGTAGATGAAAGGTTAGTGTAAGATTTTCATAGGTTGGATGAATAATTCATCTGGTCGTGGAAATCTTTTTTGTAGACCAATTTACTTATTTACAAAAAAAGA
>NZ_LN887480.1:0-6293 GCF_036621895.1 Limosilactobacillus reuteri subsp. porcinus
TAATTTAAAATCCGGACTACGATTTTTGAATCGATCAAAAATCATAGTCCGGATTTTACTGTTAGAGAACCAAGAATTAATAGTTAATTCCCAGCCCCACTGCTTCTGAACAAAAAGGTTCTTTCGATATTAAATTTACCTCTAAAGGTACTTCCGTTCATAGCTCTACTCCTGAAAAAGGATACAACGCTCTAGTACCGTTGATGCAACTATTGAATGAAGCTAACACCTACTTTGAGACGATTCCAGCCGGAGAGATGGGTCCAGTACGTTTCAACATTGACGTTTTGAATGGTGGTAGTCAGATTAATTCCTTACCTGATTTAGCTACCGCTTTGGTCAACGTTCGTACGATTCCAGAATACGATAATAACCAAGTGGCTAAGCAGATTGAAACATTCGTTAAATCTTACAATGCAAATGGAGCTCAAATTGATACAGACATAATTATGAATGAATTTCCAATTGCTACGAGTCCTTCCAACCAGTTAGTTAAAATTATTCAGTCACTAGGTAAAGAATATGCAGGACGAGATATTGTCGTGGCTGCAAGCCCCGGAATCACCGATGCTTCTAATCTAGCTAAGGATAAGCCGCATGATTTTCCTTTTGCTGTATATGGGCCAGGAGATGGTTCCCAACATCAAGTTAACGAAAGTTTACCTAAACAGATGTATTTAGACTTCATTGAAATCTATCAAAAATTATTTATTGAATTTCTCGAAAAATAATATTACCTACTAAAAAGAATCGTTAGCGATGATGGCTGACGATTCTTTTAATATGTTTTCATTAGGTTATTCGTAATCTAAGTTGAACTTAATTCATGCCGGGCTAATTTTAGACACAAAAAAAGATTCTACAATATCTGTTGTTGGTAATAGATTTTCATCTATTACTGATGACAGATTTTTTATTTATGGCTAGAATAAAAAAGCGGACATTTCCTGTCCGTTCATCCAAGTCAACCACCACGAAGATTTTTCAGAAAGAAGGAAATGCCCTATGTGTCATGATACTACAAAATTATTATTAGGAATAGCTGACGAGAACCTAAAAATTACTGACGGTGAAACTGGAGAAGACGGGGTTATTCGCTTAACTGGCCACTTGGATTACACGCCGAAGGCTTGTCCCAAGTGCGGGATTATCAATGATCAAAAGATTATTAACTACGGCTGGCGCAATACCACTATCAGATTCTCGAAGGTTCTGAGCAACACCGTCATCTTAGCCTTAAAGCGCCGCTATTTCCACTGTAAAGAATGTCACGGCAACTTTCTTGCACAAACAGTGGCAGTTCCGAAACACTGTACAATTTCAAACACCAGCCGCAAAGAATGCCTAGAGAAGCTCGGTGAACCGGTCTCTTTGAAGCACATTGCCAATGAAGTATCGGCATCAGATTCATTTGTGGGCCGCCAGTTAATGCGCGCTGAACGAGACTTTCAAACTAATTGGCACTATTTACCAGAGATCATCTTAATGGATGAGGTGAAGAGTACCAAGAGCGCTACTGGTGCCATGAGCTTTGAGTTCATGAATGGCGAAACCCATGAATTAATCGACTTACTCCCTTATCGAACCATCAATAAACTAGAGAAGTATTTTTACCGCTTCGATCAAGCTGCCCGAGAAAACGTCAAAATTATTGTGACTGATATGAATTATACCTACCCCAAGCTTGTGCAGACCGTGTTCCCCAATGCCATGGTGGTCATGGACAAGTTTCATATTATCAACGCCCTAAATCGGGCGTTTAACAAAACCAGAATCAAGGTGATGAAGAAGTTTACCCCGTCTTCTCGCGAATTTCACGCCCTTAAGCGCTACTGGAAGCTGTTGTTAGTACCAACTGAACAGCTTAACTTTGAACAATTCAAAAAGTGAACTAATTTTCCTTACTGGATGGCTGCCACCGATGTTGTCCATCAGCTGTTATCGTTGGATTCAGAACTAGAACAAACTTATCAAGTCTTAAACAGCGTCCGGTCAGCTGTCCAACATCAAGATTGGCATAACTACAATGCGGCATTTTGGAATAACAAAACGTATTCTGAAGAAATGAAGAACACGATTAAAACACTTGAAAGCCATCATGATGAGATTCGTAACACCTTTACCACACACTATTCAAATGGTCCTTTGGAAGGTTCTAATAATAAAATCAAGGCGATCAAACGAGCCAGTTTTGGCTATCGCAGCTTCTGGAGGTTTAGAACTCGAGTACTATACGTTTTCAAAATGCCATACCGATAAACTCTCTGAAAAAAATTTATACAAAGCATGTCTCGTAAGGGAAACTGTCTTGATAATGCGCCAATTGAAAGCTTCTTTCATCTTCTTAAAACAGAATGTCTTAATGGATTTCCACAGTGTAAAGATATTGGAGAATTCAAGGAAATCACAAAGAATTACGTCGATTGGTTGAATATCACAGAAAACAAAAGGCATGACTCCCTGCGAATACAGGGAACATGCCTTAGCAGTTTAAAAATATTCAATTTTGTCTAACTTTTGTGTTACCCTTTAGAAGGGGTGCAGCGATTACCGCCAACGATGTCAAGCTGAGTACGACGAAGTACGATCACGAAAGCTACCAGGCAGGGCCGTTGATGCCGGGGTCCTACACGTTTAAACTTGAAGGTAGTACCGGCTCGGCCAAAAAGCAGGTTGATTTGATGGGGCAAGCCAACGTGGGCAAGGCCGTCAAACTACTTACAACCACCACGACAACTTCAACCGACGATGTGGATGAAAATGATAGTGACGACACGGAAGATTCGAACCAACACCATACGGGAAAAGCGCTAAGCGTGCTCTCAAAGGACGCGGCGACCGCGGTTTCCGTCATGGCTAACAAAGAAGACCGGGACGCCGACGACTACACGTACGTTGAAAGTCAGCCGTGGGATAACGTGACCGAAATCAAGTTATACGATGAAGACAGCGATAAGCTAGTTGATACTTATCGCTACGATAAAAAGAATGATATCTTAGCAAAGTACGACGACGCAACGAGTAAGTTTGTGGAAGTGAAATAGGGGACGGGAGTCGGCAAGTAGTTACCGACTTTTTTAGTGGAAATATTGGTTCAGTGACGATAATTAGAAGATTTGGAAAACCGAGCCACCTTTGCGTTCGCCCAGTTTCGTTAAAATTAAGGACAGATATAATTAAAATGATGAGAGGAGTTTTTTAGATGCAGGCAGTGACTTTCGAGCAACTCGGTGGGCCGGAAGCGTTACGATTGCGGGAAATTGACGAACCGCAACTACGGGCCAATCAGGTACTGGTCCGGGTGCAGGCCGTGGCGGTCGACCACGTCGATACCTTTGTTCGTAGTGGGGCGTTTCAAACGGCACTGGCCACGCCGCACGTTGTCGGCCGTGATTTGGTCGGCACGGTACTGCGGGTGGCGGCCGGCGTGACTAACTTTGCGGTCGGTGATTTGGTTTGGACCAACTCTGCCGGTTACGACGGGCGGATGGGGGCGACCGCCGAAATGGTGGCGGTTGCTGCCGACCGGCTTTATCCGGTGCCATGCGGTGTGGATGCCCGCCAACTGGTGGCGGCGGTCCATTCGGCCGCGACGGCCGCGATTGTGTTGCAAGACGTCATGCAACTAACCCGCGGGCAGGCCATCCTAATCGAGGGGGCGGCCGGGAACGTCGGCCGTAAGTTTATTCAGCTAGCGCACCAGTTAGGGGCGGTCGTGACGACGACTTCCGCAGCGCGCGACTTTGACCGCTGTCGGCAATTGGGAAGCGAGTTAACGTTGGATTACCACGAACCGGTGGCGTCCCAGTGCGACCGGCAGTTTGATCACATAATTGATACGTCCGGTAAGGTGCCATTGCAGGCTAACTTGGCGGCGCTCAATCAGGGCGGCCAGGTCACGCTGATCACGGCGCCGGCGGATAATCATTTTACCTTCGACGTCCGCCAGTTTTACATGGCCCAAAAGCAAATTAGCGGCTTCGTCATCAGCCACGCTACCGACGACCAACTAGCGCGGGCGGCAAAGTGGTTAAATCCGCAGTTTGCCGCGGGTGCGTTACTCGAAGACGACCTCAATTGCCAGCCGTTTGCGGCCGCTGCGGAAGTACACGCCGCCCTGGAGCAGGGGCGTGATCACCACCAGCGGTTTGTGCTGGTGCCGCCGACGGAAAAAATTTAAGTGCCTAAGGTTGAAAAAACGGTTGCGGTTTGACGTGTACCCTTAAAGTTGGAACCTGTATGTTCTTGCTTTAAAATTGAATAAATATTTTTCTAGGCAACTAGATTCTGCTCATATTGAAGTGGAGTTTGGTTGCCTAGTTTTGTCTGAATACGGCGTTCGTTATAAAAGTGAATCCATTCATTAATTGCTTGGCTTAATTCTTCTTGATTGCGATAACTGGTATCAGGACCAATTTCTGCTTTCAGTTTACTAAAGACTGTTTCACAGGCAGCGTTATCCAGACAGGTTGCTCGATGCGACATGCTTTGCCTAATGTTTCCCTGACGAAGTAGTTTGTGCCAAGCACGATGTTGATAGTGCCAGCCTTGATCAGTATGTAAAGTTAATTGGTATCCTGTATGAGGTAACTGCTTAAGTAATTGCTGGAGTGGATCTAATGCGAATTGAAGATTTGGATGTTGACTGACTGACCAAGTGAGAAGCTGGTTAGTTGCCAAGTCCTTAATAATTTCTAAGTACACTTTTCGCCCATCATGAGCCTTTAATTCTGTAATGTCACAAACCATTTTCTGATATTTACGGTTACTCATAAAACGCCGATTTAGCTTATTCTTAGCTTTCTTGCCATTTGGTCCCTTAGAGGAATCATACTTACGGACTCGCCGATTATATTTGATACATTTAAGTCCCATTTCATGCATT
This sequence comes from Limosilactobacillus reuteri subsp. porcinus, assembly GCF_036621895.1. Taxonomy (GTDB): domain Bacteria; phylum Bacillota; class Bacilli; order Lactobacillales; family Lactobacillaceae; genus Limosilactobacillus; species Limosilactobacillus reuteri_J. The sequence goes on from NZ_LN887480.1 coordinate 4,886, forward strand.
AAGCGCTAAATGCGCTTATGATTAGGTGTCTTTTTACCAATTAAGCGATAGTAGTCTCGAATTTGAGTGCTTAAACGGCGTACGCCGTATTCAGCTTGGTAGTAGTTAAAGAGGACTTTAATGGCTCTTCGTCAACTGTTGTTGGTGAATCCATATTTCGAGTTCTAATCACTTCGTGATTAGGGCTCTTTTTGTTTTGATTATCCCAATCAACTAGCCACACCTTTCTTGATCTTGGAAAACGACTATTTCCTGTATAAGTCTTGTTCCCATTTTCATCTAATATATTTTCCCTTTTACTTTTCAATCCCCATATTCCATCTGGATTAAATGGACGATTAGTTAGCATAACATGAGCGTGCGGATTATCTGGGTGGTCGCGATGAATTGCTACGTCGGCAACCATACCCTCATCAACAAAATTTTCTTGTACATATTTTGTCAATAATTCTTTCTGTTCATCTTCACTTAATTCAACTGGTAAAGCCACGTTAAACTCTTTTGCATAGCGTGAATTTGCTCTACGATCTTTTCTTTCGACTTCATTCCACAACTGCTCTCGATCACTGGCCCATTCTGGTGCATTTTTGGGGGTTAAAATAAAGCTTTCTGGCATAACCGATCGGGCATAAAAATAGCTTCGCCCTTCTTTTTGATCGAATAGCTTTTTACCACTTCGATAAGCGGCACTGGCAATCGCACTTCGTCCTTTACCAGCACTAATATTACTAAAACTTATGTGAAAAATTGCCATGTCAATCACCATCTTTCTTTGGGTTTATGGGATTGCTTTTGTTGTCGCCAACGGCGACTTCTGATACAAGGGTTTAGCATAATAACACAACTAACTTTAGTTGTTGTGTGTAAGTGCGCATTAACCTCGTTTCACTCGGTCTGCTGATTCTCATGAATTTACTTTTATAATATGATTGGAGGGGGTCGTTATGTCTCAAAGTAACTTAGAAAAACAAGAAGCTAAATTAAAAGCCCTTAATCAAAAAATTAAGGATGAAAAAAATAAGATTGAACAACGGTTAGGTAAACAAATCATCAGTCAAGCCAATTTAGATTATGCTAATTTGTCTAACGATCAGATTAAGCTTTTAGCCCAGCAATTTTCTGAATTTTTAAAGGTAAAGTCCGTAGATTATTAGCCATACGAGATGGGGAAATTCCATGTCTAATCAATATGAAAAACTAGTTAAACAACAAGCACGTTTAAAGCAAAAAATTGAACGAGAAGATTTTAAATTACGGCAATCTAAATACTACGTCGTTTGTAAAATTAAGTTAGAAAAAATAAAAAGCCATTTGTGATAGACTTTTGAGTATCCCTAATCAAAAGAAAGGCAATCACAAATGACCTATAAACATCTTACCACACGCGAATTAACTCTCATAGCTGATT
>NZ_LN887481.1:0-6142 GCF_036621895.1 Limosilactobacillus reuteri subsp. porcinus
AATTTAAAATCCGGACTACGATTTTTGAATCGATCAAAAATCATAGTCCGGATTTTACTGTTAGAGAACCAAGAATTAATAGTTAATTCCCAGCCCCAGCCTTCTTTTTTACGCTTATTTTTAAAAATCGCCGTTCATGATTGAATCTTTTACAATCATATAATCGACCTTCCGAATAGCTTCAAGGTCACGACCACCCGAGTAAGAGATGGATGATTGTAAGTCTTCCTGCATTTCGGTTAAAGTGTCTTTGATGGAGCCACGGTAAGGAACGAGCATCTGCTTTCCTTCAACATTTCGATAAGCACCTTTTTGAACCTCAGATGCAGAACCCCAATATTGTTTGTATTGTTTTCCATCAATGTTGATGACATGTCCTGGTGATTCGAGGTGACCGGCAAGCATTGAGCCAATCATCACCATTGAAGCGCCAAAACGGACAGACTTAGCAATGTCCCCATTATGTCTAATACCGCCGTCAGCGATGATTGGTTTCCGCGCGGCTTTAGCACACCAACGAATAGCGGATAATTGCCAACCGCCAGTACCGAAACCAGTCTTTAGCTTAGTGATGCAGGCTTTACCGGGACCAACCCCAACCTTAGTAGCATCCGCCCCAGCATTTTCAAGGTCGCGAACAGCTTCGGGAGTTGCAACGTTCCCCGCGGTTACAAAAGTGTCGGGAAGTTTTTCTTTGATGTATTGGATCATTTTGATCACAAAATCAGAATGACCATGGGCAACATCAATTGTAATATACTCTGGATTTAATTGTTCGGATTTTAGTTGATCAATAAAATTATACTCATCATCCTTAATCCCGACCGAAATCGAAGCAAATAATCCTTTTTCGTGCATCATTTTAACGAAAGCTGCTCGTGTCTCTGGATTAAAGCGGTGCATCACGTAATAATAGTCATTTTGGGCAAGCCAAATTGCTAAATCTTCATCGATGACGCTCTCCATATTTGCAGGTACAACAGGGATCTTGAATGTGTGAGGGCCAAACTTGACGCTTGTATCTGCATCCTTACGGCTTTTGATCACACATTTATTTGGGACCAACTGAATATCATCATAATCGAATGTTTTCATTAGGGCAGCTCCTTTTTAAAAATTTACCGTAATTATTATGCGCTAAAATATATGAAGCGTCAATGAAAATAGCGTACATTTGCTGAGTAATATCAAAAAATAGTTCGATAAACTGTTGACGACAATGAATTAATCCGGTAAAATAGCGAAGTAAAAACGTTAATTTTAGAAAGTATAACTATGAGGTGAAAATAAATGTCATCAGTTGTTATTGTTGGTAGTCAATGGGGCGATGAAGGAAAGGGTAAGATGACCGATTACCTAAGCCAAGAAGCGGACGTTGTTGTTCGTTCACAAGGTGGTAATAATGCAGGTCACACAATTGTATTTGATGGTAAGAAGTTTGCCCTCCGTCTAGTGCCATCTGGGATTTTTGCTAAAGACAAGTTAGCGGTGATTGGTAATGGAGTGGTTATTAATCCACCTGCATTATTAAAGGAATTGCATTATCTTCAAGACAACGGGATCGACATTTCAGGTTTACGGATTTCTAGTCGTTCACACATCACCTTCCCATACCATATTCTTCTTGATAAATGTCAAGAAGAGGCAAAGGGTGATCACAAGGTGGGAACGACCAAGAATGGGATCGGTCCTACCTACATGGATAAGGTTTCTCGTGTTGGTATCCGGATGTGTGACTTACTTGAGAAAGACACCTTTAAGGAAAAGCTTGAACGTAACCTCGCTGAAAAGAACGAATTATTCACTAAGTTATACCATGTTGACCCAATTAACTTTGACGATATTTTTGAAAGTTACTACGAATATGGTCAAGAATTAAAGCAATACGTTACTGATACAGCTCAAATTGTCAATGATGCCCTTGATCAAGATAAGAAGGTCCTCTTTGAAGGTGCACAAGGGGTTATGCTTGATGTTGACCAAGGAACATATCCATACGTTACTGCTTCTAACCCAATTGCGGGGGGAGTATGTACTGGTGTTGGCGTTGGTCCTAACAAGATTGAAACCGTTGTTGGAATTTGCAAGGCTTACTCTACACGGGTTGGTGCTGGTCCATTCCCAACCGAATTAACTGATGAGATTGGTGATCAAATTCGTGAAACAGGTCATGAATACGGAACGGTTACGGGTCGGCCACGGCGCGTTGGTTGGTTTGATAGTGTCGCAATGCGTCATGCACGGCGGGTTTCAGGAATTAGTTGTCTTAGCCTTAACTTGCTTGATGTTTTGACTGGCTTGAAGACTGTTAAGATCTGTACTTCATACAAACTTGATGGTAAGCAAATTGATTACTACCCAGCTAGTTTGAAGGAACTTGAACGCTGTGAACCAGTTTATGAAGAACTTCCAGGATGGGATGAAGATATTACTGGTGCAAAGAAGTTTGAAGACTTACCAATTAATGCACAAAACTACTTGAAGCGGGTAAGTGAATTATCAGAATCACCACTTGCAACTGTTTCCGTTGGTGCTGATCGGATTCAAACGATTATCGTTAAGGATCCGTGGGAATTAGCACATAAATAAATAGATGAGAGCTTCTAATGTTTGAATAATCTTTAAGCATTGGAAGCTTTTTATTTCTCTTGGCTCCCCTATGGTATAATCAAGGCAAATACACGTTATAGGAGGCAAGATGATGACACAGCCAACACTAATAGTAGAAAAACATTATTTAAATTGGCCACTTAACCGTCCTTTAAATCAAGCTGACATAATGCATGAGTTGGGTGTGCATGCATCCGATGAAAATGGCCAAGATTTAACGAGTAAGGTGATGATGAACCTAACTCAAGTGGATGTTAACAAAGTAGGAGAATACCCTGTGATGTTAAATGTAATGGATAATAACGGACAAAGTGCCCAGGCAAGCATTACCCTAAATATTCAACCGATGCGGACACAGAATGCACCTAAGGAAACTGCAACGTCCCCAAAGTCAAGACGGGGATGGTTATGGGTTATTATCGTAATCGTGGTTATCTTATGTGCATGGTGGGCGATCAGCTCTCATAACCGACAAGCGGCTAATCAAGCGGCAACTGATAGTCAGCAGAGCAGTCAAATAAGCAACAATTCAAGCAGTATCAGCGATTTAACAAAAGATAATCAACGTCTTGCTAGCCAAGTTGCAGAACTTAAAGGGGCAACCCAACAATATCAGAAAGACCATGATCAACAAGCATTAGAAAGCCGACTTGATAAGATCCAAAGTCAAATCCAAGACTTGCAAAATCAAGTTCAAAGTAACAGCGTGAAGCAAGATTTAAACCAAGTTAATGAAACAGTTAATGAAGTACGGGAAAACCCAAATAATGGGACGAAAATTGTCAACAATCTAAAGAATAAAGGCGACTTTCAAGAAATTTGGGGAAATATTAGCCAAGAAGTCCAGAAGTGGTTAGACGAGTTTGCTAATTAGTGAGTTTGACAGCGACAAGATAGACCCTTAAAATGGTAATAATAATTAGCGAGGTTCCCCGTTAAATTGTTAGGGAAAGACTCAAGTAAATGCTGGATCCTTCCTTAGATTAGCGGAGGGCCTTATTCTTTTGAAAGATTTTAAATTAATTAAGGAAGTGACATGATGGCTCATGAGATCTTAGATGGCTCAAGTATGCAACGTGCATTGACCCGGATTACTTATGAGATTATCGAACAAAATAAGGGTGTCGATAACTTAGTATTTGTTGGAATTAAGACGCGGGGGGTATATTTAGCAAAGCGCCTCGCCAAGCGACTAAATCAGTTGGAAAATGTAGAAATTCCTGTGGCAGCACTTGACGTCTCTCTTTATCGTGATGATCGTCATGTACCAGATTATACTCAAGAACCAACCGTAAAAACTGATCAATTAGATATTGATATTACTAATAAACATGTTATTTTGGTTGATGATGTACTCTTCACTGGACGGACAGTTCGGGCGGCCTTAGATGCCTTAATGGATATGGGGCGGCCAAACCGAATTTCACTAGCGGTTCTTGTCGATCGGGGACACCGTGAATTACCAATTCGGCCAGATTTTGTTGGAAAGAATATCCCAACAGCAATGAATGAAACTGTTCATGTAGCAGTTGAAGAATATGATGGCCATGAAGATGTAACAATCGAGCATAATTAAAAGAAAGGGAGCCACGCAAAGCCCCCATAAGTAGCAACAGGCCTCCATCGTTCGGTTTTACCAGACGATGGAGGCCATCAATGTACTGCCCTGTTTATCTTATCTTTCGCCACCAATCCACCGTTGAATGCTCATTAAATACCCGGGTACCAAATTTTTTCTGAAACCACCGGACTTGTTTGGGAGTAAAGCCACGGAATACTAATGGTAATTTTTTCCAGTGAGAATAAAGGGCATAGAGAAGGAGGATATATTGTTCCTTGCTAATATCATCTACCGGAATCTCACTAACCATGGTCATCGAAATCCCTGTCCCCAGTGCAGGAAATGTATCAAGGCTAATCTTGTAAATTGGATGGTGACCGATATTGGTAGTAAATACTATTAATGCTTGTTTCTGTCGCGGACGATAAACTTTTTCGATCCGCTTATTGATCTTGTGAACTTGGCGCTTCGTTGGATTAAGAATTATATTTCGCATATAAAAGCCTCTAATCGAACATTTGTTTAGGAAATAGTATATCATACTTAGAAACAGAACAAATCATGTAAGTTTTTGCTGATATAATTTTATTTATCCTTTTCGTTGTAATTACACTATTTTTATTAATGCGGTATGATTGGATTAGTGAGTTTAGTATTAATCGTGCAGGACATCTAATGCCAAACTGGTTTGCAATTTTTGGAATGGTCTTTGGTTTCGTGATTTTACCGTTAATTTTATTCTGGTTAACGCGTCGTGAGCGAGCTGAAAATGACGAACGAGTAAAATAGGAGAATAGAAAAAACGCTCAATGACTGCACAAATCGTTGAACGTATTATTTTAGGGAATAATAGTAGCCGATATCGCACATTATCTGCTACTAGTATAATGTTAAGTCTAATTGAGGCAAATAACTAAAAAACAACTATTGGCACCACCCTAGAAGAAAGAACAATTTAACTTTGGGAGTTTATTAGGATTTTTGTCCTTATTAAAATGAGAAAAAGTTAAGGACACTTTAGAAGTCATTAAGTAATAAAATTGATCTCTTCACGAATTGCTTTTGATGTTAAAGCTTCAATTCGATGATATTTTACCAAGTAATTTATCAATAGTTAATAGTTTTACGAGATTATGCACTCACTGTGTACAAGTGCTACCAAGAATATACTTTGTTCTAACAAGGGTGTTATTTTACTATATTTTTACTAATCGTTTATATTAAGATAATATAGTTTGGAGTTTATACTAGGAGAAAAAAGATGGATATTCGCAAAATTAATACGTTAAATAGAATTAAGGAAGGATTTATTACTGTTTTAGATACTAAAAAGTTATCAGAATGTACTACTAATGATATTGTAAATAGCGCTGAAATTAGTAAAAAAACTTTCTACAACTATTACCAAAATAAACAAGATCTTCTCCATGAAATTGAAAATGAGCTATTGGAAGGTCTAAAAGAAGCTCTCATAATTGATCGGGAGGAGCTAAAAGATGTCAAGCATTTACCAGGTGCAGACGAAATTAAGGAATTAGCAGAAGTGGCATTTAATCATACGTTGGCTTTTTGTAATGAAAATAAGCATACGTTGTCAAATTTGCTTTCTTCAAATGGAGATATGCAGTTTTATCAAATGATTGTTGAAGTAGCAAATAATGAATTTGATGCGCGAGTTCCATATTTGTTTGGGGATATAAATATTAAAGAAGCTAATGTAAAATCGCCATTGCCATTCTCATTTATTAAAACCCTCTATATCAATACAATTGTTAATTTGTTAATGCTTTGGGGTGCCGCACCAGACTCTTTAAGCATTAATGAAATTAAGTCAATTGCAGGCTTGATTCAAACAAAATCACCAGTTGAATTGATTCAAATTTATAAATCATATTTAAACTCGACTAAAAAATGAGGAGCCGAAAATTTTTTCTCGGTCTCCTCATTTTTTATTACCCGAAATGTCAATTT
>NZ_LN887482.1:0-13474 GCF_036621895.1 Limosilactobacillus reuteri subsp. porcinus
TAAAATCCGGACTACGATTTTTGATCGATCAAAAATCATAGTCCGGATTTTACTGTTAGAGAACCAAGAATTAATAGTTAATTCCCAGCCCCTTTATTTATTCTATTTCTTTTCGCGATCTTTATAATCGTCAATGCCATTCATAAAGTCTTCTTCGACCCGCTTAAAATCAGCTGAAGTTGTAATCGCATCTTCTGGAATCTCATCCAAGTTAGCAATTACTTCTAGGTGCTGTTTAAGGTTATGGAATTTCATTGGCGCATCGCCACCGTATTCCCCGTCCAGGTTAACCATCAAGCGATCTTCCTTGTTTAGCGGAATAACTTCAATATCGGTTGCCTTTGCATAAATAATGCGCGGATCATCAAGGTGCTTTCCTTGAAGCGCCTTTGCCATTAAACTAAGCATATCGATCACGCTGCTCTTCTTGACGATAATCATTGTAAACTTTCCATCATCAAGTGACGCATCCGGCACAATCTGTTCAAAACCGCCGACCGAATTAGTCAAAGCAATCATAAACATGGAAGCACTGCCCCGGTATTCCTGATTATCATACTTGATTAGCATGTCAACTGGCTTAATCCGTGGCATCAACTCTGCTCCCTTGGCGAAGTATGCTGCGTAACCAAAGAGGGACTTCATTTGCGAAGGGACCTCATAGGTTAATTCGGTCATCGTTCCACCGGCAGCAATGTTCATGAAGTAATTTTCACCAGCCCGACCAATATCAATCTTAAATTTCTTATTCTTCTTTAAGATTAACTTAGCCGCGGCGATCGGATCATCACGAGGAATCCGTAATGCCCGTGCATAGTCATTAGTCGTCCCTGCTGGAATAATCGCTAATGTTGGCCGATGTTCTAACCCAGCAATTCCATTGACCACTTCATTCAGGGTACCGTCTCCACCAGCAGCTACAATCAAATCAAAACCGTCTTCAGCAGCACGAGTGGCTTCGTTCTTAGCCGAGTTAGGCGCAGGAGTAGTCGCAAAAGCACTAGTTTCATATCCAGCTTTCTCATAAATTGCGAGAATATCAACTAAATCACTTCGCAATGTTTCACGGCCTGAGGTAGGATTATAAATTATCCGAGCACGTTTTCGCACGGTCATCCCTCCCTACTCTATTTAGCCTTCAAAGACTTCATCAATAATTGAGTAACAACTTGTGGGTTAGCCTTACCACGCGTTTGCTTCATGATTTGACCCATTAAGTAGCCGACAGCCCGGTCTTTACCATTCTTAAAGTCTTCAATTGATTGTTCGTTGTTGTCAAGCACTTCATCAACGATTGGCTGTAGTTGCGCAGGATCAGATAATTGAACAAGACCGTGTTCCTTTGCGTAAGCATTTGGTTCTTCACCATCTAAGATTCCCTTGAAGACCTTCTTAGCCATCTTAGAAGAAATAGTCCCATCTTCAATCAACTTCACCATGCCGGCAAGGTTAGCTGGAGTAAGCTTGGTGTCTTGTAAGTCAACTTGCTTATCGTTCAAGTATGAGTTCACATCGTTCATCAAGTAGTTGGCTACCCGCTTAGGATCGCCACCGTCCTTAACAGCTTCTTCAAAGAAATCAGACATCTCCTTAGTCTGGGTAAGAACCATCGCATCGTAATCAGTTAAGCCAAGATCCTTAACATAGTGCTCACGACGCTCACCAGGCATTTCTGGCATTTCGCTTTCAATTTCACTTATCCATTCATCGCTAACGTTTACTGGTGGCAAGTCTGGTTCTGGGAAGTAACGGTAATCATCAGAACCTTCCTTTGTCCGCATCAGAATAGTCTCACCAGTTGCTTCATCATAACGACGAGTTTCCTGACCAATGTGTCCACCAGCCATCAATACTTTTTGATGCCGTTTTTCTTCAAATGCGAGGGCCTTCCGAACATAGTTAAAGGAGTTGATGTTCTTCATTTCTGTCTTGGTCCCAAATTTGTCAGAACCGATTGGCCGAATTGAGATGTTGGTATCAACCCGCATGGACCCTTCTTCCATCTTCACGTCAGAGATCCCCGTAAATTGGATCCGTTGACGCAATGCTTCCAAGTAAGCCACTGCTTCTTCAGGCGAGGCAATATCTGGCTTAGAAACAATTTCAATTAGCGGTGTTCCTTGCCGGTTCAAGTCAACGTATGAATACTTGCTAGTGTGAGTGTTCTTACCAGCATCTTCTTCAATATGCATTTCTTTGATACCAATCTTTTTCTTCTTACCGTTTACTTCAATTTCAATCCAACCATCATGAGCAATTGGAGTATCTGATTGAGTAATCTGATAGGCTTTCGGATTATCAGGATAGAAGTAGTTCTTCCGATCAAAGTGCATGTTGTGGGCAATTTGAGCATGAAGAGCAAGCCCAGCCATGATTCCGTCTCGAACGACACCCTTGTTTAAGCTTGGCAATACACCAGGGTAACCCCAGTCAATGACATTGGTGTTTGCGTTAGGCTGGTCACCGTATTCAACGGGAGATGGACTGTAAATCTTTGAATTAGTCTTTAATTCAACGTGGACTTCTAGACCGATTGTTGTTTGAAAGTTCATCTTAGTTTTGACCTCCTAACTTTGGTGTCTTCTTGTGGAAATCAGTTGTCTGTTCAAAGACATATCCAGTGTTATAAACTGTTTGTTCGTCAAATGCTTTTCCAATGATTTGCAGACCAACTGGCATGCCATTTTTAGCAGAGAAACCAGCAGGAATGGACATTGCGGGAAGGCCGGCCATATTAACGGGAACAGTCAATACATCGTTCATGTACATGGTTTGTGGATCATCAATCTCTGCACCAATCTTAAATGCTGTTGAAGCACCAGTAGCACCAACAATTACATCATGATCCTTAAATACGTCTTCAAAATCTTGAGCAATAAGCCGGCGAACTTTAGCGGCCTTATTAAAGTAAGCATCGTAGAAACCAGCAGAGAGAGAGAATGTCCCTAACATAATCCGCCGCTTAACTTCTTCACCGAAACCTTCCGAACGAGAACGAACATAAACGTCTTCCAAGTTCTTAACATCAGCAGCTCGGAAGCCATAACGGATACCATCGTAACGTTGGAGGTTAGAAGATGCCTCAGATGAGGCTAAAATGTAGTAAGCAGGAACCCCATACTTGGTGTGTGGCAAACTTACTTCATCAACAATTGCGCCGAGAGATTCTAAGTGGTCCAAAGTAGCCTTGATTACTTCTTGAACATCTTCGTCTAAGCCATCAAAGTATTCCTTTGGCACAGCAATCCGTAAACCCTTAACATTCGTATTTTCGTTTAATTGGGCTGCCCAGTCTGGGACTTCTTTAAGGGAAGATGTCATATCCCGGTCATCATTTCCACTGATGAGGGCAGTCAACAAGGCATTATCCTTAACATTTTGGGTCAACCAGCCGACTTGGTCAAAACTTGAACCAAAGGCAATGATTCCCCACCGTGATACACGGCCGTATGTAGGCTTCATCCCAACGACACCGTTAAATGAGGCTGGCATCCGAATAGAACCACCAGTATCAGTACCAAGCGCACCTAAAACATCCCCGGCTGCAACCGCAGCAGCAGAACCACCGGAAGAACCACCAGGAACCCGTGTAAGATCCCATGGGTTATGAGTTGTAAAGAATGCTGAATTTTCAGTAGATGACCCCATGGCAAATTCATCAAGGTTAGTCTTACCAACGTTGATGTAATCAGCAGCATTTAACTTTTCAACCACTGTCGCGTCATATACAGGGCTAAAGTTTTCAAGCATCTTAGAAGCAGCCGTCGTTGTAAGGCCCTTAGTTAAAATATTATCCTTAACTGCAAGCGGAACCCCTGCAGTTAATTGATCATCACTAATGCCCTTTGCATCAATCTCAGCTGCCCGCTTTAGTGCTTGGTCTTCATTTAAGCTGATGAAGGCTTTAACTTGGTCTTCGTTACCCTTAATGTGGTCAAAAGTTTCCTTTGTTAATTCAGTTGCACTGATTTTCTTATTTACCAAGTCATCGTGCAATTGACTCAAGCTTGTTTGGTAAAAATCCATTATTCGCCGTCCTCACTTTCGTCAAGAATTGCTGGAACCTTGATGTAGCCACCATCAGTTTCAGGAGCATTGTTAAGCAAGGCTTCTTGTTCTTCTTTAGAACTCTTAATTGCCTTATCTTCACGCATTACATTTACCCGATCGGTTGCTGATGTCATTGGTTCAACGCCATCGGTATCAACCGCTTCGAGGTCTTCAAACATATCAATAATGTTTCCTAGTTGAGTGGTAAACTTACCAAGTTCATCCTTAGGGAACTCAAGCTTAGCAAGTTCAGCAACGTGTTCTACTTGTTGCTCAGTGATTTTACTGGCCATTCTCTCTACCTCTTTTCCAGTAATTTAAAATCTACATATACATTTAACAATTTTAGCACAGAATAGGCTCCTATTTCATCCATGTAGAAATAAAAAAGGAGTTATCGGTTCGCATTTTCTAGTAACGAATCGATATTCTCCTTTTTCACCTTTAATAAGAATCAAAAATATGCGACTGGAAGTTATCAGAACCAGCATTCCGATAAACAACCGCTTGAATTTCTGAATCAGATTGAATCTTAATATCAATCGGAATCCCATTAGGCAGGTACTTCTTCGCTGCCCGGGTGATATATTGGGTAAAACTAGTAATTTCACTTTGACTATAGAACTGAGTAGTAACGGTAATGTGCATCCCTGACAAAGTTCCATTTTCATATTGTGCTTGTGCTGTAACTCCGCTCAAGTTAGGGAAGAAACTTTGAATCTGACTCTTAAAGTTTGAGAAACTATCGTCATCAGTTTGATCAGAACTATTAGTTGTTGATGCACTAGCCTTTGGAAGAACTACATTCTTGTAATTTAACTTCCGCCAGCTACTAATCGTATTACCACTATTCTTGCTATAAGCAAAGAATGTACCACCAACTAAACTATCATCTGGTGCTTGTTTGTATAGTGCAATCACGATTGGAACATTTCCAACACCTGGCTTTTTCCGCACTCGTTGAAGAACCTTTTGTGCCGCGATTTCACCTTGACGACGAACCTCACTATCACTAATCTTCTTAGTTAAAGTTGGTCCGCCTGTCTTAGTTTGGTAGTTATATTCGGAATTTATTCCAATCCCAATCGTAATCCCTCGCAATTTCATGGAATTACCACTTTCTTGCATATAATCTTGTTCTTCAATTTGTTGAATATAGACTGGGTTAGGATTACTCTTCTTTCCTTGAGCAGGGTTTAGCCCTTCAGGATTACTCTTTGTTTTTCGGCCAAGCCAGTTTTCAATTGTCCCACTACTAAGGTATTGACCTTCTTGGAAAATATAGCTTTTGGTTGAAAAGACCCGTTTTGAAACCTGAGTCAACCCACTTTCAAAGCTTTTAAGGTTATACTGATTATCATTTTGTGAGACATTTACACCCCGAGCTTTACTTGTTCGGTAACGACCATTTTTAATCACACCTTGATAAGCACCATTGCTTGAACCAGTCGTTGAATAGTTTTTCGATGACGACTTTCCGCCAAAACCACATGATGCAAGCAAGACAGTACACATCAAAACGGCAGCACTAACGGCTATTTTTTTTGCCTTTCGCTTCACGATTTACTGTTCCTCCTTCATTGCTTGGCTGAATTGCTGTTCATTCCATACATCAACACCCAAGTCTTGAGCTTTTGTTAGCTTACTACCAGCATCAGCCCCAGCAATGACAATATCTGTTTTCTTTGAGACGCTTCCGGTTACCTTAGCCCCGTGGTTTTCAAGCCATGATTTTGCTTCACCACGAGTCATTTCAGTTAGCTTACCAGTCAGTACTACTCGCCGACCATTCCATTCGCTATCAGGATTAGCATTTGACCGTGAGCCAAGATAAGCAAAGTTTACCCCAACTTCTCGTAATTCGTCAATTAATTTAATAACCTGTTGATTAGCAAAATAAGTTACGATACTTTCGCCAATTGTTGGCCCAATTCCACTAATCGCAGAAATTTCATCGGCATCGGCCTTCATTAAGCTATCAAGGTCACCGAAATGTTCCATGATAATTCGAGCAGCCTTTGCACCTACATGACGAATTCCAAGACCAAATAATAAGCGCTCGACAGAATTATTACGACTATTATCGATCGATGTCAATAGGTTAGAGGTCGATTTCTCGCCAAATTTATCTAAAGTTAATAATTGGTCATGATTAAGCCGATATAAACCGGCAACATCATGAATCAATTCTTTATCCCATAGCTGTTCAATAATTCTAGGACCAAGCCCATCAATATTCATGGCATTCCGGGAAGCAAAATGTGCTAAGCCTTCTTTAATTTGCGCTGGACACATTGGATTAATACAGCGTAATGCAACTTCACCATCAAGATGAACTAATTTTGAGCCACAGACCGGACATTTCGTTGGAATCTCATATTCAACTGAATCTGCGGGACGTTTAGTTAGATCTACTTTTGAAATTTCAGGAATAATGTCACCCGCTTTATGCAGGTAAACAGTATCACCAATCCGAATATCTTTTTCACGCAAGTAATCAGGATTATGCAAAGAAGCTCGACTAACTGTTGTACCCGCCAATTGAACTGGGTCCATAACTGCTGTTGGCGTTACATTGCCGGTCCGACCGACAGTCCAGACAATATCACGGACAATCGTTGCTTGCTCTTCGGGAGGGAATTTATAAGCAATTTCCCAGCGTGGCACCTTAACTGTATTCCCAAGGGCAACTTCCGTATCAAGATCATTTACTTTTTCAACAATTCCATCGATCCCGTAAGTGAGCTTGTCTCGTTGAGCTGTATATTCTTCAATATACTTTTCAATTTCATCACGGTTATGAACAACCCGATTATTAGGATTAACATTAAAACCTAATTCTCGCATACGATCAAGTGCTTCCGCTTGGGTCTTAACTCCTAACTTTTGATATTCAGGAACATAATATATAAATGTATCTAGTTCACGTTGCGCCGTTACTTTCGGATCTAATTGCCGCAAACTTCCGGCTGCTGCATTCCGGGGATTAGCAAAAACCGGCAATCCTTCTGCTTCGCGTTTAGCATTTAACTTTGCAAAAGCCGCTTTTGGCATATAACATTCGCCCCGAACCTCGATCGATAATGGTTCTGGCAATTCTGCGGGAACTGACTTGATAGTTCGGACATTAGCAGTAACATCTTCACCAATCGTTCCATTGCCACGCGTAGAACCTTGAACTAACTTTCCATTCTCGTAAACAAGTGAAAGAGAAAGACCATCGATTTTTAGTTCGAGATTATATTCGGGCTCAACTTCGACATCCCGATTTTCCTGTTGTCGTTGGTTAAAGTCCATCAATTCTTCAATCGAAAAGACATCCCCCATCGATAACATCGGAATTTCATGCCGAACCTTTGTTAATTGGCTTTCTGTTGCTCCTCCTACTCGTTGGGTTGGCGAATCAGCAGAGACCAATTGGGGAAATTGTTCTTCCAGCTGTACTAATCGCTGATAAGCACGATCATACACATGATCCTCTACCGTTGGATTGTCTTGTTCATAATATTCTTTTCCCCACTTAGTCAATTTTGCTCGTAATGGCTTAATCTCATCTTGAGCTTCTTGAAGGGTTAATTCTTTTACTGGCGTCTGTTTTTCACTCATCTCATCCGCCTCATTTCATTATTTTTGTACTTTCGTAATTGGGGCAAAACTTGCCAATAATCGCTTTACACCCTGACTTGGAAAGGCAATATCTAATTCCATATCATTGCCACTACCGTTAACTTTGACCACTGTTCCTTGGCCCCACTTTTTGTGCTCAACCTTATCGCCAGTTTTCCAACCAACTTTATCGGCCCCAGTTCCGGTGTTAGTAATTGGTTTAACCCGCTTGCCAGCACTGCGATATGTCCGCTTTTGCTGATCACGGTAGGTAGTAGCAGTTGCAGCAGCACGATCAAATGGCAGTTTACTATCTTTAATGCTATTACCTGATGGGCTATTTTCAAACTGTAACAACTCAGAATCAATTTCTTCGACAAATCGTGATGGTTGGTTACGCTGGATACGACCATAAAGTAAACGTGAAAAGGCATTAGTAAGATAAAGCTTTTTCTTTGCCCGTGTAATTCCAACATAGGCTAAGCGACGTTCTTCTTCCAATTCGTCATCTTCCATTAAAGCTCGCGATAATGGGAAAATACCTTCTTCCATTCCCACAAGGAAAACAACTGGAAATTCAAGTCCCTTAGCTGCATGTAATGTCATTAAAGTTACAGCCGGTGCTTGTTCATCAACATCATCTTGATCTGAGACAAGGGCCAAATCAGCTAAAAAGTTAATAATTTTTTGCAAGTTAGGATCATCATCGTCTTTATGCTGCTCATCATATTCTTGTGTAACCGACTTAAATTCATCAAGGTTTTCACGACGAGCTTGTGCTTCAAGGCTTCGATCATCACTTAGCATTTTATTGTAGCCACTTAACTCTAAAATCTGTTCAGTTAAATCAGTTAATGTGAGATATTCTGCTTGTTTAGTCAAGTTAGCCATTAATTGACCAAATTCATCAATTTTATTTCGTGTTCGTGCAGTAATTTCACTAGCAGTATCAACATTTTGAGCTGCCTTTAATAATGTCCAGCCATTTTCATTAGCGAAATCGCGAAGATGTTCCACACTAGTTAAACCAATTCCTCGTTTGGGCGTATTAACAACTCGTTCAAAGCTCATTGAATCGGCAGGATTAACGATTAAGGTCAAATATGCTAAAATATCACGAATTTCACGCCGGTCATAGAATTTATGACCACCGACCATCGTATAGGGAATACTACTCTTCAAGAAAGTTTCTTCAACCATCCGTGATTGCGCATTAGTCCGATAAAGGATCGCAAAGTCATTAAAGTGATAGCCATGCTTTTCTTGTTCTTCTTTAATCTTCGAAACAATAAACTGCGCTTCATCGTGTTCATTTTGCGCGCGGTAATATGAAATTTTGTCCCCTTGACCATTTTCTGTCCACAAATTCTTCTTTTTTCGATAAAGGTTATTAGCAATAACTTCATTCGCTGCATTTAAAATTGTTTGCGTTGATCGATAGTTTTGCTCAAGCATTACCGTCTTGGCTTGGGGATAATCATGCTCAAAATTCAAAATATTGTTCATATTAGCTCCACGCCAACCATAAATACTCTGATCTGCATCCCCTACCACACACAAATTTTGGTACTTTTGCGCTAATAGATTAACTAACCGGTATTGGGCATCGTTTGTATCCTGGTACTCGTCAACATGGATATAGTGGAACTTGTCTTGATAAAATTCAAGCGTCTCTTGGTCACTTTCCAATAACTCAATCGTCTTCATGATCAAGTCATCAAAATCTAATGCTTGGTTAGCTTCTAGCTCCTGTTGATAAAGCTTATAAGCACGCGCAACCATGTTTTCAAACATACTATTAGCTTCTTTGCTATAGTCATCTGGTGTCAATAAAGCATTTTTAGCATTAGAAATCGCGCTTAAGATACTGCGGGGATCAAATTTTTTAGTATCAATATTTAATTCTGCGCAAATCCGCTTCATTAATGTCCGTTGCTCACTTGTATCCGCAATCGTAAAGGCGCGATTATAGCCGATTTTTTCAATATCACGACGAAGGATTCGAACACATAATGCGTGAAAAGTCGATACCCAAATCTCATTAGCACTTTCACCAAGCAATTTACCGACCCGTTCTTTCATTTCGCGCGCAGCCTTGTTGGTAAACGTAATCGCTAAAATATTCCATGGTAATACACCATTTTCTTCAATTAAGTAAGCAACCCGGTGTGTAAGAACCCGCGTCTTTCCTGATCCAGCACCGGCCATTACTAATAATGGTCCCTCTGTCGTTAATACTGCTTCGGATTGCTTATCATTCATTCCTTCTAATAATGCTTGCCCGTTATTCACGCTGTTCCATCCTCTCTAAATTTTCATCGGCTAATATTATACCAAATTAGGATCTCATTTGGTGCTAAAATCGAACATATGTTAGGAAAAATAAAGAGACTGCGATTTCATCCCCAGTCCCTCGTAATCTTATACGCTTAATTTATAATTTCATGATCAAGCTTGGTCGTTCCAAACTTCAGTATCGTCAACCTGATTCTTTAAGGCTGCTAAATTATCGCCGCCAGTTACCCAGACAAAGCCTAGAATTGCTTGATCGTCATCCCCAACATCATTAAAGAACCTAAATTGCCAGTTATTCTTCAGCAACCATTGCCGTTGAATTGCCCGTGATTGATAATTGCGAACGACCATCAACAAACCAATTTGTAATGGTGTAATAACGTGTAGAGGCATTCCCACAGCGCTTCTTAATTGTTCTTCATACTGATCAACATTTGCTGTGACATCATAAATATTAGCAATCGACGTTAACCCTGGCTCAATATTCTTTACATAAAGGGTACCAGTAGAAGTAACATAAAAGTTAACCGAAAATACACCCCGATATTCAAGAGATGCCGCAACACTTTTTACAATCCGTTGCATCTCTTTTAACATATCATCGTGAATATTTGCTGGTGTCGCAACAGAAATCAATTGGCGCTTGTCATTGTAATGAAGCTGAGCAAGTGGAAAAATCTCTGTATCTTTTCCATCAGTTGCCGCTGTCATTGTATATTCATTTGTATGTTCAATCCACGATTCTAGTAAATATGTACCAGTATCAATAAAATCAGCGGCGCGAGTAATATCCGATTGGCGCTCAATCAGCATTGAATTTTCCCCAATTCCTCGTTGAATGGGTTTTAACAGTGCAGGATAGCCAATGGAATCAATTGATTGATAAACATCATCTAAACTAACCACCGTCACATATGGAGCAATATTAATATTTACTTGATCTAAGAAAGCCCGTTCCATTAACCGGTCTTGAACAATTTCAAGAGCATTAATCCCCTGGGGAATCACCGCATATTGACTCAAAAAGTGCAGGACGCGAGAATCGACATTAGGGGTTTGATAAATAATTGCATCGCACGCTTCCCCAAACTGAGTTAGTTTTGCCCGATCGTTCATTGCCCCTACAATGGTAAAGTCAGCCATTTTAGTTACTGATGGCTGAGAGCGATCCACATACACACCAACGTTAAAGCCTGCCTTCTTCGCTGTTGCAATAAGTGCTGCCCCATTGCGATTAATTCCAATAATTCCTAAAGTACTACCTGGGTAAATAGCGTCTCTGCCCATTTTATCACTTCCCTTATTAGTCTTTTACGAATTCAACTTTATTATCACTCAATGATTGAATTCGTGCCAATGATTCGACACGAATTCCACGTTCCTTTAGTTCACCAGCTCCAGGTTGAAAACTCTTTTCAATAACTATTCCTGCACCAGCTACTTGGACCCCTGCTTGATCGGCAATTTCTAATAAACCTTCTACTGCTTGACCATTAGCCAAGAAATCATCAATCATTAAAATTTTATCGTCAGCATCTACATACTTTTTAGAAATTGAAATCCGATTGGTTGTTTTCTTAGTATATGAATATACATCAGCAGTATACATATTTTGGTTAAGAGTAAGGCTCTTATGCTTACGAGCAAAAATAACTGGGAGGTTCATTTCTAACCCGGTCATTACAGCTGGCGCAATTCCTGATGATTCAACTGTCCAAATTTTAGTAATACCTTCATTAGCGAAAAGTTTGGCAAATTCTTGACCGATATGCAACATTAATTGAGGATCAACTTGATGGTTCAAAAAGGCATCCACTTTTAAAACATTACCCGGTAAAACAGTCCCATATTCCTTAATTTTTTCTTCTAGCTCTTTCATTTTCGTACCCCTCTATATTACTTATCATAATTATATAATTTATATGCCTTAATCACCGAAATTAATTTTTGTGCATAATCAGGATCAGTCGCATACCCTGCTTCTTGCAATCCCCGAGCTGCTTCTTGGTAATTAGTCGCATGGACAACTCGATCATAATTTTGCTGATTGGTGTCTGTCCCATTTAACATCAATCGCGTATGATCCTTAATAGAGTCGCTCCAACTATCATAAACGCGGAACCGCCCCTTAGTAACGATCCACTTACCATTAATGTATTCTTTGGTTGTCATTACTCGTGAATTTGTTCCCGTTCCCTTAATTCCAAATAAATTATGGTATTGCGATGCTAACTGACTCGTTCCCCATTGAGATTCAAGAATCGCTTGGGCAATCGTAATTGATGCATAGACATGATAAGTATTTTGCATTGCCTGGGCTTCAGGAGCAACTTGCTGAATAAATAATTGCTTCGCTCGGCGATCCTTTTCACGTGCCTCTTGTTCAATTCGTTGCTGATTCCAGATTCGGTAAAAATGGTGCCCAACGTAAACACCCAAAAAAATAACAATAACAGCAAGAATGCTAATAATCCAATTTCTACCCGTATGGCGGTTTTTGCTTCTCCGCTTCCGTTTTGCCACAAGCCTAGCCTCCTCATTTCTACTAGTTATTAATTGTAGCAAAATCCATCTCGTTTGGGTTAATTTATCGTAATATTTTTAGAAGAAGTTAAAAAAGCGCAGCTGAAAAATTCTTTTCCAGTTGCGCTTGCTGCTACTAGCATTAAATATTAATGGAATTGCATTCCACCATCAACAATAATTGTCTGTCCAGTAACGTAATTTGAATCAGGACCAGCTAAGAAACTTACCACATTAGCAACATCTTCTGGTTCAGAAAGACGCTTCATTGCAATGTTCTTAGCAAAAGCTTCCATTCCCCATTCATCACTCTTACCAGCGTTTTGACCAACTTGATGCGCAATATCATACATCATCGGTGTCTTAACGATTCCTGGTGCAAAAGCATTTACCGTAATATCTTCAGTTGCCAAATCTTGGGCTACTACCTGCGTAATGCCTCGAATAGCAAATTTTGTTCCAGAATAAAGTGCAAGATTAGGATTACCAACAACACCAGCTTGAGATGTAGCATTGATAATCTTACCACCATGACCAAGCTCCTTAAATGCCTTATGGGCAGCTTGAATTCCCCATAAAACTCCGGCAACATTTACGCCATATACTTTTTCAAACTGTTCTGGTGTAATTGAATCGATTGGAGTCGTAGGACCTAATCCAGCATTATTAACGATTACATTAAGATCTCCAAAATGTTCGACTGTTTTCTCAACAGCTGCAAATACTTCTTCCCTATTTGCTACATCAGCTACAAGTGGTAGTGCTTCTCCACCATTATTATTAATTTCATCAGCAACTTGTTGGAGCTTTGCCTCGTTTAATGCTACAAGAGCAACTGCAAAACCATCCTTAACCAATCTTTCTACAATTGCCTTACCAATTCCTTGGCTTGCTCCAGTTACTAATGCTACCTTTTTAGTCATTAGTAATTCCTCCTTTATATTAGTTATCATTTATTATATCATATATTTAATTCTCTTTAAATCGAGTAGGAGATAAT
>NZ_LN887483.1:0-1497 GCF_036621895.1 Limosilactobacillus reuteri subsp. porcinus
CTCATGGATATTTTAACAGAAATCGAGCAGAATTTGGTGAAATCAGGCAGTTTATTTGAAGCTGAACAGATTATTTTAAAAGGGGTATTGGAGTTAGGACAAGTAATCATGCAAAACTTTTTGGAAAGCTTAGATCGAAGCTTAAAGTCCCAAGCTCCAGCGAACTATCAAGTAATCAATAAACAGCCACGGACGCTTAATTTTATCTTTGGCCCGGTGACTTTTCAACGACGGTATTATCAGGCTGGGACAAAGAAACGTGAATTTTACTTAGACCAACAATTAAAAATTAAACCACGTCGTCGTTTATCGCCACACTACTTAATGATGATGGCTAAGATTGCCCAAACAACTACAATGCGCAATACTGCCGACATTTTGAACCTTGTATTTGACAGCGGAATTACTGCCGATTCGGTAATGCACGCCGTGCATGAGTTAGGAAATCAGGTAGCTAAACAAACTCAAGCAAAAGAACACCAAGCTACTCCTCGCCATATGCCTAAAAATTTAACTATTGAGGGTGATGCCTTTATGATTAAAGGTAAAAAAGAAGCAGGTCAGCTGACTCTTGTGCACCATTATCGGGTTTATGAGCGAGTAGCTAATCAAATCATTAATCGGCATGACTTTCTCAGTGTTGGGCACCAAGGACGGCTTGAAGCACGACTAAGTGATTATTTAGACCGCCATTATAAGCTTGCCGGTCAAACGATCTTTTTGGCCAGTGACGCTGGCCCAGGTTACGAACCAGCTAAGCTATTAAGTCTAGTTCCTCAAGGTGCACATGGTGAATACTTTCTCGACCGCTATCATTGTTTACAGAAAATTGAACATACTTTAGGCCGGCACAACGAATTAGCCATGCGAGCAATTAAAGCCGTTCGTCATCATGATCAAGCAGAGCTAACAATAATTTTAGATACTTATGAATCACAAAACCTAACGGAAAAACAAGCAGACGACCTAATGCGTTTAAGAAAGTATCTACAGCGAAATTGGCGGTATATCCTCTCACCACAAATGCGTGGATTTAAGGATATTCATTTAATTGGTTCAGTCGAAAGTTCTCACCGGGCTTTTACTTACCGGATGAAGAAACAGGGCAAGTCATGGACTAAGCAGGGGGCTAAAGCCATGATTGGTTTAATTGAAGCCCGAATGAATGGTGAACTGCAAGCTAGTTTAAATACAATCCTAGAACAATTAACAGTTCTTCCTCGAGTGGCTCAAACCAGCCTATTACAGGAAATGCATATTCGAACTGGAGAGTTTCTAAGAAAGGCACCGACAAAGCCGTCAATTGGAGTAGTACAAGGAATAATTCCGATTAATACGGCCACAAGTAGACCAATAGGACAACTTTTTAAGGCACTAACCCACTAAAACTGTATATTTAAAGGCTACCTATGAAAACTTGACAGATACGAATTAAATTAGTTGGTTGACAACTCAAAAGCAAATTGTTATATTATTAGCAGCAAATTTTAGGAGGGA
>NZ_LN887484.1:0-3394 GCF_036621895.1 Limosilactobacillus reuteri subsp. porcinus
ATCAAAAATCGTAGTCCGGATTTTACTGTTAGAGAACCAAAAATTAATAGTTAATTCCCAGCCTCCTCTTTATTTATGTGAACCTTAACGAGAAGGTTATTTTCCACTTACCCTTTATTCAATTTTTTAAGTCGCTGGTAGATGATAATTCCACCGATGCAAGTAATAACAAATTCAGTAAAGGGAACTGCTGCCCAGACCCCGTTGATTCCGGCAACTTTTGCCAGAATAAAGATCGCGGGGAGAAGGATAATATAGCCACGAAGAATTGATAAAGAAAATGATGCCCGCGCGGAGCCAATTGCTGTTAAGAAAAGGATGAACAATAGGTTTAACGCACTGAAGAATACACTTGTAAAGTAAATTGGAAGGCCAACACTAGCATAGGCGAGGAGTTGGCTAGAATGAGAAGTATTAAAAACTTCAATAATGGGATGCTTAAAGGTAATCAGGATAATAAAGCTGATTGTTGCTAGAAAGAGGGTAATGATCATCCCATTTTTTAACATCATCGATACATTCTTATATTCGTGTTTACCAAATTCCCGACTAGCAAGCGGTTGAACACCCAGCGCTACCCCGTTAGCAATTGCTAGCACAACGATGGCAATGTTGGAAATAACGCCATATGCGGCAACGGCATAGTTATTAGCCAGCTGCAATAAAACATGGTTAAAGAAATAAATACTAACACCAGTACTTAATTCGTTTAATGCTGAGGCAACCCCTAAGCGTGCTGAACGCCAAATGTTTCTTAGGTGAGGGACAACCCAGTGCCATTCTAATTGTCGGCCGGCGAACTTCCGATGAAAACTTAAAACCACCAAGCTAATTGCTGGCGAAAATAATACTGCCAATGCTGCTCCTTCTAATTTAAGACCCATTCCGAAAATAAAGAACCAGTCGATGAGGATAACAGATAATGTTTCGGTTAAGGTGGCTTTCATGGTTAACGTGGGATTGCCATCGTTACGAATGAAATTAATGGCAATGTAGTTAACCATATAGAGAGGGCCGCTCCATGAAATTATTCGTAAATAAACGATTGCCATCTGCCGAGTTGCATCATCTGCCCCAAGAAAATCAACTACTGGAGTCGCAAAAATGTTTAATAGGATTGCTAGGATAAGCCCGAAAGTAAAAGCAAAAATCATCAGTTGACTAAATAATGATTTTATTCTCTCAGGATGCATAACCTTATTTAACGAAAAGATTGTGGCGCCACCGACTCCCAGCAATAGCCCGGTTCCATTAAAAACGTTGAATAGGGGGAGTACCAGGTTAAGCGTAGTTAAGCCTAAAGCCCCCGCCGCGATTGAAATAAAAAGGGTGTCAATAATAACATACATTGACATCCCGAGGGTGGCGACAACATTACGAACAACATAATGCCGTACTTCTTTGGTAATTGACATTGGTGAATCCATATTAAAACCTCCACAAAACTTGCTCCCATCCTCCCTGTTGGACGCCTGTTTGAGAAGCATAACTTAATTTGTTGCAGAACCCGGCGATTCTACTTTCCTTATTTCATTTATTGATATTTTAGCAAATATTCTCATTGCTTATATTATAATTCCATTACAATGGTCAATTTCATGTTGAACAATCTCAGCAGCAAAATCTGTAAGTTCTAATGTTTGCACTTGCCAGCTCTGATTGCGAAATTTAACGGTAATGTGCTTATAACGTTTAGTAGGACGTGTTCCGCTTAATGAAAGACATCCTTCTGCAGTTTGATAAGGGTGACTTTTAGCGACGATTTGCGGATTGAACATTACGACATTAAAGGGCCCGATTCGCGCAATAATTGCATTCTTATTTACGCCAATCATATTGGCAGCCATTCCAACACATTCAGCTTGGTGAGCATTAAGCGTATCGCTAAGATCGGTTGCAAGGGACAAATCAGCTTTAGTTGTGGGGGTTGCTTTTTTGGCGAGTAATTGTTGGTCTTTAATAATTGGTTTAATCATGTGTCTTCCTCCGAAAAAACAAAGCTGAGAAAAAACTTTTGCTTTCTCCCAGCTTTTTGATAATTATTTTTTGTGATGTTGCTGTTTGCCAGCATTACGTTGACGATTACGGTTTGCTTGATCGCTTGGCTTGGCATCGCCTTTACGTAATTGGTCAATTGCATCAGTCGGTTTAGTTGAAGAACTAGGGGTGTTAATTACTGGTGCTTTAGACATTTTAATTGGATTCTTCTTGTTTTCTTCTTCAATTTGGCGACGAATCCGCGGACGGTAAGCATTGACCATCAAAGTTTGTAAGATGGCAAATAGTCCACCGATAAAGAAGTAAAGACCTAATCCGGCAGAAGAAGTGATGGAAATGAAGAAGGTCATGAAAGGACTCATCCAAATAGCAGCTTTCATTTGCTTCTTCTGGGCTTCAGGAACACCGACAAGACCAAGATAACTCTGGGCAGCATAGGCGATAAAAGATAAGATCGCTAAGATAATGCTTGGCTTACCAAGTGGAATCCCGAAGAAAGTTGCGTGGTAAAGGTCTGGCGAATAACGGATAGCAGCATATAAGGCGGCAAAAATTGGCAGCTGAATTAACAATGGCAGACAGCCGATTCCGCCAGTTAAGCTAATATTGTTATCCCGGTAAAGAGCCATCATTTGTTGACTAACGGCCGCCTGTTCTTCAGGAGTCTTGGCCGCTTTTTGTTTTTCTGTTAGCTCTTTAATCAATGGTTGAACCTTGGACATCCTTTCTTGCATAATGGTTGATTTTTTCATTTGTGAGAACATCACTGGTAAAAGAATTGTTCGCACAACTACCACAATGACAATAATTGCCCAACCGTAGTTATTGCCCATGTGGCTGGCTAACCATTCCATCAAGTGCTGCATTGGTTTAGCCATATAATCATAGACAAACCCGTATGGCCGACCGCTCTTAGTAGTCCGTACACATCCGCTAAGAAGCAGCAGGAGGGTAAAGAGACCTCCAGCGATCGTTATTCGTTTTCGTTTCATATTAATGAATCAAACTCCCTTATTTCTTTGTATATTAATTACGTTAATAGTACGTATTTTACTCTATTCAGGAATTGAATTCTACCGCTAATCGCGAACTAATGCGTGATTTGAAATGAATGATGGTAGTTTTGCAGGCTTCCCTCGGTGATTTTAACCTTATTAATTCGAGCATAAGGAGTGGGTCCAGCTTTAATTTTAGAGATTAATTGCTTAACAATCTCAATGGGACCCTGCAATTCGCAATAAACGCTCCCATCATTCTTATTCATAACGATCCCCTCAATCCCAGCCCGCTGTGCCAACTGATAGACGCTCCAGCGGAAACCAACTCCTTGAACGCGTCCAGTAATGGTAAGATGGTAATTAATCATAATTAAAACTCCTCGTATTCTATAAATAAA
>NZ_LN887485.1:0-1290 GCF_036621895.1 Limosilactobacillus reuteri subsp. porcinus
TCAAGGACGGTTCTACGGGGATTTTTTGTCTGTCAATAACGTGTCAATATGGACTGCTTACATTTGAAAATGTATAGTACCGCTTTTTTATTAAGTATCTGATTGAAATGATTTAAAAGATGATTTATATTATTTAGGTAAAACGTTATTGAAAGGGAAAAGTCATGGAAATAAAAAAGCATTTTAAATTATATAAAGATGGTAAAAAATGGTGTTGTGCAGCAATCGCAACTACTGCTTTAGGGATAGGACTTACTATTGGTTCGCCTAGTGTTTTAGCTGATGCAGATACTATTACATCTACTTCTGATGCTAATAATTCTTTAGTAAAAAACGATAATACTAGTGATACTGATTCTAATTCGGAGTCAACTTTTACTGACACAAACAAGAATAGTACTAATGAAAAAGCGATAAATGAGAATAAAAATATAGATTCAAGTCAACAGATTAATCAAGGACAACCTGAATCTAATAATAGTGAAGAACAAACAAATCCAGTTAATGTTAAAGCTGAAAATACAGATATTAAAGATAGTATTCCAGAGAAATCAACGCCGAATACTTTTAAAGAGATTAATGGTAGTACCTATTATTATGGGGAAAATGGTGACTTGTATCGTAATCAATTTTATAACAATTGGGGTCGTACGTATTACTTCCAAGCCAATGGTGCTAGGTTAGATAATGGATTCTATAATAATTGGGGCCGTACGTATTACTTTGGTGCAGATGGTGCCCGTTGGGATAATCGTTTCTATAATAATTGGGGTCGTACTTACTACTTCCAAAATGATGGTAGTCGTTTAGATAATAGCTTTTATAATAATTGGGGTCGTACGTATTACTTTGGTGCAGATGGTGCCCGTTGGGATAACCGTTACATGGTAAAGTGGGGTCGTGCTTACTACTTCGGTAGTGATGGAGCGCTTCTTCAAAACCAGCTTAAAAGTATAAATGGTATTAACTACTGGATTAATAATGAAGGAGTTATTCCATTAAAAAATCAATTCTTAACAGCAAATGAGAACCAATTATTCTACTTTGATGGAAATGGATCATTGGTTGTTAATAAGTTTTATCATAACTGGGGCCACACCTATTACTTTGGAACCGATGGCGCTCGTTACACTGATCAATTCTTAAATAAGAATGGCAAGGTATACTACTTTGATAATCAAGGAATTATGTACCAAGACCAATATTACAAGAATTGGGGTCACACTTATTACTTTGGAACCGATGGCGCTCGTTATACTGATCAATTCTTAAATAAGAATGGCAAGGTAT
>NZ_LN887485.1:1455-23711 GCF_036621895.1 Limosilactobacillus reuteri subsp. porcinus
GAACCGATGGCGCTCGTTATACAAACCAATTCTTAACAAAAGATGGTCATCAATACTACTTTGATAATGACGGAATTATGGTTACTAATCAGGTAAGAGTTATTGATGGTAAAGGATACGAATTTAATGATAATGGTGAAGCGACCGAGACTTCTGATATGGGCCAAACTAGAGATATAGTGGCTAAAGAAGTTGCCCAAGCTTTGACCAACCAAGGTATTAATGGTATTAAATATGATTGGCGAAACACCAATAACGATTATCAAGAATTAGCGCTTCATGATATTGCACAAGAAGTAGCTCAAGGTGATACTAATCCTGATAAAAATGTAATTGAAAAGAAATTACAAGCTAATAACTTACTGAGTGGTAAGGTTTTAGTAGTATATTCTACTGATTTTACAAATGATGATCCTCAAAAGATTACTAATACCTTTATGAATAGTTATGACTTTACAAATGCAGACAACTCGGTACTTGGTGTTGGGGCAGACCTAAATAAAAATAAGTTAGTAATTATTTTATTTAAACCCGGAGAAAAAGCTGAACAACCACAAGCTACTTCCACGATTAGTGCTTCTATTTCAGATACCTTTAAAAAGGCCGGCGTAAATGTTGACGTAGATAATGGCTTAACTAAAGGAAGTGTAGTTAATAGTGCAGATCTCGGAAATGCTTTGACTAATGGAACTGCTGAACTTCTAAAGGGAGATAAAGGTACAATTATTAGTCAGGAGGTTCTTAAAGCAATTTTTGCTGCTTTTGCAGGTAATACTTCTGCAGTAGAAGGCACTAAGAATTACTATAATGGTAATGATGCTTATCATTATGAATTCTGGCTAGAAGGTCAATCAGCTGATGATAAATTAAATAACTTCCTTGCGCTTAACAAGGATGCTAAATACGGAGATCAGTTAAAGGTAAATTACACTGCAACACTTGTATTCGGTCAAGAAACTGGTACTAATACTAATGAGAGTAAGGTCCCTGCAAGCGAAAGAACAGATGAACAGTTAGACTTAGCTTATAAGACCGGGACTGACACAGGACTTCGTTATGATAGTGTAAAGGTTGAAAAGATCCCTGGAATGACTGATGATATGGTTCGTGGGGTTGATGTTTCGAGTTACCAAGCGCTGATAAATGCTGGTGTTAAGTTTTATGACTTTGATGGAAAAGAAGCTAATTTATTCAAGGTCTTAAAAGATGCTGGTGTTAACTGGGTTCGTTTACGGTTATGGAATGACCCATATAATGCTGAAGGACTTGGATACAGTGGCGGTACTAATGATGAAGCTTCACTAGTTAAGATGGCTACAGATGCAACTAAATATGGAATGAAAGTACTTATTGACTTCCACTACTCTGACTTTTGGGCAGATCCTGCTAAGCAACCACTTCCTAAGGCATGGAAAAACTTATCAACAGATGACTTAAGCAATGAAATTGGCCTCTACACAAGCAAAGTACTTTCTGATCTTAAGAAGGTCGGAGCTAATGTCCAAATGGTTCAAGTTGGTAATGAGGTTACAAATGGTGCATTTGGTATTTGGACTGACCGAGACCATGGTGGTAATTGGACTACAACTTGGGAAACTGCTGATGGAGCAAAAGTAGCTAAATATTTAGGTGTTGGAGCTAAAGCAGTTCGTCAAACATTGCCAAATGCTAAAATTGCTATTCAATTAGAAACACCTAATATTGATAAGTACCGTGGTATCATGACAGTCTTAAGAGACAATAACGTTGATTATGACTACTTAGGAACATCCTATTACCCATTCTGGTCAACTCATGATGGTAATGGTTGGTATGATAACGTTGATCTGGGATACGGAGCAAGTACACCAACTAATCTAGAAGCTATCGAAAAGATGGCTGAAAGAGAATTTGGCAAAAAGACGATAGTTCTTGAAACGGGCTGGATTAATAACGTTAATGATGCCGACGGAACTGGAAACTCAATTAGTGCAAGTGGTGAAATTCAAGCATATAGTCATGATCCACAAGGCCAAGTAGATGCACTTTCAGATATGTATAAAGCATTAGTCAATCAGAATGGTGTAGGTGCATTTTATTGGGAACCAGCATGGATTCCGGTAAAAGCAGGCTATGATAATTGGGATTATAATAAAAAAGTATCAGATATTTATGGCACTGGATGGGCTTCTAAATATGCAGTTGGCTACGCACCTGATTCAGTAATGTACTGGAATAACCAACCTACTTGGGGTGGTACAACTTGGGATAATGTAACGTTGTTTGATGATCAAGGATACCCTCTTCAATCATTAAATGTTTATAAAGGTATGTTAGAAGGTTATGAAAGTCCTGTTATGAAGAGTTCAGTAGTAATACCAACAATTACAAAACTATGGAATACTACTGATGTAACTCCTGCTGATGGATTAACTGGAGAAACAAAGTTATCGACAGACCTTTTCGGAACTACTCAATTAAGTGGAAATGATGGTCAATTGATTGGTAATGCTGAATTAACTAAGCTAGCTGGACAGCTTAAAGATGGAATATCTTCAAAAGTATACACAGCAGCAAATGGTGCACGGTATCACTATGTTTATTGGCTTGAAGGCGGAAATAATAAGGTAAATACGTTTGTTTCTGCAAATAAAGATGCCAAGTATGGACAACCATTAATTGCAAATTATTCGGCAACTGTAGTCGTTGATTCTG
This sequence comes from Limosilactobacillus reuteri subsp. porcinus, assembly GCF_036621895.1. Lineage (GTDB taxonomy): Bacteria > Bacillota > Bacilli > Lactobacillales > Lactobacillaceae > Limosilactobacillus > Limosilactobacillus reuteri_J. The sequence goes on from NZ_LN887485.1 coordinate 4,150, forward strand.
AACCAGGTACTCAAGTAGTAACTTCTCCATTACAAATTAAAATATCTCAGGTTTGGAATACTGTTAACAATGAGGAAATTAAAATCGATAATCCTCTAAAGCAGGGAGATTTAATAACTGATAAAAGTGATAATGCGTTTTCTGGTATCTTGAATTCAAAAGATATCAAAGAAGCTTTAACTGGAGAAAAAGGTAAAGAGGTTAGCGAAAGTACTGTTAATGATGTAAAGAGTCTTTTACCTAAAGAAGTAAAAGGAAGCAAAACGTATACAACTGCAGATGGAAATCAATATTATTATGATTTCTGGCTTGCATCCGTAGAAACTAGTAATGTAAACTATGGAGAACCTATTATTGTAAACTATACCGCATCCTTAAAATGGCTTGGTTAAGTAAAAGTTTAATAAATTTACCAAAGAGAAGTTTGTTATTAAATAGCGACTTCTCTTTTCTGTAAGAGATAATTTTTTCCTGAAAAAAGGTTTTCAAATTAAAAAAATATATTATGATAGTAATGTTTAATTAAAATTAACAGTTGGGATGGATTATTTTGGAAATAAGAAAACATTTTAAGCTATACAAAAGCGGGAAAAAATGGTGTTATGCTGCGATTGCTCTAGGCCTATTAATGGTAACACCTACTTTTGCAAGGGCTGATAGTACAACAGAAAATCAAAATTTAAATAATGTTGAAATAACGCAGAATATATCTTCAGATAGTAATCAAACTCTTACGGATCAAAATACTAGTGACGAAGGAAAAATTCAAGTTCCAGTAATACCACAATCTCAAAGTAATAATGTAGATGAGGTATCTGAGACCGGAAAACCAAATACATTCAATACCATCAACAATAAAACATATTATTATGACAATAATGGTAATCTTTCCAAGAGCCAATGGTATACAAATTGGGGGCATAGTTATTACTTTGGAGCTGATGGCGCACGTTATACTAATCAGTTAGCTCAAATTAATAATGATGTGTATTCATTTGACGCTCAAGGGGTAATGCAAACCGATTATTTCCAACAAAGAAATGGTAAAACATATTATTTTGGTACTGATGGAAAAGAATATAAAGATCAGTTTTACAACAACTGGGGCCGAACCTATTACTTTCAAGCAGATGGAAGTCGCTTAGATAATGGTTTCTATAATAATTGGGGTCGGACTTATTATTTCGGTAGTGATGGCGCTCGTTGGGATAACCGCTTTTACAATAATTGGGGTCGGACTTATTATTTCGGTAGTGATGGTGCTCGCTGGGATAACCGCTTTTACAACAACTGGGGTCGAACCTATTACTTTCAAGCAGATGGAAGTCGCTTAGATAATGGTTTTTATAATAATTGGGGTCGCACTTATTATTTCGGTAGTGATGGCGCTCGTTGGGATAACCGCTTTTACAACAACTGGGGTTATACCTATTACTTTGGTGGTGACGGTGCCCTACAAAAGCAGAATTTTATTCTTGGACATCAGAACTATTACGTTGATCCAAATAGTGGAATAATTAATGGTACTTTATTAAATGCGCCTTACATTAATCAATATCAAGTTGGTGATATGGCGTGTGAAGCGACAGCCTTGTTAGAAGCGCTTCATAATAAGGGATATGCCAACAACTACAACATTCAATCATTTATTAAAACGATGCCAGTTTCACCAAATGGTAATCCTAATGAAGGATTCGGTGGCGGATATCAACGAGTAACCTATGGAATCTTCCAGTCAATTTATCCCGAACCTTTAGCAAAATGGGGTTCACGGTTCGGTAATGTTCAGAATATTTCAGGGGCTTCTCCTGCCGACTTACAAAGTCAATTACTTAATGGTAACCCGGTTGTTGTCTATGTCACGATGCATTGGGCTGCCCCTCAATATGGTAATTATTTCTGGGGAGTAGGTGTTAATAATAGTCATGTGATGACTCTTGATGGTTATCGTCCAGGTTATTATCACGTTAAAGATCCCGCTGGAGGATCATACTGGGTTTCAGCAAGTAATTTTGAAAATTCATACAATATTAAGCGTTTTGCAGTTGTAGTTAAATAATTATCAATCAGGGAGAAAATAATCTTGGAATTAAAGAAACATTTTAAGTTATATAAAAGTGGTAAACTTTGGTGTACTGTAACAGCTGTTCTTGCGGGGACGATTTTAGGCGTAGGACCTGTTCAAGCAGATTCTACATTAGATAATAGTAATGTTGAAGTTCAACAATCAGTTACTGAGACTCAAACTAATACTAGTAATGAAAATGTCACCGACAATACTGAAAGTACTAGTAATAGCACAGTTGGTAATGATAATAAGGGAGCAGTTCCTGTTACTCCAGCTGCACAAAGTACCGATACTTCAGAACAAAACGTTGCTGAAACGGGGCAACCAAATAGCTTTAAAACAGTCAATAATAAAGTTTATTATTATGGCAATGATGGTAAAGAATATAAGAATCAGTTCTATAATAATTGGGGTCATACCTACTACTTTGGAGCTGATGGTGCGCGTTATACCAACCAATTCTATACCAATTGGGGTCGAACTTATTATTTCGGTAGTGACGGCGCACGTTGGGATGATAAGTTTATGAATGCTTGGGGTAATGTATACTACTTCGGGCAAGATGGTGCACGTTGGGATAATCAATGGATGAATCGTTGGGGCAATAGTTACTACTTCTTTGGCGATGGGGTACGGGCAACTTCACAACTTGCTACCATTGGTGATGCAACGTATCTTTTTGATGATCAAGGACGGATGCAACGCGATTATTTCTTAAACCAAAATGGAAAACTTTACTACTTTGGAAAAGATGGTAAGCAGTATAAGAACCAATTCTATAATAACTGGGGCCATACTTACTACTTTGGAGCCGATGGTGCGCGTTATACCAACCAATTCTATACCAATTGGGGTCGGATTTATTATTTCGGTAGTGACGGCGCACGTTGGGATGATAAGTTTATGAATGCTTGGGGTAATGTATATTACTTCGGGCAAGACGGTGCACGTTGGGATAATCAATGGATGAATCGTTGGGGCAATAGTTACTACTTCTTTGGCGATGGGGTACGGGCAACTTCACAACTTGCTACCATTGGTGATGTAACGTATCTTTTTGATGATCAAGGACGGATGCAACGCGATTATTTCTTAAACCAAAATGGAAAACTTTACTACTTTGGAAAAGATGGTAAGCAGTATAAGAACCAATTCTATACTAATTGGGGCCATACCTACTACTTTGGAGCTGATGGTGCTCGCTACACTAACCAATTCTATACCAATTGGGGTCGGACTTATTATTTTGGTGCTGACGGTGCGCGTTGGGATAATCAGTGGATGACTAATACTAAAGGCCAAAAATTCTACTTTACTAATGATGGCTCACGAGCAGAATCTAAGTTTTTAGGTATTGATGGAAATACCTATGTCTTTGATGCAAATGGGGTAGCCACTAGCTGGGGGAAGGTTTATTATGACGATCCTGCAACTAAGAAAGTAGCTACTGGTTGGCGAACTATTAATGGTAATCGCTACTATTTCTCAGACGGTTATGACGTTCAACGTGACCCAGATGACTTATGGGTTTACAATGATCAGCTTCATGGGCAAATGTATACTGGTATTCAATGGGTTGACGGTCACTGTTATAATTTTGGTACTGATGGAATTGCTCGTGCACTTCCGCAAAATGACGGTTGGAGTTGGCCGTTTCCACAGTCTGGTGAAGGTTGGCACTATCAGGGACAGAAATTTGGCTATACCAGCAATATTCGTAAGAATGGCTTCCATGATGGTCTAGACTTTGGGACTCAAGATCATCCAGGTTCAGAAGTTCATGCAGTTCATGGTGGCCGAGTATTAGATGTAAATACGGTAAAAGATGATGATGGTAAAGTTCTATGGTGGTTTACAACTGTTTGGGACGGAAAATATTTATATGTTTACCAGGAAGCATTTAGTAACCGTGATAAAATCACTGTTAAACCAAATGATATCATTTATGCCGGTCAAGTAATTGGTTATCGTGACCTTAATCATCTTCACTTAGGAATTAATACTAGTCCAAACTATGGCATCGATTTAAAGAATTCCTTTGTTCCTAGTTGGAATGATCCTAATCAAGCAACAGGCCATGGTGAATGGTTGGATCCACAAACGGTTATTAGAAATCAAGGATAGATTATGGCGACTTAGTTATTATGCTAGGTCGCTTTTTTGCATTATATAAAATTCATAATCTTTAAAAAAGCGCTATCTCTTAAAATGTTGAGTATGGTAAACTGTTATAGCGTACTGCAATAAATATAGTTTAAGGGGATTTATTCATGAAAAAAACACATTTTAAGATGTTTAAAGCCGGTAAGAAGTGGTGTGTAATGGGATTGACTACTCTTGCCTTAGTATTAGGGACTATAGCTGTTTCAGGTAATGATGCAAAAGCGGATGCAGGTAATCAAACTACAACACAAATAACCCAAGCACAAAGTAATATTGATAATTTACAAAAAGACGTTAACGATGCAGCAACTATTGCTAATGATGCTGACCAGAAAGTAAAAGCAAGCCAGCAAGTAGTTGATAAAGCACAAAATGAAGTAACAGAGGCACAAAATGATGTCAATAAAAGTAATTCAGTTGTAGTTGATGTACAAAATAAGTTGGATGAGGCGAAAACAGCTCAAAATACTGCTAAAGGTAAATTAGATAATGATAAAGAGAATATTGCTAATAAAAATGATGCAGTAAAATCAGCTAATAATGAATTGGAAACGGCTAAGCAAGAATATTCAAAACGTCAGGCCGATGTAGATAGTGCTAATACTAGTGTTTCACGGGCTCAAAATGATGTTAATCAACAAAAGAACAAGCAAGACGAAATTCAGAAAAAGATCGATGATGTACAAGGTAAGATCGACAATTTGAATGACCAAATTAATAATACTAATCGAATTGAAATACCGGAGAATTACTTAGAAAACTTATATAAAAATTCGACTATCACAAATGAAGAGGTAGAGGCACTTAATAAAAATAAGTTTCATAATTCTTCTTTTGATCGGCTAAAAGACTACCATGATTTAAACAATTTAAGTCAAGGAGATTGGATTTCCTTAGCAACTTTTGCAGCAAGTTTGATTAATCCGATTAGAAAAGCTAATAATTTACAACCGTTAAAAGTAACAAAGGGATCAGTTGATTTTAGTTCAGAAATTGCTAATAACTATATTAAGCATGAGTATTATGATCATTACAATATTAGCGGATCAGTAAGCAAAGCAGCTTCCAATAATGGATTATTTAATTTTCAAGAATACCTTAAGATTACTGGAGATTTAAATAGAGATATTGTGAATACTAGTACTACCTCTGTAACAATTGGTAATTACACTCGGTCTGTTACATCTTATGAATTTAGTGATGTAACATTTAATGATCTTAAACGTGATACTTACAATATGATCTTAAATGCTCTTACAAATCCACAAGGAGCGCAAACTCTCTTAGGAGATTATACATATCTTGGTGTTACTGGAATGGATCAAACTATTGCTCTTGCAATGATTAATGATAATGATATTAATAGCTATAGTAAATTTAACCAGACAGAATACTCGATTCCATCAAATGATACCTCATCATTAAAAGGAGAAATTTCTGCTAACGAATCAACAAAGGCTAGTTATTTATCAACATTAACGGAGATAAGCAAAGCTACAAATGTTGCAAATGCAAAATTAACAGATGCTAAGAAGAATCAGTCAGAAGCAAAAAATGCATTAGAGGAAGCAGATAAAAATATTAAGTCAAAACAAGCATTAGTTGACACTGCTAATAAAGAACTAACTTTAGCAAAACAAGAACTGACTAACGATCAAAATATTGCTGATGGTCATGCTATTAAAGAATTAGAATCAAAACTTAAAGATGCTCAAAAAAAACAAAGTTTATTGAAGGATACCTTAAGTGCTAAACAAGCCCTACTTTCAAAGAGTCAAAATGCGTTGAAAGAAGCTCAACAGGTTCAGGAAAACGCATTGAAGAGTAAACAAGCAGCCGAGAATAAGTTAACTAATGCTCAAAAGCATTTACAGGAATTAAAAAATAAGCTACTTAACGGCTGGAAAACAGAAAATGGTAAAACTTATTATTATGTAAACGGTGAAAAGCAAACTGGTTTCTTAGAATTAAATGGTAAAATGTATTATCTAGGAACAGATGGCATTCGTTGGGATAATAAGTTCTACAACAACTGGGGCCGCACGTATTACTTTGGAAGTGATGGCGCCCGTTGGGATAATAAGTTCTACAACAACTGGGGTCGCACGTATTACTTTGGAAGTGATGGCGCCCGCTGGGATAATAAATTTTACACTAACTGGGGTCATACATATTACTTTGGAGAAGATGGCGCTCGTTGGGATAACAAATTCTATAATAACTGGGGTCGCACTTATTACTTCGGAAATGATGGTGCCCGCTGGGATAATACATTCATGGTAAAGTGGGGCCGTGCATATTATTTTGGTGGTGATGGTGCCTTAGTGACTAATCAAACTCGCCAAATTAATGGAGTAAATTACCATTTCAATCAAGATGGTGTTATAGATAACCTAAAAAACCAATTCATAACTGATTATGATGGTAAAGTTTACTATTTCGATAATAATGGTCAATTATTTGTTAATCAGTTCTATAATAACTGGGGTCGCACATATTATTTCGGTAGCGATGGTGCTCGTTGGGATAATAAGTTCTATCACAACTGGGGTCATACGTATTACTTTGGAAGTGATGGTGCTCGTTATACTAATCAATGGTATCGTACAAAAGGCGCAGGCGATAATTATTACTTTGGAGAAGATGGGGCTGCCCTTGTTGGAAACCATATTTTAGGGAATTATGACTATTACTTTAATGAAAAAGGACTGTTGGTCCAAACTAAAGAAGTTAAGAATTATTAATTAAAAATCCTTTCAAAAAACTTCCTCTCCCTCAGCCGAGCAGGAAGTTTTTTCTTTTACCCTCTTGCCAAATCTCTCATTTATATATATACTTAGTTACATAAGTAATGAAGTGTTAAACGAAAAGGAGGTGCACTTATGAATTTCGACTTTAATGACTCGATGCCGCTTTATCAGCAAATTGCTGACCAGCTTGAAGAGATGATTTTCTCTGGGGGATTTGATGAAGGTTCGCAGGTACCGTCAACGACCCGGCTTTCTCAGCAATTGCATATCAATCCTGCGACAGTTCTTAAGGGGATGAATATTTTGGTTAATAAAGACCTCTTAGAAAAGCGACGTGGACTAGGGATGTTTGTAAAAAAAGGTGCACAACAAAAAATTATGGAACAACGTAAAGAAAGTTTTTATAACGACTATGTAAAGAGTTTGCTAGTTGAAGCGGGTAAGCTTGGAATTACCAAACAGCATTTATTAGACTTAATCGAACGAGGTGAGAATGATGGATCAATTAATAGTTAAAAACATTGTTAAAGAGTACCGACGCCAAACAGTATTGGATAATATTTCATTTACCCTAGAACCTGCTAAAATTTATGGTCTCCTTGGCCGGAATGGGGCTGGAAAGACGACTCTTCTTAATATTATGAGCAACCGGATTTTTCCAACGAGCGGGGAAGTAAAAATTGGTAATGAAGACGTTAATAACAATGATGACCTCCTCAGCAAGATCTTTTTGATGAGTGAAGTTAATCTTTATCCGCGTCACATGAAGATAAGTCAAACCTTTGACTTGGCCGATGCCGCTTATAATAACTTTGACTATGACTTAGCCCACCGTCTCCTAAAGGTTTTTGGCTTGAATGACCGGATGAAAATTACTAACTTATCGACTGGGCAACGGACAGCCTCCAAGCTGATCGTTGCTTTAGCAGTCAATGCCGATTACGTTTTATTAGATGAACCGATTTTAGGTTTAGATGCTAATCACCGTGATAGCTTCTATAAAGAATTAGTTAAGACTTATCAAGAGCGGCCGCGAACCTTCGTCTTATCAACTCACTTAATTGAAGAAATTCAACAATTAGTCGAACATGTTCTAATCATGGATCAACACCACATCATTATTAATGAAGATACAGAAAGTTTATTAGCCAAGGCTTATGCAATTAGTGGTCCGGAAAAAATGGTTGATGAGTATACTGCAGGCTTAAAAATTCTTAAAACGGAGATGATGGGTAATATTAAGACTGCCTACTTACTTGATCGCTTAGATGAACAGCGTGTGATTCCTGATCAAGTTAAGATTGGTCATTATGATTTGCAGCATTTATTCATTTACTTAACGAATGGGGGAGAATACTAATGGAAAATCAAAAGAGAAACCTTGTTATTTCAACCATGTTTCAACAAGCAGGTCACGCTACGGGAATTGCCTTAGGTTGGGGGCTGGGAATTGCATTAATAACCTACCTGCTTGGATTAATTATTTCACACAACCTTGAATCTTTTTTGGTTAGCCTCCAAGCCCTTCCAAGCATTGCTTCATCAATCTTAAGCGTGCTTTTAATGGCGATTTTCCTTGTAACTCCTTATACTGACTTTAAATGGGCAATTCAAAACGGTATTTCTCGTAAAACACTATGGCAAGGGCGGATTTTATCTCTTTTCCTGATGACATTAGTAGTTTGGTTTATCGCACAACTGGTGGGCTTAATGAATACACCGTTTGATCTTGTTTCTGCTTGGCATAGTCTTTTATGGTACTTCGGTTTTTCTTTAACGATGATGGCAATTGGTAATGGTTTTGCCTTATTAAATCGTCGTTGGAAATGGATTGTAGGAATTGGGCTTCCAATGGCGTGCCTAGTTTTATTGATGATGTTAACTTATTCACTGGTTGGCTTAATTCCTGCACTTTCTGCTAGTGGTGTCTTTAAATCAATCATAATCTCAAACGTTACTGGTTGGGTAATCTTAGTTATTTACTTAATCATCGTTTATGCTTTAGCGCGATTCTTTAATAATAAAATTCAATTACGGCGGGATTAATAAAAGTGAGTGAGCATTAGCCTTGAGCCTTGTGGTGATGCGAAGCTAGTTCCATGTTATCTTGCTATTGTTTGTAAAAATAGGAGAGGTTGAGAAAAAAACTTTTGCTTTTTCTCAACCTCTCGCTTTTTTTATTCATCATCTTCCGGATATTCAATTTGAATGTAGTTGCTAGTAATATATTTCTTGCGGCCCACTTGGTACCAGGTAATCTCATCATTATCGTTTAATTTTCCAATTAGGGTAATTGTTTCGCCGTTTGGAATCTCTGCCACTTTATTTCCATAAGGCGCATCGTAAACATTGATTGACTTATTATGGAGATAATCAACTTTGGCCTGCACATTCTTCAAGGGAATTACCGTTAAATTATTAATGAGTTTTGATTTTTCTTTCCGGATATCTTGATTGAATGGATTGTCAACAACGTGCATTTGATCATACTTAATCCATTGGTCAGCGCCAATTTCGTACCAAAACTGACCATTCTTAGTTGCAACCCGGTGAAAAGACTTAACTGTAATATCAGCAGGAAGGGGGGCACCGACTGGCATTCCACCAGCTGTGTCAAATACCTGTGTAGGGGCATCGAGGTGGAGATACATTTCAATCGATTGAACCTCTCCCCAATTTTGTTTCCGATAAAAAAGGTGCACAATTCGTTGCCGCATATCAAATGTTCCTTTAGTTTCACCTTCAGTTTTTACGTATCGGTAATTAGGAAATTGTTTTTGTTCAATTTGGTATTCTTGACCGATGAATCCGCGTAATAATTGCGGGACGGTAAGGTTTGCTCCTGAATCGATATCATTATAGTAAACCCAGATAGGATTTCCTGTTTTAAACTTGTCAATCATTATTAACACTCCGTAACCTTAATTCTCTATTATTATAGCGCTTTTTAGTAGCTGACACGATAAGGAACGACCATATTTCTCTTGAGAATTGCGAATAGGTGATTTTTTTATTACAATAAGCCTATTCAAATTTATTTAGGAGAAGAAAAATGGCAAAAACACGGCACCAACAAATTAGGCACAATACGACATTAGCAATCTTTATCGCAATTATTCTCTTACAAGATTTTGTCCCATTTTTTGGCAACATTCCGCTAGGGCCGCTTAGTATTACAACCCTTCATGTAACAGTCATTATTGCGGCAATCGTGTTGGGGCCCGTTGATGGCGCGATTATTGGTGGTATTTGGGGGCTTTTGACTTGGGTGCGAGCATTTGTTGCACCAAGTAGTCCGCTTGCTCCCTTAGTTTTTGTTAACCCGCTTGTTTCCGTTGTCCCGCGCATTATGATTGGGATTTTAGCTGGCTATACTTTTATCCTTATGTGTCGTTTGTTCAAAGTAAAATATATTGCCGCAGTAAGTGCTGCGATAGTAGGAGCCCTTACTAATACTGGCTTAGTATTAGGCTTTATTTATCTATTTTATCGTACTCCAGCAGTTGCGCAAACTTATGGGGTAAATGTTAATCATTTATTAATTGCTTTAGAAACAGTCATGGCGACTAATGGACTTGCAGAATTGATATTGGCGATTATTATTGTTCCAATGGTTGCTCTTCCAGTATTGGAGGTCCGCCGTCGTTTGGAAGTAAATTGAGCATATAAAAAACGAGGCTAAAAAATTCAGCCTCGTTTTTTATACTCAATTATTTTTTAGCAATTGTTGGTACTTCTTCAGTTTCTTCGACAACAATGTCCCCATTATCATCAAGTTTAGCAACTAATTTATGAGCGTCACTGTGATCAAGAACGTAATCAGCAATCCGGTCTTCGATTTGTTCTTGGATTACCCGGCGAAGAGGACGAGCACCCATCTTTGGATCAAAGCCCATGTCAACTAATTTTTCTTCAACATTGTTAGTGACTTCGATGTGCAAGTTCTTATCAGCAAGCATGTTATTAACATCATCAATCATTAAGTTAACGATGTTCATCAAGTCATCTTTAGAGAGGGCATTGAATTGAACAATGTCATCAAACCGGTTTAAGAATTCTGGCTTGAAGTAGTTTGTCAACTTGTCAATGATGGAGTGGGTACTACCATTAGACTCAGCACCGAAACCAACACTTGCTTCTGAATCACCAGTTCCGGCATTAGATGTCATGATAATGATTGTATCCTTGAAGCTAACAGTGCGTCCTTGAGAATCAGTTAAACGACCATCATCAAGAATTTGTAAGAACATGTGCATAACATCTGGGTGCGCCTTTTCAACTTCATCAAGTAAGATCAAGCTGTAAGGGTGCCGCCGTACTTGTTCAGTCAACTGACCAGCTTCTTCATAACCAACATAACCAGGAGCAGCCCCGATTAATTTAGAAGTAGAGGTCTTGTCCATGTATTCAGACATATCAAACCGAATCATGGCATCCTTAGAACCAAACAATTGGAGGGCAAGTTGCTTAGCCGTTTCAGTCTTACCAACCCCTGTAGGACCAACAAAGAGGAAACTACCAATTGGCCGACCAGACTTGTTCAAACCGATCCGGTTACGACGAATGGCACGGGCAACCTTATCCACTGCTTGGGTTTGACCAATAACGTGTTCATCAAGCTTCTTATCAAGATCGCGAAGTTGATTTTCTTCTTGCTTTTGCAGGTCACCAACTGGAATATTTGTCCGTTCTTCAACGATTCTCTGCATATCCTTAACGGTAACAGTTGCAGAATCTTCAGTATGGTTTTCTTCAGCTTCTTTCTTTGCCTTTTCAAGTTTAGCGACTTGATCGCGGTAGAAAGCTGCTTTTTCATAGTCTTGGTTATCAGCTGCTTGTTGCTTGTGTGCTTCAGCTGTGTGGATTTCATTTTCGATTGCGTTTGGATCCACATTTTTAAGCGTTAAGTTCTTCTTTGATCCCGCTTCATCAAGTAAGTCGATAGCTTTGTCAGGTAAGTAACGATCTTGAATGTAGCGGTCAGAAAGTTTAGCAGCTGCTACAATTGCGTCATCTGTGTATTTAACATGGTGGTAATCTTGATAACGATTTTTGATTCCGTTTAAGATGCGGATTGTTTCTTCAACGGATGGTTCATCAACTTCAACTGGTTGGAACCGTCGTGCAAGAGCTGCATCTTTTTCGATCTTTCGATATTCATTAAGAGTAGTGGCACCAACTAATTGGAAGTCACCACGGGCAAGGGCGGGCTTAAGAACATTTCCAGCGTCCATTCCGCCTTCAGCATTTCCCGCACCCATGATTTCGTGGATTTCGTCAATAAAGAGGATGATGTTCTTATTTTTACGAACTTCCTCCATTAATTGTTGCATCCGCTTTTCAAATTGGCCCCGAATTCCCGTACCTTGAACTAAGGAAACAACATCGAGCCGGATAATTTCCTTATTAGCAAGCTTTTCAGGAACTTGGCCACTAACGATTGCTTGAGCTAAGCCTTCAACAACCGCGGTCTTACCAACCCCAGCTTCACCAATCAAGACTGGGTTATTCTTGGTTCGACGGTTTAAAATTTCAATTACTCGTTTAATTTCATTATCGCGCCCGATGACTGGGTCAATTTTACCTTGGCGAGCGAGATCAGTAAGGTTGATCCCATATTGACCAAGGATTCCTTTTCCATTTCGTCCGCCACCTTGTCGTTGGGATTGGCCGTTCATGTTTTGACCATTAGCACCGGCAGCTTGACTTTGCATATTGTTCATTGCGTTCATGAAGTCTTCGAGGCTTCCAAAACCGAAATTATTCATTCCGTTACCTCCATTCATCATATCTGTTTGTAGATTTTGTAATTTTTGATAACAATTTTGGCAGAGGTCTATTTGAATCCGTTGCCCATTAAAATTCATTTGAAGATGAATCGTGGCTGGATTTTGATGACAGTATTGACATTGCATCTGAATTTAATACCTCCTAAATAGTTTCATCAAGAAATGTTTTGACCTTTCTTGACCATTGATTAATATTATACTTACTTTTTATCGCAAAGCAAGCCATAAAACTTAAATATTTTCTTAAATAAAGAGCGATCTTTCCCATATAGCTAAGTTACTTAGGAATACCGAAAACAGCTCACTTTGATTTTAGCACTCTTTAGCCATGAATGCTAAAATAGAAGGATGATCGTAATTTCGTGTATAATAAGAAGATAGAATTTTATGTTGAGGTGATTGAATGGCAGAAGAAAATTTTGAACAATTATTGGATGATTTACGAAATAAAAAGATTGATCATTTTGTAATTACCCCCGAGAATTTTCAGCAATTTCAACCGATTTTTCACTCGTATGCATATCGTTCGCAAATTGAAGGCGAAGCGCAGCGAGGCGGTAAAATTATTTATCAATTAAGAGAGCGATAAATCGCAAGATGTAGCCTTGTATTTAACGCTTACAATTGCTAAAATGTAATTATCGAGGTGTATCAGTGGTAAAGCTACTGATAATAAATTAATTATATCTGCTCGAAGGAGACTGATTAATATGGAAAAACGTGAATTTACAATTACTTCTGAAACTGGTATTCATGCTCGTCCAGCTACTATTTTGGTACAAGCTGCTTCAAAGTTTTCATCTGACATTACTCTTTCATACGAAGGTAAGAGTGTAAACTTGAAGTCAATCATGGGTGTAATGTCCCTTGGTGTTGGTCAAAACGCCAAGGTTACTATTACTGCTAATGGTGACGACGAAAAAGAAGCTTTGGACACCGTTGCTGAAACTATGAAGAAGGAAGGATTGACTGACTAATGTCTATACTACTAACCGGACTTGCCGCTAGTAGTGGTATTACGATTGCTCCGGCACACCTGTTAGTAGAGTCAGATCTATCTATAAAAAAACAGCATACAGCTGATGAGAATCATGAGGTCGCCCGGCTTCATGATTCTTTTGCGTTAAGCAAGACCGAACTTCAGCATTTATCTAAGCGTGCCCATGAGCTGTTAGGTCAACGGGCAGTGACGATTATTGATACCCAAATTGCGATTTTAGACGATCCGACTTTACAAAAGAAGATTATTGACCGTATTAATAGCCATCATGATACCGCCGAGTGGGCTGTTAAACGCGTTGAAGATTATTATTTAAGTATTTTTGAGCGCAAGAACGATAATGAATATTTATATGCGCGGGCAACCGCCTTGCGTGATGTGACCAAACGAGTCTTGAGTCACCTATTGAATGTTCCTTTACCAGACCCAGGACTTTTAGACCACCGCGCGATCTTTGTTGCTAATAATATTACGCCTACTGATACCGCTCAATTTGACAAACGATATGTTGCAGGAATTGTTACAACTAACGGAGGGCGGACTTCTCATTTTACGATTATGAGTAAGACTCTTTCGTTACCAGCTGTCGTTGGTGTCAAGGATGCTACTGCGATCATTCATGATGGCGACTTACTGATTGTTGATGGGATTCATGGCAAGGTGATTGTCAATCCAATGAAGGAAGAGGTTGAGCATTACCGTTTGTTAGCCGGTAAATTTATCCAGGAGCAGCAAAAGTGGGGAGCGTTAAAAGATAAGCAAACTGTGAGTGCTGATGGGCGCCGATTTGAAGTGGGAGCTAATGTCGGAACATTTGCTGACGTTATTGATGCTCAAGAGGATGGTGCCGAGGGAATTGGTCTTTTGAGAACAGAATTCCTCTATATGAGTAAGGATGAATTGCCAACAGAAGAGCAACAATTTAATGCTTACAAAAGATTTGTTTCAGCGATGAACGGACAACGGGTAGTCGCGCGAACGCTTGATATTGGCGGCGATAAAAAGCTGGGGATGGTTGCTCTTCCTCATGAGGACAATCCTTACCTAGGTTTTCGTGCCATTAGGATTGGATTGGCACGCCCAGAAATATTACGTCCTCAATTGCGCGCCCTTCTTCGTGCATCCGTTTATGGACGGTTAGCCATTATGTTTCCGATGATTGCAACAATTGAAGAGTTCCAAGCGGCACGAGCAATTCTTGACGATGAAAAAGAAAAGCTTGAGCAAGCAGGTATTCAAGTTGCTAAAAATATTGAAGTTGGCATGATGCTAGAGATTCCAGCAGTTGCAGTTATGGCTGAACATTTTGCAAAATATGTTGATTTTTTCAGCATTGGCAGTAATGACCTTATTCAGTACCTATTTGCTGTTGATCGCGGAAATCAGCAAGTAGCATACCTATATCAAGAACTTCACCCAGCAGTTTTACGGATGGTGCGGCAAGTGATTGAAGCTGCGCATGCTGAAGGCAAGTGGGTCGGAATGTGTGGAGAGATGGCTAATAATCCTTATGCGGTTCCTCTATTAATGGCAATGGGGCTTGATGAATTTTCAATGAGCAGTAGTCAGATTTTACGTGTTCGCTCTTTAATTAACCAGTTGAATACGCGCAAATTACAACCATTAGTTCATCGAGCGATTCACGCTGAAACTGCCGCGGCGGTCCAAGAATTAGTGGAAAAGTATGTTCCACAGGTAAAACTTTGATAAATGAAATTAACTTTCTTGATTGTTTACCATTTCAAGAGGGTTATTTTTTATTCTCATTATTAAAAGATTTTGTAAAGAAATCTTAATCAGGCTTCCCGAGTCTTGTTACTATTAGGAGGAAGATTTAAAATATCTTAAATCCGTTTTGCGGTTCAGTGAATGCTTTAGTATAATAGCAGTTATGACTAATTATTATCTAGAAAACTTATGATGAAAAAGGAGCAGTTAGGTTGAATATTGGTATTTTTACAGATACATATTTCCCTCAGGTGAGTGGCGTGGCGACTTCGATTAAGACGCTTCGTGATGAATTGATTGCTCAGGGACATCATGTATATATTTTTACGACAACTGATCCTAAGGCTAAACATGATGACGTTGAAAATGGGATATACCGCTTTGCAAGCATTCCCTTTGTTTCGTTTTCTGATCGTCGAATTGCGGTGCGTGGCGTATTTCGGGCCATCAAACTTGCTAAAAAGTTCCAATTAGATATAGTTCATAATCAAACTGAATTTGCGCTTGGAGTTATGGGGAAGACGGTTGCCAAGCATTTGCATATCCCTTGTCTCCATACTTACCATACGATGTATCAGGATTATCTCCACTATATTGCGAATGGCCATATTCTTAAGCCGAATGATGTTGCCCGGCTTGCTCATCTTTATTTAAAAAATATTTCTGGGATTATTGCTCCAAGTGACCGTGTTTTGGATACTTTAACCAGTTATCATGTTGAATCACCAATTCGTGTTATTCCGACTGGGATTAATTTACGGGTATATAGTAAACGAGATTCAGCAGAAGAAATAGCTAATTTAAGGGCAAAGTTAGGCTATGGTGAAGAGACCCCAGTTTTACTTTCGCTTAGTCGTTTAGCATATGAAAAGAATATCCACTCACTGATAGAAGCAATGCCAGATATTCTTGCTCACAAGCCTGATGCTCAACTGCTGATTGTTGGGGATGGCCCTGCAAGACATACTCTGGAGCGTCAGGTGCGTGAAATGCAGCTTAATGACAATATTAGTTTTGCTGGTGAGATTTCAAATGATGAAGTTTACCATTATTACCAAATGGCAGATGTTTTTGTTTCAGCCTCTGATTCTGAATCCCAAGGGTTAACTTATGATGAAGCCCTTGCCTCGGATTTGCCAATTGTGGTTATGCGTAGTGAATATACTGACCAATTGATTGATGACCCAGCGATTGGCATTAGTTTTCAAAAACGGGCTGACTTGGTTAATGGTGTCCTATTTTACCTTAACCAACCAAAAAACTCAGAATCAAGGGTGAGACGACAACAAAAGCTGCATGAGATCTCAGCAGAGGTCTTTGTTGAAAAGGTTGTTCAGTTCTACCAGGATTGTCAAAAAGATATGGCTGTCCATGATGAACTTAATCAAGCTGAAAAATCACATCGTCTTTTTCACCGCTCAAGGAGCTAATGATGATTAAAATAACAATGTTTTCATCTGCAGATAAGGTTGCGGGACAAGGAGTAGGAAGTGCCTATCTTGAATTAATTAACTTGTTGCGCAACCAGTGCAGTGACAAATTTGAAATTGAAATCAACCGTTATAGGAAGAGTCAGATCAGTCATTATCATACAATCGACCCTCTTTTTTACCTGTCAACTTTTTCAAAAAAGCGGGGTCGAAAGATTGGCTATGTGCATTTTCTTCCCGAGACGTTAGAAGGAAGTCTTACAATCCCGCAACCGTTTCGCGGGCTTTTTTATCATTACATTATTGCCTTTTATAAACGAATGGATCAGTTAGTAGTTGTGAATCCCTCTTTTATCAAGCAGTTAGTAACATATGGGATTCCTGAAAAAAAGATTACCTATATTCCTAACTTTGTTGATAATGATCGTTTCCATCCATATTCGGCTGTTAAGCGAACTGCTCTCCGAAAAAAATATGGGATTGCTGCCGATAAGTTTGTGGTATTAGGAAGCGGCCAGGTTCAAGAACGGAAAGGAGTTCCAGACTTTATTCGTCTTGCTCGCCAAAATCCGGACGTTGAGTTTTTTTGGGCTGGCGGATTTTCTTTTGGCCGTTTAACAGATGGTTATAGTGAATTAAAAAAGGTGGTAGATAATCCACCAGCTAATTTACATTTTACGGGAATCGTTTCACGGGATAAGATTACTGAACTGAATAATCTTGCCGACCTATTTCTTTTACCTTCATATAATGAACTATTTCCAATGTCTGTCTTGGAAGCTTTTAGCTGTGGGACACCAGTAATGTTACGCGATCTTGACCTTTATCATTCTATTATTGAAGGAGATTATGAGCCTGCTAAAGATGTCAATGAGATGCAAATGAAGTTGACATTATTACGCAATGATCCTGCACGACTGGCACATTGGCAAACTCAGGCCCAGCGAGCTGCTAAGGAATACTCAAAAGAACACTTAGCAGATGTTTGGACTAAGTTTTATCAGGAGCAAGCGCGAAAGGGGGATGCTTAGTGAGCAGGCGAAATTGGTTAGTATTAAGCATAATGCTAATTATTGGAATTGGAATTCTTGGCTACTCATTACGTAACTCAAACATCCACCTATTGTTACAGGACGTTTCTGCCATTAATTGGGGATGGATGCTCGTTGCACTTGGCTGTATTTGTTTATATTTAGGTTTGGAGGCGGTTGTCGTAAAGATTTTTATGAATAATCGTCACGATGGTTTTACCTGGAAGGATGCATTACGATTACCATTAATCGAACAACTATTTAATGGAATTACTCCATTCTCAACAGGAGGACAACCAGCGCAATTAGTTGCAATGATTCAATCAGGTGTTGATGGAGGATTAGCAAGTTCAGTTCTTTTAATGAAGTTTGTTGTATTTCAGGCAATGATTGTTGTTAACTTCTTAATCAGCTTGTTAATTGGCTTTCATTTTATTGCGGAGAAACTCCATGCTCTGTCATTATTAGTAATATTTGGCTTTTTGATTCATTTAGCGGTAATTGTCGGATTACTGATGGTGATGTACTGGTATAGTTTTACTAAGAAACTAATGAACCTCGTTATCAAACCAGCTGCCATTTTTATGAAGGCTAACCGATATGAGCACATGAAAGTTGTCTTAAATGAAAAAGTGGATACTTTTTACCAAGAGAGTCTCCGAATGAAGCAAGATTATAAGAAGTTGCTTAAGGTTTGCGTAGTAACTATTTTTCAATTATTCTTTTACTATGCAATTCCATACTTTATTATGCTTGCGCTTGGAATTGACCACATTAATTTTGTGATGGTGCTCAGCTTGCACGTGTTAATTTTTATGATTATTTCGCTTTTTCCAATTCCAGGAGGGGCGGGGGGAGCCGAGTATAGTTTTTCCGTTCTCTTTGCAAGTTTTATTCACTCAAATACAAAATTGGTTTTAGCAATGATCTTATGGCGACTACTCACATATTACTTCGGAATGTTCGCCGGAATTGTAGCTGTATTTATAAAACCTGATAAAGTAAAAAGATAGAAAAAGGGATTGTGTGAAGGCACGATCCTTTATTTGTATGAAGGAGGATTATCATTGTGAAAGAATCAGAATTATTAGTGATTATTAAACGTTTGATTGCGATGCAAAACGATGATTCAAGAGATCGACAGAAACGAACATTTGAAAAATTTGGTATTCCATTATGTGATGTAACTTATATCCATAGTAGGGAAGAATTTATCTTTGTTCGATATCGCCCTTATGAACGTTTTCGCTTTGATGATATTGACCTAGTTGCTATTGAAGTTTTTAACTGTTTATATGACCTTGAGAATACTTTTTAATTTTTTTAGAAAAAACAGTTGACGGGGAATAAAAACCCATGTATAGTAATTATCGTTGTCAAAACAGTTAAGCGCTGTTGAGATGGTTTGATAAAAAAGTTAAAAATAATTGTTGACATCGATTTGACAATGTGATAAATTGATAGAGTTGCTGATTGAGTTATCAATCAAAAGAAATTCAAAATTAATTAAAATTTCTTCTTGACAAGTTAATTAATATATGTTATAATAACTATGTTGATTGGCTGCTCAGTTAGCCAACGGGTAGACCTTTGAAAACTGAAC
>NZ_LN887486.1:0-4336 GCF_036621895.1 Limosilactobacillus reuteri subsp. porcinus
ATCAAAAATCGTAGTCCGGATTTTACTGTTAGAGAACCAAAAATTAATAGTTAATTCCCAGCCTCATCATAATTTAGAAATAAATTTTAATTACCTGGGATATCACTTTCATCTTGGAAGTTAAATTCGTTGGCATGACGAAGGGAATAGCAGAAGTAAACTCCTAATCCGACTACTAGCCACAATAAGTATGTTAACCAAGCATTAAGTGAGATGCTTACTAATAAAACAATACAGATCAATACTGATAGCACAGGAATAATGTTGCCAAAAGGTACCTTAAATGGTCGCTTTAATTCTGGATAACGGTACCGTAAGATAATTACGATAAGCGAAATCAAAGCAAAAACAACCAATGATCCAATGTTGGCGATTAATGCAAGATAATGGAGATCGAATTCTCCAGCTAGGACAGCTGCAAGAAGTCCGACTAACCAAATAGCACGATTAGGACTTTGAGTTTTGTCATTAACTTTAGCGAGGCCTTGAGGAAGAAAAGCACTTCGACTCATTGACTTCATGATATTTGAGCCAGCATAGATGAATGCGAAGACAACAGCCATAATTCCTAAAACAGCACCAAGCGAAACAATCTCAGCCACGTATTTATGACCTTTAGTTAAAAGAACATATGACATAGCTTCAGAGACATTCAAATCTTTATAGCTTAGAACTCCCGTCATAACAAGACTAACTAAAATATAGAGGGCCGTTGAAATGACTAAACATAAAATTATTGCCCGGGGAATATTCTTATCAACGTCTTTAGCATCTTCAGCAGAAGTAGCTAATGCATCAAATCCAAGGAAGGAGAAGAAGACAGCAGATGCTCCTGTGAAAATTCCTTTGTATCCATATGGTAAAAATGGGTGCCAGTTAGCTGGATTAATATGTTGAGCACTAACAACGATAAATAGAACAATAATAAAGATTTTGACACCAACCAAGAAGTTATTAACAAATTTACTTTCACTAGTTCCCCGTGTCAGAATAATCGTCATAAAAAGGATCATCAAGACGGCGGGGAGATTTACATAACCACCAGCTGCAGGCGTAACCAGTAATTTATGTGGTAAATTAACTCCGAGAACTTCAAGAAATGATTGCACGTACCCAGTCCAACCATTGGCTACTGTAGCGGTAGTAGTAACATAGACCCCAATCAGCGTCCATCCAGCAAGGAACGCCATAAATTTACCAATTGAAACCCACGCGTAGTAAAAGGCACTTCCTGAATTGGGCAAACTAGTGGTCAATTCTGAATAACAGAGACCAATTAAACCACTAGCAAGAGCAGCAATCAGAAAAGAGAAAACAATTGCGGGGCCTGAATCTTCCGCGGCGACAATTCCAGTTAAAACTAAAATTCCAGTTCCAATGATTGCGCCAATACCTAGAATAGAAAGGTCGAAGAGGCCGAGAGTTTTCTCATGCTCTTTTCCCTTGGGTAACTGATTTTGCATGATTATGATTCCTTTCATAAAATACTGAAAACTGAAACTTAATTTTACATTAAAAATTACTGTGAATCAAATTTCACTTTAAAACTTATTGGCAATCCACGGTCTCCCAATAGGGGTTAACCGTTCTATCATACAAATTTTAGTGCTTACGATGAGAATGACTTTTGATAATTTCTTTCAAAACTAGTTATTAACAATGATTTATTTTAAAATAGCTAATGAGTTTGAAAAGAAAGCAGATGAACTGATGAAACAGCATAAGCTAATTGTTATTTCGCTAGATTCACTAGGTTTTCGTGACCTAAACGAATTACGTCAATTAACACCGATATTAGCAGATTTAATAGAAAAAGGAACATGGGTGAAAAAAGTTGAGGGAATCTTTCCAACGTTAACTTATCCATCCCATACTTCGATTATTACTGGTCAGTATCCGGCTGTACATGGAATTATTAACAATACTAAATTGCAGCCGCGCCGGCAATCGCCTGACTGGTTCTGGTATCGAAAAGATATTCAATCAATACCTCTCTATGATGTTGCAAAAGAAAAGGGCTTAACAACTGCTGCATTTTTGTGGCCTGTGACTGCTGGCAGTAAGATTGATTATAACCTTGCAGAAATCTTTCCTAATCGAATTTGGACAAATCAAGTACTTGTTTCATTAAAGGCAAGTAGTCCGTTATTTCTATATGAAATGAATAAGAAATATGGTAAATTACGGCACGGGATTAAGCAGCCATGGCTTGACGATTTTGTAACAGCATGTGCGGTTGATACAATAAAAAATAAAAAGCCGGACTTAACATTGATTCACTTAGTTGATATGGATAGTATGCGGCACCGTTATGGAGTTCGGTCACCACAAGCCAAGGAAGCATTACACCGTCTAGATAAACGCGTAGCTAAGATAATTCAAGCGACAAAGGATACCGGTACTTACGCGCAAACAGACTTTGTAATTTTAGGGGATCACTATCAAATTAATGTTGATAAGATGATTCATTTGAATATGCTATTTGCGCAACAAGGACTTCTTCACCCTCTTGGAAAGAAAAGTACTTATCGAAATAACTGGCAAGTCACTGCTAAAACTTGCGATGGAGAAACTTATATTTACACTCGTGGTGCCGTGGATCGAGGAAAACTTAAGCAAATGATTGCTGGTGTTGAAGGGGTTGAGCGAATCTACGATAACGCAGCGGCGATCAAGCGGGGTGCAGATCCTAAGTGCACATTCCTCGTCGAAGCCAAACCAGGATACTATTTCACCGATGAGGTAAACAGGCCAGCGATTGTCGAAAAAGTTGATCCAGAATCAATTGGAACTCACGATCGTTATCGTGGCGTTCATGGTTACGGGCCAACACAAGCAAATTACTTCACTACCGCTATTTTTGCTGGTTCCCAAATCAAAAGTGGTGCGACTGTTGAACATGCTCGCTTGGTTGACGAAGGACCGACATTTGCTAAATTATTAGGATTACATTATCCGACTCCAACTGCCGGACAAGCAATTGATGCAATCTTTAAAGACTGAGGTGACGTTGTGAAGTTTACGAGACAACAATGGCAATGGATTTTTTATGATTGGGCAAATTCTGGTTATGGAATTTTAGTTGTGACCGCTGTTTTACCAGTTTATTTCAAAGCAGTAACTGATCATGCCGGTGTTAGTGCAGCAAACTCGACAGCACTGTGGGGGTATGCTAATAGTTTTGGTACACTTGTTATTTCATTACTAGCGCCTTTATTAGGGGCATTGGCTGATTACCCGTATGCAAAGAAGCGTTGGCTAAATCTTTTTACCTGGTTGGGAATTATACTGACAATTGGGCTTGCCCTTGTTCCAACTAAATACTGGCAACTACTTTTAATCGTTTATATCGGGTCAATTATTGGTTACTCAGGAGGAAATCTATTTTATGACAGTTTTTTAACAGATGTGGCCGATAATAGGCAAATGGATCGTGTTTCATCGACTGGTTATGGAATGGGATATTTAGGAGGAGTGGCCGTCTTTATTATCTTTTTAGCAGCAGAACTAAGTAAGGGCTTTGGCGGTCTCCTAAACAGTTATGGAGTAGCTCGATTTAGTTTTATTCTGGCTGCAGTTTGGTGGGTTATTTTTGCGTGGCCGTTATTAAAAAATGGTCATCAACGTTATAGCGTCAACAGTGTGGCAAATCCTTTTGTCGATAGTTTGCGTCGTCTGAGAAGAACTATGCAGCATATTAATCAATATAAGCAGTTGACATGGTTTTTAGTTGCTTACTTCTTCTATATTGACGGTGTCGATACAATCTTTACAATGGCAACGGTTATTGGTAAAGACTTAGGAATTCAAACAACGATGCTAATGGTCGTTCTGTTAGTAGTTCAGTTAATTGCTGTTCCATTTTCAATTTTATATGGTTGGTTTGCTAATAGATTTTCTACGAGACGAATTATTATGCTGGGCATTATCGTTTATTTCTTTATTTGTCTTTATGCTTTACGGTTAGAAACTTTGACTGATTTTTGGATTTTAGCTATTTTAGTTGGGACAAGCCAAGGCGGACTCCAAGCACTTAGTAGATCATACTTCGGCCGCCTTGTTCCTAAAAATGACAGTAGTGAATTTTTTGGTTTCTATAATATCCTTGGGAAGTTTTCCGCAATTCTCGGTCCCTTTATTGTCGGAATCGTTACTCAATGGACTGGTAAATCGACGGTCGGTGCAGCTTCATTAAGTGTTCTATTTGCCCTGGGGTTAGTTATGTTTATATTTGCTTCGGCTATTAAGGATAAATCATGAGGCTGGGAAAAAACTCCTAGTCCAAAATAAAAACCGGATGATGAATTTTTTGAACAATTCATCATCCGGTTTTTAT
>NZ_LN887487.1:0-5450 GCF_036621895.1 Limosilactobacillus reuteri subsp. porcinus
TTAAATTGACATTTCGGGCAATAAAAACTTTCAAAATAAAAAACCGTTAAGCTGAATTTAAGGCTTAGCGGTTTTATTTTTTAAAGTATTTAGTTGAATCGACGCTTGTTAATTCCTGCAAGGCCAAACATACTAAGCAATGTTCCCATACCTAGGCCAATTACGGCTTTATTAGCGTTATTTCCAGTTTGTGGCAAACGATTATTGGTTTGGGTTTCAGGTTGCTTACGATTTTCTGGAGTTAAAGGCACTTCTGGAGTGTTAGGTGTCTCAGGATTCTCTGGAGTCTTTGGTGTTTCTGGAGTATTAGGCGTCTCAGGTGTTTCTGGAGTAGTTGGCGTTTCAGGATTCTTTGGTGTAGCAGGATCATGCGGCTTTAATCCATAGCCAATTAAGTCCCAATCAACAGGCTTATCACGTTCACCAGGTAAGGCAGCAGAATCTAGATCACCAATCATATCAAGATTTTCACTTGAATCATCCCAAATCCAATCCCCTTGATTAGTCATTTTAGCTAAAACAGTAGTTGTGTTATCAGGGTTAATTTGTAGTAAGAAACTCGGTGCCCAAGTTGAATCCATTCCTTTACCCGCTACTCCATTTCGATTAGTCATATATGAAGTAACTAACAATTGATCGTCTTTTCCGGCAACAGGCACAGCGTAGTATGAATAAGTTGCCGTTCGCCAGTTTGCAGGAACAGAAGCAGTTAAGACTACTCCAGAATCATTTAATGGCTTATAAGGGCCAGTTAGACTATCAGCAACATATCCAACCATTGCCACATTATCACCAACCGTATAATTGGCATTCATCCATGCATCATCATTACTTCCTCGATTTAAACGAGTAGCGGCAAATAAGTAATACTTATTACCTAATTTAACTACATTTGGTCGTTCAATTTCATCACTTACCATTGGTGCAGAAATTAATGGTGAGTATAATTCTGCCATTTTAGGGTTCTTTTCGTCGTTGTTTAGTTTAAGGATACCAATAGCTGCATTAGCCCAAGTTGCCCGGCTTTTAATATCATCGTTGGAAAGAATTCTAAATAAGCTCTTGATATTAAAGGCGTCATCTCCGCCATAATTTAACCAGTTATAAATTTGTTCCTCGCCTTGATAATTTTCTGAACCAGTACTTGCTTCAAAAACAAGGTACCGATCACCATTATCATCTTCAATTACATGAGCATCACGCATTGCAATATTATCAGCACCCTTGTTAGTAGCTTTCCATTGATCATAAGTTTGGTAGTAATAGCCATCACCTTCGAATACAATATGATCATTTGCTACCTGAGCGAGTGACACATTTCCATTATTATCAGTTAAATAAAGAGTAGCGCTAGCAATTTTTTGATGATTGGTATTGTTATCAGACGTGTCTACCCTTGTATAAAATAATTGGATAGAGTTATCACTGTTCAAAACAGCTGATCCTGACCATTCTTGTGAAAGCGCAGTAGCATTATAGCCAAAAATTGGACCTGCATTCTTCCAATGACTTAATTCATTATCACCATACTTATTATATAAGAGATAGATGTGATTATCATTTTGGTTTGGAACCCCCATCATTGCGATAACAAGTTGGTAACCATTCCAATTAGCAACTTGTCCTGTCCGAACATCTTGAATTGGCCAAGAATCCCAAACATCTAATGGTTCAATAATGTTTGTTTGAGCATCCTTGGTTGTAGCGGCAGGCATATTTTTGATTTCACTTGCTTTAAAGAATGGAACTGTATACCGACCATCTTGTTTGATTAACGTATCGGCAATCTTTTGGAAATCATTATAAGTCATTTGGGTACCAGATTTTGCAGTTTTCGAGAAGTTAATCTTATTTAATGCTTTAATCTGGTCATCAGTTAAACTGTTAGGATCAATTCCCGCCTTTTTTACAACGTTTTCAGCATCCTTGTTTAACTTAGCGGTAGTATTCTTTTTACTGGATTGTTGATCATCGTTTTTGGCAGCTGAAGAATCATTAGTGTTTACAGCCGGTTCGCTTTTGGCTTCAGAAGATTCGTTAGCGGGTGCAGCTTTTTGTGTATCATCCTCTTTAGCTACATTAGTATTTTCTTTAGTTGCTTTACTATCTGTGTTAGTTGATGAAGATGCTGAACTTGTAGATGAAGTTGTTGCAGCAGAACTTGCTACCTGACTGTTAGAATTTTGTGTATTAGCGGCAGAAGAAGCACTATTTGCATTAGCAGAATTTTTAATAGTCGCATCATTAGCTGCACTAACTTGACCACTACCAAGTGTCACACTTTTAACAGCAATATCATTATCGCCAGTTGTAATCTGTACAGTAGAAGAATCATTATTTTCAGTATTAGTGTCCGCGGATGCGTTTACAGTTGTTGCACCAAACACCAACGCAGCAGTAGAGAGTGTAACGACTGCCCAATTTTTACCGCTTTTATACATTTTCTTATGTTCCTTGCGTTCTAGCATAGAAATAACCCCGTTTCTTTACTTTTTGCTAAACGTTTAACAATTAACTGTGCACTATTTTATTATGATTATCTTAAATTATCAATAGTTTCTTCATAAAAAGTTCATATTTAAATATTTACTGTCTATTTACTCATTTTTTGATAGCAATATGCGTTTTCCTTCTGAGACGAATTGTAACGACCTACTACTCATCAAAATGAATTTCAGTTCGTCTGAGAGGCAAAAGCTGTTTTTACCCCTATTTTTGCATTATTTTAAAATTAGTAAGACTCTTTTGATAAAAGAGTCTTACGATAACCGAGAATAAACGTTGATATAACAAGCTTTTAAAATCCTATATTTTCGTGTGAGACTGTTGTATAATTTTATTGAAAAAGTGTCTCACTAAAAATTAGGTCATTTTTGCTATTTTTGGCGGACAAAAAGGAGTTATTTCATTTTATGTTATATAATGCAGCATTAGTTTTAGAAGGTGGCGCATTCCGTGGACAATATACTGCCGGAATTGTTGACACATTTCTCGCTCACCATATTGAATTTCGAAGTGTAATTGGCGTTTCCGCTGGTTCGCTTTGTGGAGTTAATTTCGTCTCTAAGCAATACGGACGCGCTGCCAATATTAATATTAATCATCGGCACGATCGCCAATATATCTCGATGGCTCGCGTATTTAAAAAGCAAATAATTAATCTTGATTATCTTTTTGAAGATCACGGATATTCTTGGCAGAATTTTAATGAAGCTGCATATCGACGGTCAGCATCTCATTTCACAGCAGTTGCTACTTCTGTGAAAACAGGAAAAACAGTTTTATTTACGGATCCTGTTGGTGAGGAGCTAACCAATGCCCTCAAAGCTTCCTCATCAATGCCATTTCTTTCAGATCCACAGGAAACTTCTCAAGGGCCTTGCCTTGATGGTGGGATCACAGATTCAATTCCATTTGATATTGCACAACGACAAGGCTATGACAAGATTGTTGTTGTACGGACCAGGGATATTAACTACCGAAAGAAGCCATCTAGTTCTGCTATAAAGAAGTTGTACGACATGGTATATAAAGATTATCCCGAATTTGCTAAAGCGGGGATTAATCGTCCCCTTCTCTACAACCAACAGATTGCTGAAATTAATCGTTTGTCTTGTGAAGGAAAGATCTTTAATATTGCTCCCTCTAAACCAATTAAAATTAAGCGGATTGAAGGAAATATTAAGAAAATTCGAGCACTTTATGAAACTGGGCGGAAAGAAGGAGAGGAAATCGTCCCTGCTTTAGTTGATTACCTCGCAAATTAACAAAGGAAGAAATATTATGTCAACTAAAAAACGAGTTTATATTCCCAAAAATAAAACTAATGGTCAAATCAAGGGTAAACGGAAAATATGGGTAGAAAATGTTAAATTCTTGACTCTCGAAGAATATGATCAGTTACGTGAGACAATTAAGCTGCATTCGCGTCCTGAATTGGTTAACCGAAACCTATTACTAATTGCAATTGCCCTTAATAACGGATTGCGAGCATCAGACGTTGTAACGTTAAGGGTTGGTCATGTTCTAAATAAAACTAAAACCCGTGTTATTGAGCAAAAAACAGGTAAGGCTAAAACGCTCTTTTGGAATAATTGTCTTGCCGAAATTATTGATTATCTTAATGACTTGAATTATAAAGACGAGAATGATTATCTTTTCCCTGGGAAACAAGAAGGTCATTTTTCAGTACATGGCTTTTACGAAATGTTGCAACGAATGGCTAGAAAAACGGAAAATAATAAAATCGTTGCTAAGATTGGAACACACTCTTTTAGAAAAACTTTTGGTCGACAACTCTATAAGAAAGGTGTTAACGTTGAAATCATTTCGCAGTTATTTAATCACTCCTCTGAACGAAATACGCGCCACTATCTAGGGATTGAACAAGAAGACCTTGATAAAGTTGTTCAAAATTTCAAATTTGAATAGTTATTATTCTGAATATTATGTAAACTAAAATATTTAATCGTTTTCCTAATAGACTTAGGAATATAATTCATTAGAATTAAAGTAATAAAAAGTATTGGATGTGATTAAATGAATATAAAAAGTGTACCAAAGAAGCAACTATGGGGAATTGAATTAAATCTGATTTCTCTCCTATTTAGTAGTATTAGTCCGGTTCTTAATAAATTTTCACTTACTAGCTTGAGTCCGGTTGTTGGGGGAATTTTCACTAGTGCGTTTGCTGCAATTTTTACTTTTGCAACAATCCTCATTACTCGTCGGCATGTTTCTTTAACCAACCTTAAGAGCCTGTGGTTATGGCTTTTGGGTGGAACAAATGCAATCGGAATTATTCTTCAATATATTGCTCTTTCAACCTTAAGTCCAATCACTGTTACCCTTATCGCTCGGATGTATTTAGTTTATGTTTTCTTCCTATCTTATATCTTCTTAAAGGAAAAGATTACAAAGTGGGATTACTTAGCAATTATTCTTTGTATTCTCGGTTCTTTCTTTATTTCAGGAAGCCGACTTCAATTTAGTGATAACCTTCTTGGATTGATTTGTGCATTCATCTACCCACTAATGTATGCCACCAACAATATCGTGGCTAAGTATCTAGTTAGTGATGAAGAGCCAAATAATGTCTTATTCTTTAACCATTTTACTTCGGCTCTTTTACTTTTCTGCTATGCTCTCATAACAGGAACGTCATTTAGCCATATTTCTAGTCAAGCAGTTGCATTTAACTTTGGTGGAGCATTCTTTAATGGCTTCATGTCACTACTTCTTTTCTATACTAGCTTGCAGTTTATTACCGCTGGTAAAGCAAATATTGTTCGTGCACTTGGCCCAGTAATTGTTATTATTTACTCTTCATTTTTCTTTCCTATTCAGGTAACTCCTTCCCTAGTTTTAGGAGCTATTTTAGTAATTTTAGCTAGTACAATTGTTACCTTTACAAGAACAAATCGCGAATAACCATAATCATAACCACCCGT
>NZ_LN887488.1:0-5249 GCF_036621895.1 Limosilactobacillus reuteri subsp. porcinus
ATTGGGCTATCAAACACCTTACGAGGTATTCATGAAGTATGTCACTGATGAGCAACTACTTTTTTTCTAACTTAAATTGACATTTCGGGGAGAAAAAAAGAAATCGAAGCAACACCTAATTATATAGATAATAAACGCCTGGTAAATGAACGAAAAAGAGATAAAGACAACCTCAACCGCTTTTGCTCAGAGAATGGAAAAACAAAGAATGAACAGTATGTTAATCGACTGAGATGTACGTATAGCGGAATGAACATGATATACGATATGCTTCAATTCTGGGGTTTAGAAAACGTGATTAATTGTGTTAATGATGGATTTATTATCAGAATAAATACACGAAACTTTGATAAGAAGTATCAACAATTTCAACAGCGTTATCAAAGAAAGGTTAGTCAATTAACTTTTTCAATGAAAAAGTGGAACTATGCTTTAATAAAAAACGATCAAGAATACTTGTTATTTAATTCTTTAACAGATTATAAATGTCGAAATCATTGTTTTGATGTTGGAGCTAATTATTATGAAATTACTGGTGAAAGTCTAAGAGAAGCAAAGAAAAATAACCATGTTAATTCTTTGATTTTAGCTAAAGCAGAAAAACAAGAAAAGGAGGCAGTGTATATAGTGGAAAAGCAAGTATTTGACCAAGATCCTTTTAATAAAGCAACAAAAGAAAACATGGAACGACTTGATGAAGTAAAAAAGATAATGAATGAAGCTGGAATTCAGGACATCAATCATGGTATCTTGCAACCTCATTATTATAGGTTTGAACTTGATAAAAATGATAGTCAGCAGAGTAAAGAATATATTAATAAAATTACAAAGAGTATGTTGAGCAACCAAATTTTTATGCTCGAAAATCCCCCTGCTAGTACTGTTAATTTATTCGGTCAAGTAATAAAGGCAACTGAAATTAATGATATGGAGCAGTATCTCAGAGATCATAAAGATGTAACTGTTAATGATTTTGTGCCTCCAATTATTAGACCAGCAATAGTTTCAATTGATGACTGGATTAAGCAGTTATTGAATGACAAAGAGATTAAACATAATCTCTACCTATATAATAGTGTAGCAATTGTGTTGCAAGTATGGGCAAATGAAAATAGCCGTGATCCTAATACCATTATCAAGAAGTTAAATGATGCGTTAGTTAAAGATAGATTTAGCAATCTAAGTATTGCAGATAAAGTGTATAACGATCCTGCAACTATCCTTGTTGATAATCAATTAATGGCATTAAACGAGCATCATGTGTACACTGCAGATTCTAAAGCGGTAAATAGCATTATTGACAAATATATTGATGCAAGCGGAAAAAGGTTTATTCGAAACTCTCGTAATAACGTGTACGAACTCCTTAATAATAATAAGTATAAAAATGGCAAATTAGATATCGGATTTAAATCTGAGAATCAGACAATCTGGATTGACAATAAAGGCGTCCACACAGAAAATCCACTGCTTAAGAAGGTTGGCAATTACGTAAATGTTGATTATATCAATTATGAAGCAGATAAGGATTTATTTAACTCAGAAGAATATAGTCAAGTTGAAGCATTCCTAACTCATATAAGTGATGGCTACTATAGGCAAATTACATGTATGCTTGCTCTAATTGTTTTACAAGACCCTAATATTGTTCCAACACTTCGCAGGGCTTTCATATTGTATGGAGTGCCTGGGTCCGGGAAAACTGTTTTAGCTAAACTATTATGCAAGATTTTTGATGAACCAAATAAGCCGTCAAGAATACTATGCTCTGAACCAAATATTAATAAAGTGTTTACGGATCCTAATCTTATTGATGCTAATGATACCAAAAAAGGGAAATTAGTATTGTGGTTTGATGATTTTCAGTCTGATGGTAGGTCGAATGAAATTAAAAGGAATGTTGGAACGGTAATAAATGCAGTGACTAGCAATGAGGCGAAAACGGGAGCTGCAAAATTCCAACAATATCACGATATTAAACTGCCTTCATTGATTGTACTTTCAACAAATGATGTCCCACAAATAAAACATATTGGGACTGTTGATAGGATTTTTGTCATAAAATCATCAAAAAGGTTAACAGACGACCCTAATATTAGTTTTAGTTCCAATATAGATGCGTGGATAAATAATAAGAAAGTTCAAGAAGCGTTCTTCTGCATAATATTAAATACCGCTGTTGATATCTTAAATATGAGCAAAGATGAAGCAAAGTCTATTTTTGACAAAAGTAATTCCGCTCAATCAGCACTATCAAACCTTAATTCGTCTGTTGAAGCTTTTTTTGAGGAACAAAATATTACAAGTCTTTATGATCTTGTTGGAATGCAAGCAAAGAAACTTTTTGACGTTTATTTAGAAGGAGAAAAAAATTTTGCTTATGCAACCACTTATCGTGCTTTCTGCGATCAAATTGAGGGATTAGGTTTGAATTTAAGACGAAAGCATTTTAATCATAAAAACTATCAAAAAGTTATCTGCTCGAAAAATGATAATTTAACGCAAGAAAAGTTGAATTTAATGTTAAAAGAAAATGAACTATCTCCCGATCAAGTTGAATATTGGGATAATGAGATTCATCGTCAACGAGGAAAGGTTAGTTCGTGGCATTGTGGTTATGATGAATTAAAAGAGAAGTATAAAAATGATCAGAAATTATTTATGCCATTTGAATTTTGAATTAACGATTGAAGGGGATTTACGTGAATAATAAAAAGAACTTTAATTGGCAACAGGCTATTAATATGAACAAGGATATTTTTTTGGAATATTTTGCTCAAGCAAGTGGATTAAGTAAGGCTAAACGTCAACCAATTAACCTAATGGAAGAAGAACATAGGATTGGTGTTTACTTTTCATCCGCAGCATATCTTGAATGGTTGAATAAGATTAATGATATGAAACATGAAATTATGATTTTAAAGACTAAAAAGTAGGAGGAACTTATTATGGAAGCAAAAGACTTAATCGGCAACACTCTAATCAAAAAGATTACAAATTCTAAGGGCACCACTTGGAAACCAGTATTGCGTCAGCGATGGGTTGGTAAATTTAAAGGATTAAAAGAATATAGTCGCTCATCGCTGAAAGATAATTATCTAATTTTAGAAGTAGGCGGTTACTTTGATGGCCTTATTTTTAACCCGGACCCATTTATTGTAGTGGATGGAAAACGAATTTATCTGAGTTACGAAAATTCTATTCCAGGCTTATGTCGAATCGTACTAGTGGATATTCGAGCTTTGGAACTCTCAAAAAAGTATGATTTTAATGACAAATATCAAGGATTCGACTCTGAACGTGATAAATATCATATTGCTAAATTCAAGTCCATTGACGAAATGAAAAAGATTGCGAAGAAACAATACTTAATTAATAATGAGTTGCCGACGTATGATATTAAGATGGTCTGGGAACAGGATAAAACTAGTGAGACATATGGTACACGGCATTATTCCGTCACGACAAATGTAGGATTATCTGAAAGGCTAGATGAAGAGCTCTTAAAAGCGTGATATTTATGCAGAATTGTAGTGCTAAGAGTTATAATCCAATTCATAAGGAGGAGGCCATTATTCATGTTTGGGAAAGAAATCTTAAATGGTAAGCAACTGTGTGAAAAACTAGGCATAAGTACCACAATCTTATATGGATTATTAGATAATGGACTACCATTTCATCAATTAACAACAGCAAGTCGAAAATACTATAACTTATCAGAAGTCGAAGATTGGCTATTAACTGCAGGATATAGGCAGAAAACTGTATGGACAAAGTAACTATAGATAATAATGATGGGGTCATGCTTTGTGCTGACCCCATTTTTTGAGGGTGAAAAAATGATTAAAAAAATGACAACTGGTAAGCACAAAGGTGAGTACCAAGTGCGCATCCAGCCGATTAATAAGATTACTGGTAAGCGAGAAAGCTGGCCAGTAGCCTATGCTTCAAATCGTTCAAATGCTAAGGCATTAGAAAGACAGATGTGGGCGGACTATGAAGAAGGAATGCAGCTAGCGGATGGTAATACAGTCTTTGCAGAGGAATTTAGAAAGTATATCAATCGCAAGAAAAATACTATTTCACCTGTTACGTATCGTGACTGGAATAATTCGGCTAATGAATTTGAAAAGTATTTTAAGAATACCAAGATCAAAGATATTAGTGAACGATTAGTTGAACAGTTTGCTCGTGATTTTATTCATAAGCATAAAGCAACAGTTGGACGTGCAACGGTAATTGATCATCGTTTAACTCATATGAGAAGTTTCTTTAATGAATTAATTGGCAAGGTAGTAAAAGAAAATCCAGTACCTGAACAGTATTTGGATAAGTTTTTTCGTAAGAACGAATTCAGTGTTAGAAAACAACGATACCTATTTACAAATTCTGAACTTGAATTAATTAAAAAGCAGATTCAAGGTGCTCTAAACCATACTACAATAGATAAGTGGGGAACACGTTTAGCACTTTGGATCGATCTGGAAACAGGAATGCGCCCAGGCGAGATTCAAGCTTTGAAATTTAATAATCTTATCACAGAAGATGGGTATACTACTTTCAAAATTAATGATAGTTGGTCAGATTATGCTCGTAAATTTAATGGTACCCTTAAAGCGCGACCAAAAGGATATTCGCGATGTTGTTTACCAATTTCGCAAGAATTAATTGACTTTATTGATACTTATAAAAAGGAACAAAAGAAATTTTTGAAATACCATGGATTGACTAATCCTAAAGGCTTAATCTTTCTAAACCTTCATGATTATAAGACATGTGCGAATAATATACCTATCACACAAAAAAGCATGAATGAAATGTTGAAGAAGATTTGCGGTGAGTTGAATATTAGTGGTAATGGATCGCAATTATCGATGTATTCTTTCCGACACACACTATGTACTAAATTAGCAAATAAACCAGGGATATCCTACCCTTGGGCAGCTGAAAGGATGGGGAATAGTCTCTCGATTTTTATGCGAGTATATGTTAAGACTGACCGGGATGTGAATCAGAAAATGATGGACAATTGGATGGCGTAAAAAGGAGGCTCCAAAAGCCTCTTTTTTATGTTGATTTATATAAAAGATTGTAGTTTACAATGGTATAGATGATTTTTAATTTTATTGGTCCAGAAGGTAAAGTTAGACAAGGGTGGATTATAGAATGAAGTTAGCCACCCAGTTGGTGGTAAATAAAAAACGCCATTCGGCGTGACATCAGGTATCATATTAAGTGAACCAAACCTA
>NZ_LN887489.1:0-306 GCF_036621895.1 Limosilactobacillus reuteri subsp. porcinus
AGAAACTTTGTTTAGTTTTGAGAGGTTTACCTCTTAAAACTTTAACCTATAAGACGCTTATTTGGGCCTATAGCTCAGCTGGTTTAGAGCGCACGCCTGATAAGCGTGAGGTCGATGGTTCAAGTCCATTTAGGCCCATATGGGGAATTAGCTCAGCTGGGAGAGCACCTGCTTTGCAAGCAGGAGGTCATCGGTTCGATTCCGTTATTCTCCATTATCAACCATAAGGTTGATAGAGTTTGTACTTTGAAAACTAAATACTATCTAATTTCTTTATTAACAAAACAATAAACCGAGAACACCGCG
>NZ_LN887490.1:0-15155 GCF_036621895.1 Limosilactobacillus reuteri subsp. porcinus
TCTTGTTCATCGGTGCAGTACTTTGCCTTAGACTTCCTTCAGATTCCACCTCACAGTGGACACCCTTGTCCTCAGCTCATGGTTCCGACTACTACGGCCCATAGCGGACTCTCACCGCCTAGCTAATACCCATGCCGGGCGCACATAAATAGATGATTGATAGAAATTCTCCTATTCAATCATCTATTTATTAAAACATCGACTTTTTAGCAACGCTTTGGCTTGTACTTACTGGAATATTAAAATCAGGCAACCCTGGAATATGCAACTCAATTGAGCCAACTTGTTGATTTTTCTTTAGCGGCGCAGTTAGTTGTTTTTGATCATCTCCCTGCACTCGTAATGTTGGTTTAGTTGCTTGTAATTTTATATTCTTTGGAAGCCAAACGGTAGTCTTCTTTGTTAGCTTAATATTAGCCTTATTTTTATTTTTACCATTCTTTACTTTTACCCTAGTAAGCTTGGCCGAAAGATCATTTACTTTTTTGATTTCAACCGGCTGGTACTCATCGATTAACTTATTATAAAAGTCTTGCTGCATCTTTGACTGATCATTCCATTCCCCTTTTGTATGTAAGGCAACTAAAATAATCCGGCGTCCTGCAAAGGTTCCTGTTGACACAATACATTTACCCGCACGATCAGTATTTCCAGTCTTTAAGCCGTCAATTTCCCCATCCTTAGGAGCGAAACCGTTTTGCGGCAAAAGAGCATTCACATTTGTCATTAAATATTGTTGGTCTTTAGTTACATCAAAGTTAGCAAATTTTTGTTTTGTAATGTCGAGAGTTTCAGGATAGTTTTCAACAAGATACTTTGAGATAAGAGCAACATCTTTAGCAGATAGTAAGTTTTCGGCATCTTTATCTACACCCTTAAGTTTGTGTTTTCCTAAGTCCCCGTTAGGCAACCCGATCATATTGTAGATTTTTATATCTGTAACTCCAGCTTTTTTTGCAAATGCCATCATCTTTTTATTAAAGGCTTCTGTACTGCCCGCGTCAGCTAATGCCAATGCTTCTGTACTTCCATCAGCGGATACGAGCATCATCGAATCAACTAACTGACGGACTGTGTATTCTTCCCCATTCATTAATGGGACATTTGAAAAGTGCCAATCATCCGCCATCTTGGCAACTGCTGGTGTAATCTTAATCTTTTGATCCCATTTTAAATGATGGTTTCGAATGTCTTGTAAAATTACTCCTAAAGTTAAGATTTTAATTACAGATGCAATTGGGTAGCGTTTAGTTGCATTTTTTTGGTATAGAACCTGGCCACTTTCTGCATCAATCGCATAAGCTGCTCGTGCATCCATCTGAAAAGCTGCAGTATCAGCATGAACTTTTGCGAACATCCCCAAACCATTTAAACAGATGCTAATTATTGCCGTTATCAATAATAATTTAGCAAAAAAAGATTTAACCTTTTTCATTATAACTATTTCTCTCCTTTACACATTTAACTATCATATCCTATTCTGCCTAAAAAAGGTGTAACGATTTGGTAACAATTCAAATGAAATCCTTATTTTTCATTAAATTAAGAAGATGCACCTTTTAACTTTCAAAATTTATCTGTATTATTAATAAGTATGCTAATTTTAATCAGAAAGGGTCGGTTAAAAAATGCAAAGATCGCAACGTCATCGTCGTAAACCGCGCAGGCTTATCTTAATTATTATTGCTATTCTGCTTATTATTATGGGTGTTCGGCACTTCAGCTCGACAAGCGCCCGTCTAAAATCCGCATGGAATAAAATCATCTTCACTTCCAATAATAATGTCAGTATTGCGGTATACTCACCAAAGACCCACCAAATTTATACTTCTAGTAATGCACCCCAGCATAAGTTTCGAACTGCTAGTACAGTAAAGGTTAGTATTTTAGCAGGGATTCTTGCTAAACAACAAAGTCCCCTTACAAGCCATCAAAAATCACTTGCCACCAAAATGATTGAGCAGAGTGACAATGATTCAACTAGCGAATTATTTGAAGATTATTTAGGCGGCAAAAACGGTCTCCAACAAGCTTTTGAAAAATTTGGCATGACTCAATCGCGGGCTAATAGCAGTTGGGGGTTAACTGTTACTACCCCGAAAGACCAAGTGAAACTCTTGAATAATATTTTCTATAAATCTAAGGTTTTATCTGACGAAGAGCGAAGCGAAATTCGTGATTTAATGGGTAACGTTGAAAATGACCAAGCCTGGGGGATCTCAGCAAGTAGCGATAATTTCGCATTAAAAAACGGTTGGCTAAATTACGGTAAAGATGAATGGATCGTCAATAGTATTGGCTACGTAAAAAATAGCAACGGAACAGACTACACAATTGCAGTTTATACTGATAAAAATCAATCAATGGCCGCGGGACAACAAGTAATTGAACAACTTGCTCGTGTAACAAAGCCAATATTGGACTAAAATGAAATGATAAACAAATAGGGGCTGGAAGAAAACTTCAAATTTTCTTCTAGCCCCATTTTTTATAGGTAGTTTATTGAGAGAGATAAAGCGTTTTGGAAAGGAATACTACCTATTTTATTTTGAGAGAGTTTACTAATTAATTTGATGACTATTTTTGTTCCATCACTTTTTCACCATTAGCTGTAATAGTGAAAGTCTTGTTAGCAGCATCAGCATCAAGAACAGCCACATTCTTGCCATCCTTATCTTTCCGCGTAACCTTGATAGTTGTTTCAGTTGGTGTTTCCACTTCAATTGAACCATCAAGATCAAAGGCTGCAAACTTGTTCCGCCATGCAAGTAAGTCTAAGAGATTCTTAACTACTGGACGTTGAACTTCTTGTGCCACTTCTTCTTTAGTGTAGTAGTGACGGTTAATGTTACGACCTTCCTTAGTCTTTTCAAGCAATTCAAGGTCATTTGAACCAGCAAGTAATCCAACATAGTAAACCATTGGAATACCAGGTGCAAATACTTGGAATGCACGAGAAAGCAAGTAAGCTTTGTCATCGTCACCTAATGCAGAGTAGTAAGTAGAGTTAATTTGGTAAATATCCAAGTTGTTGTATTCAGCACTTGAGTATTTCCGCTTAACGTTAGCACCAACCTTGTATAATTCGTTGGATGCATATTCGATTTCATCATCAGTTAAGATATCCTTAGCATCAACAACCCCAATACCATCATGAGTATCAAGAGTAGTAAATTGCTTCATTGGTGACATCTTTAACCACTTAGCAAGGCGGTTAGTCTTACCAGAGTAAAGGGTATAAAGAGTAGTCATTGGTAAGGTAAAGTCATAGATGAAGAAGTCATGTTGTGAAATCTTTTGTGGAATGGTGTAGTGTTCGTGAATTTCAGGAAGGATGATGGCCTTGTATGGAGCCAAAATATCTTGAACTTCATTTAAGAGATCCCAGATTTCAGGTTCAACGAAGAAATCATTAGTACCAACCTTCTTAATAGCGTAAGCAAAGGCATCAAGACGAATCATATCTGCACCGTGCTTAACCATGTCAATTAATGTTTCCTTGAAGAATTCGTTAGCTACCTTACTCTTAACATTAATATCAATTTGTTCTTCACCGAAAGTGTTCCATAAGTTTTCAGTAGTACCATCATCAAAGGTAATTTCTTGCTTAGGAGCCTTATCTTTCCGCTTGTAAATTAAATCAACATCTTCTTGAGTTGGACGGTCCTTACCAGCTTTTTCCCAGAATTTTTCCCAACGAATAAAGAAGTCGTTGTACTTAGAGTCATCGTGCTTCTTCTTGAAGTCTTGGTACATTTCAGACTTCTTGGAAATATGGTTAATCATGAAGTCAAACATTAAGTAGTAGTCTTCACCTAATGCTTCAACATCATCCCAGTTACCAAAAGCAGAATCAACAACATCGTAACGGTATGGTGCGAAACCACGGTCACCAGTTGATGGGAAGAATGGAAGTAAGTGAACACCGCCGATTGCATCACCGATATAGTTCTTTAATACTTCATGAGTTTCCTTAATATTTTTACCCATTGAGTCAGAGTAAGTAATTAACATTGCTTCATTTTTGATTGGCATAATGATATCCTCCAATAACTTAATTTTAGTTAGCTTGTTTAGAATGACGAGTTGCAAAGAAAATAATTAAGGCAATAACTATTAGCATTACCCCGTAGATTGGGAATGGTGCGGCAAGATCAAGGCCACTCATTGGGCGACCAACTAACCGGTTCATCCATTCAGCAATTGTTGGTGAGAAGAAAGCTCCAAAGTTAAAACCAATCAGTACCATTGAAGTTACTAATGGTTGACGCTTAGCAGGGGCTAAATCCGGCAACAAGTTAAAAATCAACGGAGAAACTAATTGTAGTGGGAAACCGATTAAAAGCAAACCAATTACTAACATTGCAAAGTTGCCGTTTGCGAAGGCAAATAAGAAGTTTGAAATGGCCATTAATCCGAGACCAAGGTAAACAGTGTTAAAACCTAACATTTTATTAATTGATCCATAGAATAAACCACCAAGCGTTGCCCCAATTAACATTAAGGAAAGGAACATTGATGAACCAGTATAGCTACTTCCCTTAATTGCAACTGCTAAACCAGGGAAACGGTTTTCCATTCCAACATAATCTACAACTAAGAGGAAGGCAAAGAGAACAAGGAGGTAAACTACTGGACTAATCTTTTTAATTGGTTCTTCCGCTTCAGTTAATTCTTCAGCAAGATCATCTTCGGCAACGTTATTATCCTGTGCTTTGCTATCGTCAGGAACACGAACGGCAAAGAAGAAGAGAACAACAAAGGCAAGAAGGTAGACGGCAAATGATGCATGCCAACCTGCATAACTAAGAATTAATCCGGCAATTGCAAGGGTACAAGCTTGACCGATTTGTTCAGCCGCAGCACGCCAACCAAGCATTTGAGCTCGGGTTGTACCTTCATACCAAACTGAAATCATCGAAATTGCTTGAGAGTTATATAAACCAAATCCTGCTCCTAAAACTAACCGGGAAATCAAAATCGCAGTGTAGTCATTCGCAAACATAGGAACAATTCCGGCAAGACCAACAATTGTAACCCCGGCCATAATAATCTTTTTATCAGAAATATTGAACCATTGTTGAAGTAATGGTGAAAGGACAACAAAAATCATTACAGTAAATGATGGAGTTGTAACTAAATATTCTGACTGTGTCTGTGAGATTCCGAGTGCTGCCTTTAATTGCGGTAAAGAGCCTTGAATGGCATAAGCACTCGTAACCATGAATGAAACTGACAGGAATGCCAATTTGGTAACAAGAGAATTTTTGTTATTCATAATTAGTAGGTACTCTTTCTATAGGTATTTGACAAACGTTTATCATTTATGTACATCAATAATATACAATGAACTTTTTAAAATGTCAAACGTTTAACAAAGATTTATTACAAAAAATTGTAATCAATTACATTGTTATTATAACGCGCTTTAAATGAAAATAGATGAAAACGGATGAGAACGCTATTTTAGCTCTTTTTTGAACGATTTGTGAACAACTATACATTATATTTTTATAATTTTTTTATTAAAAAAGAGTAAAGCAATGACTAATTCATCGTTTTACTCTTTTTTACTTAATCCACACAAAGCTTCTTGATTGCCTGCGCATAGATTTCCATCGCTTTATACATGTCTGGCAATGGCCACTGTTCATTAGCTTGATGCATATAATCGGGAGTTGTTGGTAACATTCCGCCAAAGGCAACACAATTATTCATGGTTCGAGCAAATGTTGCCCCACCAGAAATTTGTGGTTCAGCATCAACATCCCCAGTTTGTTCTTTATAAACTTTCATCAAAGTTTGCACTAATTTACTGTCTTTTGGAACGTACAGGGGTGCTAAATAATCAAAATGAACATACTTCAAATCATAAGCTGCCACCTGTTTACTTAGTTTTGCTAGTAAATTATCGCGATCGATCGTTACGGGAATTCGTAAATCAATCTGCATTCTTGTTTCATTTTCATTAATCTCAAGACTAGAAATATTGAAAGTTAATTGTCCAGACTCATCGCGAACATCACCGAGAACATTGCTCCCCGTTGCATCTTCCTTAAATAATTTGCCAATAAAATCAAGTGGCTTAAAATCAAAAACATCATCAAGCGCAATCGCTAACCGTAAAACAGCATTCGTTCCTTCCGGTACCATCATCGCATGAACAGACTTGCCAATAACAGTAATTGAATTACCGTCAGTTGTATATTCAAAGCCATGCTTATCTAAAGCCGCCTTCACTTCATCCTGCTTTGGACCATCGTACACTGCACTATCAGGGACCGCATTAAACGCATTTTTCAAGTTAATCTTTAGTTGATCTGTTCCTGGACCAACGAGATAAGATTGTTGCAACCCCTTTTCAGCATAAATTAATGGAAATTCAGCATCAGGAGAAATTCCACTATCAATTGGCGCTTCCTTTTTATTATATTCAGCAATTCCACGCCATAGAATTTCTTCATCAGTTCCATAAATAAAACGAATTCGTTGATTGAAGTGATAACCTTGATCCATCAATGCTTTAACAGCATATAAAGCTGCAATTCCTGGACCTTTATCATCTTGTGACCCTCGCCCATAAACTGCATCATTGATTACTGTGCCTTTAAATGGATTATGTTTCCATTTGCCTAAATCGCCGGCAGGAACCGTATCAAGATGACAAATTACACCAAAAATTTTGTCCCCACTACCAACTTCTGCATAGCTATAGTACCCGTCTGGATCTTCATAGGTCTTAAAACCTAATTCATCACAAATCTTCATCATTTCATCGAGGGCGTTACGAATTCCTTTGCCAAATGGTGCGCCTTCTTCTACTGGTTGATTATATGATGGAACAGAAATTAGTCGTTCTAAAGTTTTAACAGCAGCTTTTTGTTCATCTTCTGTAATAATTTTATCCATTCAAATCCCCTCCTAGAGCAAGGCAGCAATTCCTAAGAACAAGCAAGTAGCAACAAAGAGATAAATCATTAATTTCAGCATCCACTTCCACCAAATGCCGACATTAATATGCGCAATTGCTAATGCTCCCATAACAACTCCTGAAGTTGGGGTAATAAGGTTAACCCAACCCGAAGCTGCTTGATAAGCAGTAATAACAAGGCTACCAGAAACATGCGCAAAATATCCCATTGGTCCGATAATTCCCATCGTTGCCGCAGCTAACCCAGACGTTGATGGAATTAAGAATGACATTGGGATATAGAAAATGTAAGTCAAAATAATAAAGATCGTTTGTGATAATCCATGAAGGCCCAATTCTCCCCAGTGAAGAACTGTTCCAGTGATCATCCCATTATTCATTATTACTTGAATTCCCCGTGCAACTGCCACAATAATTGCAACGCTTAAGAAATCTCCCATTCCTGACATGAAAGCATCAATAAATTCGCTTTCCTTCATATGGTAAACAGCCATAATCAAGACCGACATAAAAAGGAAGAGCATGGTAATTTCATTGAAGTACCATGTTCCAAGGGGTGCCATATCATGCCCTAATAAATCGCCTAGGAATGGAATATTAACCAACCACTTTGTAAATTTATCAAAAAATGTCCAATGGCTATTAAGGTTTGACCATGGAATTAGTCCTAGAATCATCACAACAAAAGTAATTCCGAATAGCCAAATAACTGTCTTTTGACGACCGGTCATCTTATGGTCGTCATTAGGATCAGCCTTGACTAAAAAGTGCTTTTCATCTTCTGCTCGTTGATTGTAAACCAATGATTTAGTTGGATCTTTTTCAATTACCGATGCATAGTGGTAAACATAAATAATACTAATCGTTATCGTAATAATTAAAAGGATTACCCGGGAAACTAAACCATCACCAGGAGAAATATTTAACGTTTGAGAAGCTACTCCTGTGGCAAACGGGTTAACAGTTGATGCTAAACAACCAACTTGACTTCCCACTAAAGCAATCGCAACCGCTACAATTGAATCAAAGCCAACACCCATCATCACGGGGATCAAGAGAGGATAGAATGCAATCGTTTCTTCCCCCATTCCATATGTTGATCCACCAAGAGCAAACAGAAGCATTAAAATTGGAATCAATTGTTTTTCTCGTCCCTTATACCGGCGAACGATTGAACCGATCCCTTCGTTTAATGCATTTGTCTTATTAACCACTCCTAGGAATCCACCGATAACAAGAATAAATAGTGATACTGAGATGGCTCCATCTGTCTTTTTATCACCGACCATCCCGATAACGGGTGCCATAAAGACATCCCAAATTCCCTGGGGTTTATTTGTCACCGCCTTATATGTGCCAGAAATAATATTTCCAGCTTTATCCGTCTCATATGTCCCTGCTGGTATAATCCACGTTAAAATTGCAATTAAAATAATAATTAAAAATAAAATTGTAAACGCAGAGGGCATATGAAAATGATGTTTTTTCTTCGTTTGTGTTTCCTGCACAATAACCGCCTCTTTTGTAAAATTAGTATCAATTTTATTTTAATTCGGTTTGAAAGCGGTTTCAACTTAATCTAAAAATTATCCTTAAAGAATGCTATAATTGCCTTGTAATAATTTTAAGGAGGCTGAAGCTAATGGTAATGAATCCGAGTAAAGCTCAAGACGTTTGGAAAGACGCCGGTGAACATGTCCAATTTACTGTATTAGAATTAAAACGAGAAAATCAAGCAAAGGAACAAGAAGCAATTCAAGAATTTGTTGAACGGTTCCAAGCAATTACTCGATCACTGCGAATTCGGGATAATAAGGGTAATCTTAAAGTTTCTTTAGGCTTTAGCAACGACGCATGGGACTATCTTTTCCCAAATGCCCCTAAACCCAAAGAATTAGAAACTTACCAAACATTAACCGGGCCAAAATACAAAATGCCTGCCGCAAAAGGAGATATTTTCCTCCATATTCGTGCAAACGATGAGGCTGCAGTTTACGAATTCATGGCTCAAGTAATGCTCTTTATTAGAGATATTACTAATGTTGTTGATGAAACAAAGGGCTTTCGCTATTTTGAAGGCCGGGCCATTATTGGCTTTATTGATGGAACTGAAAATCCGGAACCTCAGGATGCTGCTGAATACGCAATTATTGGTGATGAGGATCCTACGTTTGAAAATGGTTCATATGCCTTTGCACAAAAATGGCGGCATAACATGGACATTTGGAATAAGCTAACTACTGAAACGCAAGAAAAAGCTGTTGGACGAAAGAAGTTTTCTGACTTAGAATTAAGCGAAAAAGAGAAGTTTAAGAATGCTCATAATGTCGCTTCCCAAGCGGAAATTGATGGTATTGAACAGAAGATTGTGCGCATGAATGTTCCATATTCAGACCCTGCCGCTGATAATACTGGAACTTTCTTTATTGGTTATTCACGGCATTGGACTGTAACTAAGAAGATGCTTGAAAATATGCTTGAGCAAAACGATTATCTCCTAACTTTCTCTGATATTTTAGGTGGTCAACTCTTCTTTATTCCTTCGCGTCCAATGTTGGATCAAATTGCTGAAGGCGAATTAAATTAGTTGATTGACAAGTTGAAGGCAAATTGCTATATTATTAGCAGCAAATTTTAGGAGGGATCATCCATTGAAATTTTAATTCTACACAATTTAATGTATCTGGAACTGTGGATTCACGCAGAAAGGTACTACGGGTAGAATTATTTTTCAATGATTGATCAATAAATGAGAACTAATGGGCCAATACCATTAGTTTAAAAGTCTACCTGTAGTGGTGGGCTTTTTTTCGTTACCTTTTCTGCGAGTAACGAAAGGGTGATTTTTTAATGGAACCAATCACGATAAATAATTTAACTTTTGCTTATCCGGGACAAGAACCGCTTTTTAATCATTGTGATCTTAATATTAGCAGCGATTGGAAACTTGGTCTTCTTGGACG
Source organism: Limosilactobacillus reuteri subsp. porcinus (assembly GCF_036621895.1). Lineage (GTDB taxonomy): Bacteria > Bacillota > Bacilli > Lactobacillales > Lactobacillaceae > Limosilactobacillus > Limosilactobacillus reuteri_J. The sequence goes on from NZ_LN887490.1 coordinate 9,895, forward strand.
AAACGGTCGGGGCAAAACCACACTACTCAAAATCTTGCAAAAGCAACTTTCCTTTCAAGAAAGTATTCAAACCAATCTTAAGTTTAACTATTATCCATTAGTAATTCGTGAACCGAATGATTACACATTGAATGTCCTTATGAGAAGTGGCTATCAAGGTGAGCAATGGCAAATCGAACGAGAATTAAATTTAATGGCAACTCCCACAGAATTACTATGGCAACCTTTCAGTAGTCTTAGTGGTGGCGAACAAACACATGTGATGCTAGCAACCCTTTTTGCCCAGGATGGATATTTCCCCCTGCTTGACGAACCGACTAATCACCTTGATCAGGATGGTCGAAAACAAATTGCTCAATATCTAAAAGCGAAAAAAAACGGCTTCATTATCACTAGCCATGACCGAGATTTTCTCGATAAAGTCATTGACCATTCATTAGTGATTGAACAACACCAGCTTGTTTTAACCCGTGGTAATTACAGTGATTATTTCGTTCATAAGGAGCAACGAGATTCTACGGCCATCAAGAAAAACGAAAATTTATTAAAAGATATTCATCATTTAAAGCAAACACGTCAGGCAAAATCTCAATGGGCTCAACAAGCAGAAAATGAAAAGAAGAATAATTCTCATGCGGATAAAGGCTTTATTGGTGCCAAAGCTACAAAAATGATGAAAAAAGCAACCATAATGAAAGGACGCTTAGATACCGCAATCGAGGAACGAAAAGGACTTTTAAAAGAGATTGAAAATGTTGTTCCGCTAACAATTAATGTCCTCCCCACTAATCATCAACTATTGTTAAGCATTAATGATCTAACGTTATCGTATCCAACTAAACAACTCTGTTCTAATATCACTGCAACCATTGAAAAAAATGACCAGGTCCTGCTCTGTGGGAATAATGGTACTGGAAAATCTAGTATTATTAATGCAATCATCGGGACATTCAGTGGTAAGCAAAGCGGAGATATACTTTTTAGCAGTGCCCTTAAAATCAGCACAGTACGTCAAGATTATTCTGATAATCATGGAAGTTTACGTAGTTTTGCATCTTCTTCTAAAATTAACTACGATCAATTTCTTAACCTTCTTCGTAAATTAGGGATGGAACGTGCTACTTTTAATGTTCCGATTGAAGAAATGAGTATGGGACAACAAAAGAAGGTTGAACTAGCACGGTCATTAGCTGAGCCCGCTCACCTTTATTTATGGGATGAGCCGCTAAATTATCTTGATACCTATAATCAGCAACAACTAATTCAGTTAATTCAAGAAAAGCGACCACCAATGCTAATTGTTGAACATGATCAAAATTTCATTAAGCAAACTGCCACAAAGAAAATTGAAATTTAATATTTCCTGGGAAATAATCAAATTTACCAACTTAATGTAAAAAAGGAGCTGTGACACAAGTTAGGTCACTTCCACAAAATACGAACAGCGCAGTACAACAATGGCCTTCATTGTCCGGCAAAGTCGAACGTTGAAGGCCTATTGTTGCTTGCGGGGGCTCGAAAACGAAGTTACGAGTGACTTCTGTCTCGCTCCCATAATTTTTAGCTAAATTAAATTCAATTCAGTTAACCACTCAAGAAATAGTGGGAACCACTTTCCCATATGATTATCTACCCGATCATTATTGACAATACCAGTATATTCGTTAGCTAATGCGATTCCATGTCCCCCAGTGCCAAACTCATGTAATTCATATGGAACATCATACTTGATTAACGCATCTGCATATACTTGGAGGTGATCAACAAAGGGAGTTAATTCATCTTTTGCCGATCCCCACATAAAGGTTGGTGGTGTTTGTGGATTTACCAATTCCGCTACATTTTCTGTTGTAACCCCCATGCGTTCATCAATCAAGGGTTGAATAACAGGATATCCTAATGCGGCAAATTTAGCGTGTGTTAGTTTTTCGTTACTATATGCAGCGGCAATTTGGCCTCCTGCAGAAAAGCCAATAATTCCCAGTCGATCAACGTCAACATCTAATTCATTTGCATGGTTAACAATATATTCAAATGCTTGGTGTACTGCTATTTTGGCTTCTTCATAATTTTTATGTTCAACTACTGGATACCGCACAACAAATGTTTGCCATGCATGGGTTGCAAACGTTAATGCCACCCGCTCAGAATCTCGTTCCATAATCTTGTTATAACTGCCTCCTGGCAAAATAACAAGGCCGGGTAAAGTTTTATCAGTATTACTATGATAAATATCTAGAGACGAATATGGTTGATCTAAGTTAACACTTTTAATTTCCATTTTCTCACCTCATTTTGATTTTGCTAAATGTTAAAATTACAAATAATAGTATAACCTCAATATGCAATAAACGATACAGGTAAAAAATTGTTATTAATTCACAAATTTCCCCTTGTTTATCATGATACATTTGTTAAAGTGATAAGGTATCAATTATTATTTGGGGGTTAGAAAATCTAATGAGTATTATGAAGACTAAGTCATTCTGGATTGCTGCTATTATGACCTTAATTTGTTCTGTTGCTGGGGTGCTTTTAGCAAAACTACCTTATGTCAACTTGATTGGAGCATTGGTTATTGCTTTATTATTAGGCATTGCCATGCAGTTGACTCCTGCTAGCTTGCGTAATGAAGCTCAAGGCGGCATCGGATTTATTTCTAACAAATTTTTACGGCTTGGTATTATTCTTCTTGGTTTCCGCTTAAACCTAGAAAAACTTGCTGCCGCTGGGGTTAAGACTATTTTGGTTGCAGCTATTGGGGTTACCGGAACGATTGTCCTCACTTATTGGCTTAGTCGAAAGTTTGGTGCAGAAGATGAATTAGCTATCCTTTCTGCTTGTGGCTGTGGTATTTGTGGAGCGGCTGCTGTAATGGGGGTTTCACCACAAATTGAAACTGACAACGAGGAGCGCAAACGAGAAAATGAAGTATTAGCTGTTGCCGTTGTTTGTGTAATGGGGACAGTCTTTACTTTAGTTGAAATTGGAATCAAACCATTACTCGGACTTACCGATCCACAGTTTGGAATTGTGGCTGGTGGTTCATTACATGAAATTGCTCATGCCGTTGCAGCCGGGGGAGCTTTTGGTGAAGCAAGTTTAGATAACGCCCTTATTATGAAACTTTCACGGGTTCTTCTCTTAGCACCAGTCGCTTTAATTGTTGGTTACTGGTATCAACACCGCCTTATAGTTGAAAGTGAAGAAGAACATACTAAAGAACCAAAGAAATTACCAATTCCTTGGTTCCTTGGTGGTTTTATTTTAACTAGTGTGTTAGGAACCTTTCTTCCATTCTCACCAGCCTTTCTTGATGCACTTGTTCAAGCAGCCTATATCTTTTTAGGAATGGCAATGGCTGCATTAGGTGTTTCAGTAAACTTTAAGGTTATTTTTAAACGTGGAGGGGCCGTTTTTGGCGCGGCTGTGATTAGCTCAACCTGTTTATTGGTATTTATGATTATTATGAGTAAAATATTCTTCTAAGTTATTAAAAGCGTTAAATTGAGGATTTATTTTAGTGGCATATAGCCATTCCCCCAATTTAACGCTTTTTATTTATGTTCTTCTATTAAACCGTCTTTCCCAGCTGGTAAGCTTCTTCAACATGTTTAGCTAGTTTTTGATTATTCCAAGAATCAGCTGCGAGCACCTCTCCTACTTTATCCCAACGCATATATTCAAGCAATTGCTTAAAATATAAGTTAAGTGAAGCAAAGGCATCTGCTTGACCATAACCACTTACTAAAGTAATAGCTTTCTTTCCGCCGTGAAGTTCATGGTTATAGTTGTAGAAACGATCAATCACTGCTTTTAGCGCTGCATTGATCCCGTAATAATATAGCGAACTAACCAAGACTACCATGTCTGCCGCTAACAGCTTAGGCATTACTTCATTAGTAATAACATCATTCGGTTCAATCGCAACTTCTTGTCCGGGATGATTGTCTTCCAATTTAATCATCGAAAATTCATCGGTCCGGCGTCCAGCATCAAAGCGATAAACTTCATTTCCTGCTTCAGTAGCGCCCTTAACAAAGGCATCTGCTAATTGCTCAGAAGTTCCTGGATGATGGGGACTTCCTGTTAATACAACAATCTTCATCATGATCCCGCCCTTTCTTACTTAATTATAGTGATAGTTCGACTAAATTAGAAATAGAAACATTGAATATTAATAGATAGCTAAAACGAATTAACGATGCCAACTAAAGATTTTTAACCAATTTAACTTAGTACGCTCTCGTTTTTGTTCTTCTTTAATGTATGAACGATCCGTAATGAAATGAAAGATATTCATGCCTATTCCTCATAAATATGTTCACTGAGGTAACGCTCGCTTGAATCAGGAAATACTGTGACTAAATTAGCCCCGTGTGGCAATTCTTTAGCAACTTCTAAACTTGCCGCAAGCGCAGCCCCACTAGAGCTACCAATAAAGAGGCCGAGATTTTTAGCAACCCAACGAACATAATAGAATGCATCCTCATCACTGATTGTTTTTACCCCAGTATAATCTAAGTCCTTGAAAAACGGTGGAATAAACTCCACTCCAATTCCTTCTGTACGGTGACTATGGGCTGGGCCACCATTTAAAATCGATCCGGCCGGTTCAACAATATAGCCTTTCAATTCCGGGTAAGCATCTTGGAGTGCCTTTTGAATCCCCACAAAAGTACCACCACTTCCTGCACCAGCTACAAAGGCCGCCAGCGGTTTATTAGCAAGATCAGCTAAAATTTCTGGTCCCAAGGTGTGCTGATAAACATCGGGATTCGCTGGATTCTGGAATTGTAAAGGCACGTAAGCATCCCCGATTTCAGCAGCTAATTCTTTTGCGGCCGCAATTGCCCCCTTGATCCCTTCTTCACTCGGAGTATTAATCACTTCGGCTCCCAACGCACGCATTAATGTTTGCTTTTCAAAACTAAACTTTTCTGGTACCACTAATTTAACTGGTAAATGGTATTTTAGTGCTGCTAAAGCGACTCCAATCCCTGTATTTCCGGCAGTTGGCTCGATGATTGTCGTTGTATCTTTTATTTTTCCTTCTTCCATTCCTCGCTGGATTAGCGCCATCCCCAAACGATCCTTGATACTGCCACCTGGGTTAAACATTTCGAGCTTAGCATAAATATTAACGTCATTCGGAGTCTTCATCGGCAAGTGCATCAAGGGGGTGTGACCAATCAAATCATAAGTATTTTCAACTAACATAATAGTTCCTTCTTCCTCAGAATAATCGAGTAGGAGATAAT
>NZ_LN887491.1:0-9467 GCF_036621895.1 Limosilactobacillus reuteri subsp. porcinus
CTTCCTGCTTAATTTACGTCATTAAATTCGTTCAAGTTATTTCTTGCAATCTGCCAATTAATTAGACTTGAACAGATTAAAATAGTGTTCATGTTCACTTATTAAAAGTAGTATGTATTATTCTAGGTACTTAAAAGAACTAGGTTAGGCTTAATCTTGTTTAATTTCTCTTTATTCAATAACTAATTATGGTAATTCTAGCTAAATTTAGTCTTAATTAAGTACCACTTTCTGTTAGAATCTTAAAAGCTAAAAAATGCTGACATCCCTTGTAAGAGTAAGAGTTAAGAGCTATATTCTAATATACTTTTTCAACAATTATTACATTAGACTTCGGGCTTCCAGTAAAGGTATAATTGAGTTTGAAAGAGGTGGTTTTAATGGCTGAACTTAAAGACCTAACAAACCATGACAGTGTTAGAGACCAGATTGGACAGTATCATAATTTAATCAGTCTTACAGCAGACAGCCTACAAGACTTAAAAGCTAGGATTAAAGATCTGGATAATGGCAACTATAACAGGGAATTAAATGCTATTAACCAAGCTCAACAGCATTTGTATGAAGCACTCAAAGACCTAGAAATAGATTAGAGGTTACAGTTTTGTAGCCTTTTTATTTTACTTTAATTGGTTCAAATTCTGTACAGATATTGACCTAGGTAGTAAACCGTGTTTTAATAAGGGTGTAGAGTAGTTCAGAAAGTTGGACCAGAAAGTTAGAGGGTAATTATTATGAAGTTTGGCTATGCACGGGTTAGTGGCTTATCGCAAGACTTGGAACAACAGAAGCAACAGTTAAAGGACCATGACGTTCCAGAAGAGAATATCTATGCCGAAAAGTTTACGGGAACTACGGAAGACCGTCCAGAGTGGCAGAAGCTGTATAAGCAACTTCGCAAGGGTGACGAAGTTGTCTTTACTAAAGTTGATCGTATTGGTCGTTCAGTTAAGGTTGCAATTGATATCGTTAATGACCTGCTTGATAAAGGTGTTAAGGTTTACATTATCCAGTTAAATAACTATGTCAACCGGTCTGATTTTATGGGTAAAATGTCTTTTAACTTCCTAACCATAATGGCAGAGTTTGAACATGATATGATTGTGGACCGTCTAGCCCAAGGTAAGGCCTACGCCAAAGCTCACAATCCTAATTACCACGAGGGACGGCCTAAACGTACGATTACCAACCGTTATAAAGCCGTCTATGAGTACAGCCTGGACCACTCAATTCGGGAAACAGCCTTAGCCACTGGTGTTAGTGAGAGTACCGTTAAACGTATCAAACGGCAGATTAGGCAAGAGGGGCTGAATAATAACTAAATAGGGCCCTAGCAAGCCACGAGAGCCTGTTAGAGCCTTTTTAATATGTTCTACTATAAAATCTATGTTTATCTTTCAAGTTAGCGCTATTATGCTTATAATAAACAACAGATACAATTCAATAAAAAAAAGGGTAAAAAGAAAAAGCTCTATCAATCTTCGGAAATTTGGCGATAGAAGAAGATTGACAAGCCATTCTAATAACTTTCCTTACGTTCTCAATTATAACTTATGAGACTAAATATTCAACATTCTTGTGGTATATTTTAGTCTTAATTAATATAGAGCTGAAAGCTATTAGCTCCTTTTTGCCCGTACGACAGGCAGAAAGGGGCTTTTTTAATGCTAAAGTCATTCGATGAAACTACTAAAAGTTTAAGCTATGTTCACTCTTACCAGCAATCTGAACTAGATTTTTTCAAAAATGAGGTTTCAAGGCTGGGGCTGGCAATTGCTGACACCCGCTGTACGCTAACCCTCAACGGGACACAGGGTGTGGGGGGTGTCCTAAAGATTACTAACCACAACTATCAACCGAAGTCTGCTATCACTGGTAAACGTGGTTCTTATGTTAAGCACAATAAGCATGATAGACAGTATCTGCTGGCCAAAAGACGGCGGGTTAAACGTGACTTTGAACTGTTTAGTGCTGAAAGTAACGATAGAGTAATGGCTGGCGTCCTACATTTTAATAGCCTTAATCAGTTGCCACAAACGCCACACGTGGCCTTAAAAAGAGTTAAAGCATGGTTAAGTAGTAGTGATAACAAGTACATTGACAATGCTAAGTTCTGTGCTTGGGCGGAATATGGCGATACTGGTATGCACGTTCACTTTCTTGCTTGTCTGAAAGCTGGAATGCGGTTTGAAACCAACAGTCACCACTCCCAATTGGTAAAGGCCATTCAGTCAAGTTGGTCATACGGCTATGCTGAAATAACCCCACAACCGTACCAGTTAGAACGATTAGCTAACTATTGGGTCGCTATCCCAGATAAGGGCGATACAACGCCGTACGGGCCTGTCAGAGAGGCTCAACTGGTAGCTCTTAGAGATAGTCTAGCCCATGAAATAGAGCAACGGAAGAAGCTACCACAAACCCCACAGAATAAGGGAAAGATAGCTGACTTAGTGGACCGTAAGAAAGCTGTCCAGAAGCAGATAAAGCAAGAGAGAGCTAAGAACTATCCTAATTCCAATCTTGATAACCCCTATTACAGTAACTTGTCTGGATTTAAGACAACTACCCTAAGCGTTACTACTGACCAAGCTAAAGCCTTAGCTAGACTAGGTTATTTCATTCACGGGAAACTTAGTGCTAAAGCCATTTCTAGTGTTAATGAAACCACCGGTGAGATTGGTAACGGTCCAGTCCTAGCCACTGTCAGTTTTGCTCTAAAGCTATCACCAGAAGAAGTCCAACAGGTGTTAAGACTTAAAACAGATTTTGAACTAAATAAGGCATCAAATCATAAGTCTTAATTATCCATAATTCTATATCTATTATAAGCCTAGTGTCTGGATTCTTTCTATCGATTGGTAGTGGGCTTATTTCTGCTTGCCATTTTCAATACTTATTTGAGTACACAATTACCCTTAAACCCCACCAAAGTAATGCGATAGCATCATCATCACAGTTAGCCTGTTTGTGGCAAACTGTAAACATATGTTTGGTAGCATATCGTGACAGTCATTGATTAACTTAATCAACTAACAATACCGATATTATTAGCTCATCAAGATAATCAATGCAGACAGTTTAAACGCACTCCGCCCTTGTCCTTGCTTGCTTTAGGGTTGTTTATGGGTTTTCTCTACTTTCAAAGAGAATCTTCCGTGAGGACCCGAAGAACTCACATAACAAGCAAGGTTGTCCGTAGCATTTCCGAAGCTTCCAGCCACTCTTTTAGTATCATGTGGTAAATACTGGGATTGGCATTCCCATGTTGTTAACTACAATTCCTACACGTCCAAGGAATCACGAGCGATTTCGAGATGCGACTACGATGCAGAGCTACTGCTGACGAGTTTGACGGGTGCGGCCCAAAAGAAAAAGCCAACTAGCGATTAACTAGTCGGCTTTCGTACTTTTTAGGGTTTGATTTCAGTGATAGTTTTGTAGTGTTATATCTTGAAATGTTAGCCTATATCCTTTACAATAAATGTATTAAAGAAATAGACAACCCCGATTGGCTAATGCGACTAGCTTTAATCGGTAGCTCGTTGAAGTATTGGCGTACTTCAGCGGGCTTTTTCTTTTACTCTTAAATTATTTTATTAACATAGTTATCATCACACATATTGGCGATTAATACAATAGTTTTTAAAATACGTATATATGTATATATACATATATATTTATATACATATATATGGTTGAAGAGTTTATTGATAAAAGGTATGATAATACTGAGATCAAGAGTTAGGAGGATCTAAAATGGATACTTGTGTAATGTCTTTTTGCAATCAAAAGGGTGGAGTCGGCAAAAGTTCCACTACCGCATTAGTCAGTTATAACCTCGCTAAAATGGGATACAAATGTTTAACAATTGATTTTGACCCTCAAGCCAATTTAACTTCGCTTTTTATTAAAACAAAGTCCACACAAAATTCTGGTGTTATTTCAATTAAGACCTCATTAATGACAGCAATTAAAAATAATATTAACTTCTCAAAAATAACTATTCCAATTATTGATAATCTTGATTTGATTCCTAACGCTTCAGATTTCTTTCTTTACTCACGTTTCCTTGAAAGTATGTTTAATAATGAAATAGATAGAGTCCAGTATTTAGCTAATAAAATAAGCACTGACTTACAAAATAAATATGACTTTATTTTTATCGATGTTCCACCAACGTTTGGATTGGCTAATGACTCAGCCTTCTACGCTTGTAATCAACTAATTATTGTTTTACAAACTCAAGAACGTGCTCTTGATGGTGCCAAAGTTTTAGTCAACTATCTCCAATCAAACCTAATTGACGATTTTCATTCAAATGTTGATATTCTTGGTATCCTCCCTGTACTCTCTAAGAGAAACGCACAAGTTGATACCGAAATCTTAAATTCTGCTATTCAAGAATTTGGACAAGAAAATATTTTCAGCAACCATATTATGACCATGGAGCGTGTCAAAAGAATGGATATGACTGGAATTACCGATGGTAAAAACGATATTTGGGATAAGAGAACTCATCAAGCATACATAAACGTTGCTAAAGAAATCCTCGAACGACTAGGAGTAAAAGCATAATGTCACTACTTCAACATAATAGAAAATTATCAGACAAAGTTAGCATACAAGCAAAGAATCAAGTTACTCGTGATGAAATCGTACCCCAGACTCAATCAGTAACATTCATACGCAATTTACGAGTCGATAATCATATTACCAATCAAGTTGCTGCATTAATTGATCTAGGTATAGCAGAGAATACCAAGCAATTAATTAACGACATGGTACAATCTCGTATTAATCAACTAAACAAAGAAGACCAAAATAGATTACAAAAGATAATACAAGCATTAGAAATGAAAGACTTTTATACAGTCCAAAGTAAAGTAAAAAAGTAATACACATTTCTACACAAATTAACTTATTAAATTAAAAACGCCTGCCGCACGCGACAGACGCTGGTTTATTCTGCTGAAATGCTAAAGTAAATGCTTCAACAGCTTAATAATAAGCTTAATCAGTTTTTTCAGTTGCTTCTTTGAGAGCGGCAACAATACAAACACAAGAATGCAATAATGCATTGGGAAGAACCTCCTTCCCGCACAATTGAGTGTGTGATTAAGACACTCTGATGTGCCTCATTATTGTATCATATGCTTATTTCAGTTATAATGGATTTACAAACACAAGAATGCTGGTGTGCAAATTGGATCAGCTGATTACTTATCCGAGCCGGCGGGGCATCTGAAAAGATGCTCTTTTTTATTTTAAATTTATCAAATTAAAAAGCCCTTTAGCTTATTTTGGCTAAAGAGCTTTTGTATTTATTACACCATTTTTTAGCAAAGTAACCATATAACCTAGGGTGAATATGAGTACTTTAGTTAACTATTACTTTTCGTCCTATTGACCCGGGCGTGGGGTACCTTGAATAAAAGGTGATAGTTATTAAATACGCCTTGAACATATTTCAAAAGTGTATTTTTTCTTAATACAACTTTAGCACCTTAGCTTTACAGATTTATCCACTTATCAGAGCTATTACCATTGCCTGCTGGATCATCAGTAAATCTCAAGACCAATTGCAATCCGTTAGTAGAAGCAGTTGGCAAATCAAAACTGGTGTTAAATCCACTGTATTGACTACGATAAATCTGCGGGTAAACCTTAGCAACATCAGCACGCTCACTAAGATTTAAACGCTGGCGGCCAATTTCATGACCGTTTTGTAATAAGATCGCATAAGCATATGGTCTGGTCATTGCATTGTCATTAGCTACCCACCCCTGGACAGTCATATGACGACGGTTGAGTGCCACATGATCAATAGAGTAAGCCGACTGTTGGAAAGTACCCATATTTAACCATGAATCGGTGTGTGCACCATCGTTACCATTACCATTAGCATCTGCTGAATATCGGCTAACTAATGAGTAATTGTGTCCTGGAATCAAATGTAGTGAGTTGAATGTGTAGTTAAACCGTGAGTGGTCTGCAGTCTGAATATCACCAAAGACATTCTTAACATCCTGAGATGATAGCAGATCTACCTTTTCAGAAGCAACCTGTTGTCCAGTAGTATTATCAAACACGATCAAATAATGATTAGGTTCAAGCTGTGAAAGATCTGTAGCATGCCATCCGGCAACCCTTACTTGACCATTACTTAGTGTAACAGAATCAAGGTTGGCTCGGTTCGTCCGATTCATTGGCTTAAACCAATAATCTACAGCATTCCCATTTCCGGCAGCATCGTCCGTCCAACGGGAAATAAACTGAATATTATCATTAAAGAACTGTGGAGTTAGGTTAAATTTAACACTGAATCCGGAGTTTACAGCATTAGCAACGGTGCTATAAGCTTTAGCAACATCAGGGCGACTAACGGCCGTTACCTTTTGCCGTGCAATTTCATGACCAAGGTTCCGGTCCCAGGCAATAATGTAATGGTAAGGACGACCAGCAGCTTGGTTGGTAGCATGCCAACCAGTTACGGTTAAAGTATTGCCATTGGAGCTTAACCCATCAAGATAAGCTTGATTACCTTCATTAATGCTCATGTACGGTAAAGAAGCAAGCAACCGAAAACAATAGATAGACCGCCAGCACTACACTATTCCGAACCAAAGACCAAAAGATAAGCATTTTGAGAAAATCTAAACTTTTGGATTTTCCTACAATGCCGACTACGGCGGAATCCCTCCCACTCCTTATATATTTCTTTCTGTATACATTGAATTTGTATTTAGTAAAATGCAGACAACACCACGGATCGGCTTTTGGCTGGACAATTCCAACCAAACACCGCAGCAGACAGTAGAAACCATTCTGAACGTTAGGAAGCCGGTATGATTGTTACATATAAGGGGAAGAAAAATTTCTTTTAGATACTTGTTTTCCTAAAACTGATGTGATATAATAATTCAATTCCAGAAAAGGAGTAAAAAATATGCGGCAAGTTATTCTTAAATAAAACTATAATCAAATAGTGGGAACAAAGGATTATGATAGTCCCTTTTGTAGGGGCTTAGTTTTTTGTACCCAATTTAAGAATACTTTTGCCTTATCAATTTTGACATATCCCCAAAAACAGCACTCACAAACAGGTGTATGCTGTATATGTGTATGTCCGCAAATTATCATCCCCAGTGGTAAAAGTATTTTACTGCTGGGGATTTTTATGCCCTTCGGGGCAGTAAAGGGAGGACAATCACATGAAAATAATCAATATTGGAATTCTTGCCCATGTAGACGCTGGAAAGACGACCTTGACGGAGAGCCTGCTATATGCCAGCGGAGCCATTTCAGAACCGGGGAGCGTCGAAAAAGGGACAACGAGGACGGACACCATGTTTTTGGAGCGGCAGCGTGGGATTACCATTCAAGCGGCAGTCACTTCCTTCCAGTGGCACAGATGTAAAGTCAACATTGTGGATACGCCCGGCCACATGGATTTTTTGGCGGAGGTGTACCGCTCTTTGGCTGTTTTAGATGGGGCCATCTTGGTGATCTCCGCTAAAGATGGCGTGCAGGCCCAGACCCGTATTCTGTTCCATGCCCTGCGGAAAATGAACATTCCCACCGTTATCTTTATCAACAAGATCGACCAGGCTGGCGTTGATTTGCAGAGCGTGGTTCAGTCTGTTCGGGATAAGCTCTCCGCCGATATTATCATCAAGCAGACGGTGTCGCTGTCCCCGGAAATAGTCCTGGAGGAAAATACCGACATAGAAGCATGGGATGCGGTCATCGAAAATAACGATAAATTATTGGAAAAGTATATCGCAGGAGAACCAATCAGCCGGGAAAAACTTGTGCGGGAGGAACAGCGGCGGGTTCAAGACGCCTCCCTGTTCCCGGTCTATTATGGCAGCGCCAAAAAGGGCCTTGGCATTCAACCGTTGATGGATGCGGTGACAGGGCTGTTCCAACCGATTGGGGAACAGGGGAGCGCCGCCCTATGCGGCAGCGTTTTCAAGGTGGAGTATACAGATTGCGGCCAGCGGCGTGTCTATCTACGGCTATACAGCGGAACGCTGCGCCTGCGGGATACGGTGGCCCTGGCCGGGAGAGAAAAGCTGAAAATCACAGAGATGCGTATTCCATCCAAAGGGGAAATTGTTCGGACAGACACCGCTTATCCGGGTGAAATTGTTATCCTTCCCAGCGACAGCGTGAGGTTAAACGATGTATTAGGGGACCCAACCCGGCTCCCTCGTAAAAGGTGGCGTGAGGACCCCCTCCCCATGCTGCGGACGTCGATTGCGCCGAAAACGGCAGCGCAAAGAGAACGGCTGCTGGACGCTCTTACGCAACTTGCGGATACTGACCCGCTTTTGCGCTGCGAGGTGGATTCCATCACCCATGAGATCATTCTTTCTTTTTTGGGCCGGGTGCAGTTGGAGGTTGTTTCCGCTTTGCTGTCGGAAAAATACAAGCTTGAAACAGTGGTAAAGGAACCCACCGTCATTTATATGGAGCGGCCGCTCAAAGCAGCCAGCCACACCATCCATATCGAGGTGCCGCCCAACCCGTTTTGGGCATCCATCGGACTGTCTGTTACACCACTCCCGCTTGGCTCCGGTGTACAATACGAGAGCCGGGTTTCGCTGGGATACTTGAACCAGAGTTTTCAAAACGCTGTCAGGGATGGTATCCGTTACGGGCTGGAGCAGGGCTTGTTCGGCTGGAACGTAACGGACTGTAAGATTTGCTTTGAATACGGGCTTTATTACAGTCCGGTCAGCACGCCGGCGGACTTCCGCTCATTGGCCCCGATTGTATTGGAACAGGCATTGAAGGAATCAGGGACGCAACTGCTGGAACCTTATCTCTCCTTCACCCTCTATGCGCCCCGGGAATATCTTTCCAGGGCTTATCATGATGCACCGAAATACTGTGCCACCATCGAAACGGTCCAGGTAAAAAAGGATGAAGTTGTCTTTACTGGCGAGATTCCCGCCCGCTGTATACAGGCATACCGTACTGATCTGGCCTTTTACACCAACGGGCAGAGCGTATGCCTTACAGAACTGAAAGGGTATCAGGCCGCTGTCGGCAAGCCAGTCATCCAGCCCCGCCGTCCAAACAGCCGCCTGGACAAGGTGCGCTATATGTTTCAGAAGATAATGTAACGTCTTGCGCAATGCAAGCGTTCATTGCTGGCTATTGCGAAATATCATTGATAAAATCAGTATCAGAGAGGAGAAACTATTTTGAACCAGGAACAGACGAATATTACAACAGGAAAGCAAATACGTCATCTGCGAACACAATTGGGAATGACACAGGAAGAACTAGCCGGGGAATTGAATGTTACCCGGCAGGCACTATCGAATTGGGAGAGAGATGTTAATGAACCCGATTTAAATATGTGGCAGATTGTAAAATTTAAGTTGAACATTTAAGTGGACAGAAAAACCCATCAAGGTCTTTAATGGTGTTACCTCAACATTCCATTAGAAAGA
>NZ_LN887492.1:0-327 GCF_036621895.1 Limosilactobacillus reuteri subsp. porcinus
ATTAACTATTAATTCTTGGTTCTCTAACAGTAAAATCCGGACTATGATTTTTGATCGATCAAAAATCGTAGTCCGGATTTTAAATTATTTATAAAATTAGTCGCCAATCGACTAATTGATTGACCAAATTTCGTTAGATTTAATGCCATCAAGGCTAGCCCAATGTCATTTTCCACAGCCCGTTGTCCGCGTAGATGAGTTCGGCGTATGCCAAAATCCCTCTTCATGTGACCAAAGACTGGCTCAACGTCGAACTTTCGTCGACGATAAATTGCCTTGCCTTCGTCACTTGAGAGGGTTGCTTTTACTTTAGCCTTGTAATAATTC
>NZ_LN887492.1:628-935 GCF_036621895.1 Limosilactobacillus reuteri subsp. porcinus
CTAAAGCATGAAACTGGGTAAGGAATGGCACTAAGGTCCTGGTGTCAGTTGGATTTGAAAAGAGCCCGTAATCAAGGACAAATTGCTTATGTGTAGCGATTTGCAGGTTATAGCCGGGCTTTAACTCCCGATTCATCATCGGATCTTCCTTCATACACATAAAAGTCGCATCATGATCAGTCTTGGAATAGCTATTACGACCTTGGAAGATATCTTCGGCACGTTCATACTTTTTGGCACGCGGAATTAGGTCGTTGCTTAATTGATGGCGAAGTTTTTTTAGAAAACGACGGCGCCGTTTTCTAAC
>NZ_LN887493.1:0-47676 GCF_036621895.1 Limosilactobacillus reuteri subsp. porcinus
AGTTTTTTCCCAGCCTCAACCTTTTTAGTTATTATTTTTCTAATTCAGCTTGTTTCTTTACCGCCGCTTGGCCAAGAATATTTACATAGTTAAATGGACGATCAAAGTGTGGTTGGAAAAGCATATCAACAAATGCTAAATAATCAATCGTGTGCTTATCCTGGATACATAAGGAAATAATGTTAGCAGATTGAGAAACATCATGCTTACTCATAAACTGTCCACCAAGAATTTGCCGAGTCTTCTTATCCCAAACTAATGTCATTAATACAGGAGTTGTTGTCGGCATAAATTCGGGACGGTAGTTATCCTCAATTGTTACCGCGGCGGCATCAAAGCCCGCTTCCTTGGCATTCTCCAAAGTCAATCCAGATGATACCATCGTTGTCCCGTATAAGTTTAATCCAGAACTAGATTGGGTTCCCATATCGCGCATCGTATTGCCAAAGAGATTTGTTCCAACAATTGTTCCTTGTCGAATAGCGTTAGTAGCTAATGGAATATACGCATCCTTACCAGTTGGGTTATAGTGAACAGCTGTTGAATCACCGGCAGCATAAATATCTGGGTCAGATGATTGCATATATTCATTCGTAATGATTGCCCCATTATCATGCATCTTCACTTTACCCTTTAAGAGGTCAGTATTCGGACGGAAGCCAACACAGAGAATAGCAATATCTGCCTCGTAGTTGCCCTTATTTGTCTTAACGGTTACCCCATTTTCATGATTTTCAAATCCGGTTACTCGTTGGTCAAAGGCAAAACTAGCTCCGTGATCTACAAATTCTTGTTGAATCCGATCAGTGTACTCGCGGTCAAAGTATTTATGAAGCATCCGTGGTGAACCATCAATCAATGTAACATCCTTGTTTTGACGAGTGTAAGCTTCTACCAATTCAACCCCAATATAGCCTCCACCAATTACAACAATCCGTTGCGCATCTTTAGCAACGTTGAATAATTCTTTAGCATGGTGGTAATTCTTGCATAAATAAACATGCGGACCATCTACACCTTCAATTGGTGGAATTACTGGCCAAGAACCTGTAGTATCAACTAGCTTATCATAATGGTCGGTCTTTGTTTCACCTGTCACAAGATCTGTCACTGTGACCGTCTTAGTCTTAGGGTCAATATCAGTTACATTATGTTGCATATGAACTGTTGCACCCATGGCAGCAAGTTGTTCAGGGCTTGAATAAAACATCGCATCTGGATCACCAACATCACCGCTCAAGTAAACCGCAATCCCACATGAGAGGAATGAAACGTTATCATTCCGTTCATAAATTGTGACTTCTGTTTCTGGATGATTCTGTAAAATTTGAGTGGCAGTAATTGTTCCCGCATGTGTACAACCAACAATAATAACCTTCATAACACACACCTCATATCATGTTCTGATTTTCACAATTTATTATACGCATTATTTTCATTTAATCAATATATAAAATAGGAATATTGATTATCAGTCGAAAATCAATTATCAGCTTTATTACATAACATTCCAATACAATTACTATGACACAAGATGTTAAGTTAATTTTTATTTGTATCGATAGATAAATAACAACACATTTTTTCTCTGAAATTTTTTAAAAAATTATTGTAAAATTACTTACAATTGATTATGTTAGGAGTCTTAATATGGAATCTACTTTTCGGTTACGCCGCTCAATTATTGCTGCAATGTTATTAGCACTAACTCTTGTCCTCGGTCGCTTCTTTCTTATCCCTATTCCATGGACACATGGTAACGTCAACTTATGTGATGCTGGTGTATTCATTGCTGCCATGCTTTTAGGACCAAGAGCAGGGACAATTGTTGGTGGCTTTGGCGGAATGTTCCTTGACCTTATTTCCGGCTTCCCCCAAGATGCCTTATTTTCCTTTGCTGCTCATGGTTTAGAAGGATTTATCAGTGGCTAGATTTATAAAAAATATGGCAACACCACCTGGGGCAAATGGACCGCAATCTTAGCCGGAACAATCGTAATGATTGCAATCTACTTTATCTGCAATACTGTTATGTACCATGTAATTACTGGTTTTTTAAGTTTAGGTTCAAACTTTATCCAAGGAATGATCGGTGGAATAGTGGCGTTAATTGTTATTAGGCAATTGAAGAAGCATCATATTGGATAAAAATACTCGAGAACTGATCGCTTTAACAGCTTATCTGTTCTCGAGTATTTTTTTACGGTTCAATTCCCCCACTTGTGGGAACGACAATAATATAGTTTAGAATTCGATTAGCATAACTTTGCTTACCAGTAAAATCTTTTATTGCCGCATTTAATTCTCCTAAATTATCGGTAATTATCCCATTAGCGTGGTTATACATAGTCTGTTTCATTAAATCTGTGTCATTAACTGTCCATGCATATACCGGTTTATGTTGCCACTGGGCTTGAGTAATAAAGTCCTGATTTAATGTTGAATATTCCATCGAAAAACCGTCAGCAACTCCCTGGGGATTACCCAAATTATAGGGTTGAATATACAAAACTGTTAACCGCGGATTAATCTTTTTTAGTTTAGTCACAGCACTGTAATCGAGCGAGTGGACTTGGTCATGATCTTGCAAAATCCTTTTCCCATACCGGCGATTAAAGTTCTGGAGCATCTGTTTTGAATCATGTGGTGTTGTTTTTATCTCAATCAGAAGTTTCTGATGATATTTCTCAGCCGCTGCTAAATATTGATCAAAACTCGCAACCTTAGCATGATAGCCATTTTCGCGTGTTGTTAGTCGTGTTAATTGCTTCAATGTTAGTTCATGAGGTGTTTTATTTACTCCTGTTAGGTCTTTAAGATTCTCATCGTGCATCACAACAAACTGGTGATCCTTTGTTTCATGTAAATCCATTTCAATATAATCAGGCTTAAGTTTACTTGTTTTTTCCATTGCTGGAATAGTATTTTGCACCCCGTTTTTTTCAGCAACTCCCCGATGAGAGATAGTTATTGGGCGTTTAATCCCCGTCCCCATCATGTAAAAAGTATTATTTGCAAGAGTCGCCAAGCCGATTACAAGGAAGACAAGCATAAAGGAAGTAAGCAAACCTCGTGATGGGTGTTCAGGACTTGTCGCCAGCTCACTAATGCTAGTTAACGGGTTAACGACTACCAGTAAGATAATTGTTCCTGCCCATACCGCTAGTACTTCCCCACCAAGCTGTAAGATCGACAAGTTAAAGATAGCAGTAATCAAAGATAATTTCCCGGGTAATAAATCCAAAACAACCTGGAGAATGTAAATCATGAGGTAAAAAACAACCGTTATACTACCTACAATTATTGTCATCAGCACAATTTGAATTAAAAACTTCAACCATCTTAGCTTACTTGTCATTTGCCAGCTCTGAGACATAGCAGCTCTTAATCGTAAGTGTTGGTAAGCCATTAACGGCATTGTCAATATTAAACGAATACCGATCATTGTCATCAAAAGATAGAACAAGGTCAATCCACCAATAAGCCATGCATTACGGGTAAGATAATCAACAATAAACTGGGGAACTTGAATTTTCGCCAGTAAAGGAGTCCGAAAGATAATATCCGCAAATGGAATAATAAGCAAGAAATAACCTAATAATAAAATTAACGATCCAAAATTTAACAATGATAAAGTTTCTTGTGTTTGCCTAAACATTCGCCGCCAGCTAAACTCCGGCAAGCCAATTTCACGAAAGCCCGTCAACAAAAACATAAATTCGCCATAAATGATTACCATTAGGCATATTAATTCAATTAAAAGGCTCACTACAACTAATGGATGGTGGGTCAGAATAATTACAATATTTTGATATGAAATAAACGGAATTTCTCCTGCCTGCAGGACAAAGGTAGTTATCCAGCGAAAAAAGGGAATTACCAGAAACTGGTTTACAATATCAAGACCGCCAAATAAGATTAAATATTCAAGCCAATTTTTCCTGAACTGGCAAGAGTATTGGCGAAAAGCGCGATAAGCATTTTTCATTTTCAAATTCTCCTCGTTATTAGCTAAAAGAAATTATATCAAAAAAGCCTCTTCCGTGAAGGTTCGAGACTTTTTAGCATAAATTTAACAGGATACCCAATACTACTGCATCAATTTCATATTTCTTAGCATTAAAAATCAACTTCATCTGGATCAGCACATTGACCGCCAAGATTTGGCAATAAACTAATCTTGCGCATATCCTCATCAGTTAATTCGAAATCAAATATATTTTGGTTACTTATCATCCGTTCTTTATGGACAGACTTCGGTAATGGAAGAATCCCCTGTTGGAGAATCCAACGTAAACAGACTTGTGCAGGCGTCTTTTGATACTTATCAGCGATTTGAATCATTGTTGGATTAGTTAATACTTTAGCACCTTGACCACCTAAAGGAGCCCATGCCTCAACTAAGATATTGTGTGCTTGTAAGTATTTAATTTCTTCCGTATGTGGCCAACCCGGATGAACCTCAATTTGATCAACTGCTGGCGCTACTTTGGCCGTTTTCATTAATTCCGCAATATGGTGAGGCATAAAATTGCTTACCCCAATTGCCCGAATTTTACCTTCATTGTAAAGGTCTTCCATTGCGCGCCACGTTTCAGCATTAATCTTGGCAGCATCATCTCCAAACTGCTTTTCATTGGCGGGCCAGTGAATTAAGTAAAGGTCTAAATAATCCATCTGCAAACGATCAAGCGTCTCTTGAAAAGCCTTCTTCGTTTGTTCATAGCCACGATTAGTATTCCATAACTTGCTAGTCACAAAAAGGTCTTCACGCTTAATTCCCGAATCCTTAATCCCCTTACCTACTGCTTCTTCGTTTCCGTAAACAGCCGCAGTATCAATGTGTCGATAACCAGTTTCAATTGCTTCTTTCACGGCCTGTTCAGCTACATCTGCCGGAGTCCTAAATGTACCATATCCCACACAGGGAATCTTGATCCCATTATTTAAGTTGAACGTTGAGTTAATATTAGTTAATTCAAGCATCTTTACATTCCTTCTTTCATCTTCTATTATATCTTTTTTTATTAAAAATATTGATTGCTATTCCAAATAAATTATGCTTTGATTATAATATCATGAGAAATAAATGAGGAGGGGTTATATGCATCCACGAATTGCTATTCCTGCAGATACATTAACTGAAGCTACAAACATCATTAACGAGCGAAATGCTGCCTTCGCACCTCGCCCATTAATCGAAGCCATTATCAAGTCAGGAGGATTACCCGTTATTCTTCCTAGTGTTACTGCTTCACTAGCACCATCCTACCTTGATCTTTTCGATGGGATTATCTTTGCTGGAGGAAGTGATGTCGATCCAACC
Source organism: Limosilactobacillus reuteri subsp. porcinus (assembly GCF_036621895.1). Taxonomy (GTDB): domain Bacteria; phylum Bacillota; class Bacilli; order Lactobacillales; family Lactobacillaceae; genus Limosilactobacillus; species Limosilactobacillus reuteri_J. The sequence continues at coordinate 5,327 of NZ_LN887493.1, forward strand.
TTTTTCAACGAAGAGCCGCATCAAAAATTAGGTCCCACATATCTTAAACGAGATCAATTTGAAATTAGTCTTGCTACAGCTGCATTTAATGCTGGAAAACCAATGATGGGGATCTGTCGTGGAATGCAGGTATTAAATGTTGCGCTTGGCGGGACTTTATACCAAGACCTTTCGGAAAATCCCCATCAAACCCTTAAGCATTCCCAAGATGCCCCAGGAAATTTTCCTTCCCACCACGTTAATACAGACAAGGCAAGTCGATTATTTAACTTAGTAGGACCCAGACCATATGTTAATTCACGTCATCATCAATCACTAAATCAGATTGCTGAACCACTTCATGTAACGGCATGGGCTGATGATCAGGTACCAGAAGCCGTGGAAACCATTAACTCTGATCAAATTTTAGCAGTTCAATGGCATCCAGAAAACATGTTTAAACATTACGATTATTCGCGCGCTATTTTTGCTGACTTAATTACTAGAGCGAAAAAAGCGGCTAAATAAATAGTGGAGGGGCTGTGACATAAGCTAAGTTACTTTCAGAAAAAAACATAGAATAATAGGCCTCCAACGCCCGGTAAAATCGAACGTTGGAGGCCTATTATTACTTACTGGAGCTAGCTTCTCCTTGAAAAGGTTACAATATTAATTCTTTTCGAAGCTCATCAGCAGTATAGATTCGTCCATCTTCAAACCCTTTGAAAGGATGGATTGTTTCCTGTGCCGCTTGTTGGTAACGTTTGGCACGACGCAACGCATACTCGGTGAGTGAACCATTCTTTACATAGTTTAAGAGTTTAGCACTCGGGGTAGTTAGCGGATTTTCGACCCGATCTTCTAAGTCTTCCAGAACTTCGGAATATTCTGGACCGAGTTGGATTTGATTGGCATACCGCTCTAAACTTTTGAGGACAGCACGAGCTTTGGCCTGATATCTACAAGTTGCTTGGGGATTTTCCTCTGCTACAACTTCATTCATTTTATCGGCAGTCACCAACATTTCCTCTACTTCGTTTTCTTTTAATGGCGGCTGCATGATCAAGTAACTTGCTAATAAACGAATAAATCTTAGTGTACCAGTTCGAACTCCTACTGAACTGCTAGGATCTAAATCGAGCATTCGTAATTCTAAATACTCAATTCCATGTTCAGGCAACTTTTTTAAATCCGTGTTTCCTTTGAACCTCACCGGACCATGAAATTCGTAATCCGATGTTAAGATCCCTGCTTTAACTCCTTCTTCAATCCGTGCAATGTAACGATCGAGATTAGTAAAATCACCGGTAAATTTGGTCCCAAAACCGTATTGACTTTGCCGCACGCTCCGAATCGGATGAGGCAACTCTTTTCCTGGTTCAAAATAATTTTCTTCAACAATTGGGCTTGCACCATAAAGATATGTAAGAAGCCATCGATATCGAACAAAACCTTGTGCCAAGATAGTATATAAATAATTCCGCACTTCACGCTCACTATTAAAGCGTTCTGGGAAAGCGTTAAGGACTAGCTCAATAATGTGTTGATCAATACTCAAGTTAATATGCGCTCCACAAGGTGTTCCTTGCGAGTATCCATGACGTTTTGCCCATTCCTTCAAATAAGCTTCTTTTTTCGGTCCCATTTTAGCTAACCGCAATTTAGTCTTATCTTTAGGAAGTCGTGGGGGCATGGATAACGGCCATAATAACTCGCCGGGAGCAAGAGCTGATCGCAATGTATTATTGATAACATACAAATAATGCATTGCATCAAGAGCATGTTGGGCAGAAGGAGTTACCATTTCAGCCATTGTTTCTAAAAAATCATTGGTAATCCATGGATTAGTCTTCTCATCCCCAATCGCTGACGGATATGGCTCAAGGCTTAGGTTGCCATCTTCGTCTACTCGTTGCATTTCAATCTCAAGACCCATTGTAAAATCAGAAGTCTTTGCAACAGCTTCATTATCGAATATTAATTGACCAATTCTGCTAAACACATTATCGCCCCATTCTCTAATTGTTTTTTAATAAAGATACATGACTTTTCTCATATAAACAACTAGATATCAATAAAACGAAATTTAAATAATTTTTCACGCTTAGCAAGTACATGATCTTCCTTGTTATACAAAAGATATTAAAGATTTTCTGTTCACTAGCCGGAAAAAGTTTAATAATTCTTCCTACTAAAAAGCAAACAAGAATGATTACAGGAGCTAGTTCAATCGGCACTAATAATAACAGTAGGATAATTGTTAATAATGGTTTTTCTAAAATAAAGGTAAGGCTTGCCGCAATTACAACAATTGCATTTACTCGTACGTCTCCGGGCAACATCATCGCACAGGCAGTTCCTACCGCGACACTCGAAAAGATAGCCGGGAAAATAGTTCCTCCCCGCCATCCCATTGCAAAACCCACATTACTCATTACGGCTTTTACGAGTGCTACAACTAATAGGAAGGTGATTGAATGATTGAAGGCTTCGTGGGTAAAAGGAACAATTCTAAATTCACCGGAAAACATAATATCGCTTGTGATCAACGAGCTAACCGCTAAAATTAGCCCAAAAATCCCACCTTGCCAAATCTTACTTATTTTTGCATTAATTATCAGTGCAGCCCAATTTTCTAAGTGAACAAACAGCCACCCAAAAGCAATTCCGATGATAAGCGTTGGAATACTCGTTAATAAATTGATCCACTCCCAATCAATGATCCGATGATGAATTCCAAAAACACCTTCTTCAGGAAAAAGCTTAAAAACAATCGTCGCGCCTATTATTCCAATTCCAACTAATCCTGAAATAACAAGAACTCGTTGATATTTATTTTTAAAAAGCTGACTGAACCTAGGGGCACCGGCTAAATCTTGCGTTTGCATTTTACCGTGCCAAAGAGAAAACTCCTGACGCATTGAAGCTGCCCAACGCAAACGATCCCCAAGCCAATTAATCATGCTGCTAGTTAAGACTGTTGTAGAAGCTTCCGGCCCGATGCTTCCTCCTGCGCCGAGGGCCAATAAGCCAAGAATAAAAGACTTCCACCAATTATGATAATTTAATTGCCCTTTCATCCTTACCTGCGTCAGCACTTGTTCAATCGTTAACGGGTAATTACCCCATCGTTCATTCAAGAAACCAATCAAAAATCCCAATGGGATACATACTAAAAACGGATACCATTTACCACCAACTGTCGTATCAAGGTATTGATGCCAAACCAAATCAATTACCCAGTTAACTAAGTTTAAATACGCCGCTGTCAGCATACCAATTATTAGGCTCCAAACAACTGCATATATTCCAATCTTAAGTCGCCAAAATTTCATTCTTACTTTCCTACTTCTTTTAACGTTACGATAAAAGCTAACTTACCATTTGTATACTTCGCCGTAATTTTCCCTTTAAATTGTTTAACAATATATTGAGCCATCGAAAGCCCAATCCCAAAACCAGCCTTTTTGCCTTGAGTATGCGATTCATCAACCCGGTAAAAGCGGTTAAAGAATTTTTTAACATCCAGGCTTTTACCATCCTTATAGCTGTTCGCAATCGTAATAACGATATTCTTACTATGATTAGGTGAGGCCACTGTAAAATCAATTTCTCCCTGAGGATCACAATACTTATTCGCATTATCAAGCAAAATATTCAACAGTTCCCGCAGCATATTTTCATCAGCGTTTGCTACCAAGCCTTCATCAATCTGTACATTGAATTGTTTCTGCTCGGTTGAAATTACACTCTTGAAACTACTAGCCACATCCCCGGCAATTTGACTTACATTTACCGGCACCATCGTTAATGTCGGTTGCTCTTGCATGCGCGCAAGTGACACCAGGTTATTAATTAACTTTGTCAGGCGAGTAACCTGTTGCTTGGTGCTTGCTGTCCATTCATTCTCACCATTGATAATCTCTTGCATTTCATTATTCGCTGAAATAACTGTCAATGGCGTTTTTAATTCGTGACTAGCATTAGTTATAAATTCTTTTTGCCGCTGCTCTGCCTCAATAATTGGCCGAATTGCACGACGCGAGTAAAGGGTTAAAACAATAGTGTACAGAACTAAAACAATTACCCCTAAAATCAACCCTGTATGCATTAGTGATTGTGTCCGGGCCATGAGGAGTGACTCATCAAGAAAGACAATTACTTTCTCGCCGTCTTTATTCCGAATCTTATAAGCATAATTTACCCCTCGATATAGCAACTGCCCGCTATGCACCTTTCTTCTTACAAGACGGTCTGTCATTGCTCGGGCATCCTGCGGCGTAACCGTTGCAATATGATCGTCTTGCACTTCCGTTACTTGATTTTTATTATCGACCAGTACAGCAAAATAACGATATTGATGAAGGCCCTCACGTGAAAATTGAGGTTGACTATTGTCAGTAGTCCGGATCCCTTTTCGGGGAATTTGGCCATCGTTATTTACCAAAATCGTTAATACTCGTTCAATTTCTTGGTGTGATTGATAGTAAGTGAGGGTGCAAATACTACCAACAATTGTCAAAATCACAAATAATAATGCAGCAGTTGAGATTGCAATAAATTTATAACGAAAACGTTGAATCATTTCTTGACCCCCTAGCCTGCAATCATAAATGGTCCAGTTTTTTCACCACTAATTGTTACTTGAGATTGAATTGCCTGTAATTTTTGCCGTAAATAACAGATATTAATCCAGAGATCTTCTTGATCAACGGTGTCATTCTCATCCCAAACGTGACTGATAAGTTCATTTACTGATAGTTCTTTATTGGCATTCAAAATAAAATACTGAAGTAAACGATTTTCCCGATTCGTTAAACTAATCGAATTACGGCTTTCAAGCGATTGATCGTTACCATTAAGGGTCAAATCACCAAATTCAAGAACATCTACTTGATAAGAATCATCTCGGCGTTGACGGGAGCGCAACCGAGCAAGTAGTTCTTTTAACGAAAATGGCTTAGTTAAGTAATCGTCAGCACCGGTATCAAGACCAGTTACCTTATCATCTTCTTCACCCATTGCCGTTAACATCATAATATATGTGCGGTTACCAGTTGCCCTAATTTCTTTTAATGCTTCCAGTCCTGATTTAACAGGCATCATGATGTCTAAAATTATGACATCATAAGCATTTTCTTTCGCCTGCTCAACCGCTTCTTGGCCGTTATTAGCAATATCAACTTGATAACCACTCGCTGTCATCGCTGAACTTAATACATGAGATAGCTGCTGTTCATCTTCCGCTACAAGGATTCGCATTTTATTCGCCTTCCTCACTAGAATTAATTAATTGCCGGATTGTTTGCATTTGAACGTCGCATGATGCTAATTGGTCAGCACAACGTTTAAGTTCACGGCCAATTCGCTCTGGATTTTTAATATTATGTTTATATTTCATCTCATGTTCAAGGCTTGCCCATGAATCCATTGCGATCGTCCGTAACTGAATTTCAACATAAAAATGTCCGGGGTTATTTCCTTCAATATCTTGATATGGAACTGTTTCATCAATAATGACGTGATAGCTCCGATACCCATTTGGCTTTGCATTTGTAATATAATCTTTTTCCTTAATAACCTCACACCAGTCAGCTTGACGTAATTGGCAAAGGCAACGGTCAATATCATCGATGAAATTACAAACAATTCTGATTCCAACTGCATCGCGACATTTTCGTAATGCCGATTCAGTAGAGACCGGATAGCCTTTTCGTTGGCATTTTTCCGCCATACTCTCGGAAGTCTTCACTCGGGCAATTAAATGTTCATAAAGTTTTGGTTGCTTATCCTGCACTGTTTGCTGATTTAGTTCTTTGATCCGATCGGTTGTGAGGGAAAGAATATTTGACAAAATCTGCTCATATGGGCCATAAATTGACATCACAGTTTCCTCCTTTAATTTGAATATTATACAGTACTCATCACTAAAGAATACCCTGAAAATAGCATTTTTAAGATGCCTTAAATTTTACTCGGTCCGCAATCCTGCTACATAGTTATCTACTTGCTTTTTTTGTGACCTCGTTTGGTAGAATTCTTTTCTTAGTTGCGCCAAGGTTAAGTCCTTTGTTTTTAATTTTGCATTTCGCTGAGAAGTATATTTTATGATCACAGTCTGGCCTTCAACTTTAAAGAAAATTGCCGTTCCATCTTGGTCGTCAGCGGCTACTAAATAGCTATAATCATTTACTCCTGCTGGAACGGTATCAGAGGGCTTAACAATTCCATAAACGAGTTGATTTGCAGCAATATTTTGTTTTAACCAGTCGGGAGATATTGCCAATCCCGCCAAAACCCCAATTTGTTGGTCGGTAAATTTTGGTCGCAGTTGTTGACTTGACTGTGTTTCATCCTGAACTTGCCGAGGGGAAGGCCGATTAAATTTAATTGTAACTGCTACCCATAAGCAACTAATTAAAATAATGATTGTTATAATTACTTTTCTTTTCATAATTTCACATAAAAAAGGCGCACCTAGATTATTCTAAGTACGTCTTTACGGATTGTTAAAAGAGAGAAATTGGATCTTAATTCATTTGCGCTTTAATAGCAGCTAAGGATACATCGCCAGTCTTATCGAACTTAACATCAGCATCCTGCAAATCAGCACCAAAACCAATTGATAATTCACCAGCACGGTTAATTGATTCAATTCCGGCTTGGGCATCTTCAAGTCCTGCTACTTGGTCAGCTGGAAGATCCATTAATTTAGCTGCTTCTTGGTAAATTTCTGGATCTGGCTTACCATGGCTTAAGTTTGCTGGATTAACGATTCCTTCAAAGTAATCAGTTAATTGCAAATACTTAAGAACCTTTGGCGCATTTTTAGAAGCAGAAGCTAATACAATGTGGTAACCATTAGCTTTCAATTCATCTAAGAAGTCTTTCATTCCTGGAAGAATATCGGCAGGTGTTAGAGTTTCAACTAATTTAATATAGTTATCATTCTTTTCAGTTGCCAAAGCTTCTTTTTCTTCTTGAGTATAGTCATTTTCATGACCGCCAGCCTTCAAGATTAATTCCAAAGAATCCATCCGACTAACACCCTTTAATGCGTCAGCCAATTCTGGAGTCCATTCAGTTCCAACCTTGTCAGCTAATTGGTGCCATGCTTGACCATGAAAACGAGCAGTGTCAGCAATAACACCGTCAAGGTCAAATGCAAAACCTTTCAAATCTTCAAACTTCATCTCAAATGCCTCCAAGAATTACTTTAATTCAAGCTTCTTACCGTCAAGGTCGATGGTAATTGGGTCACCTGATACAAGATCGATCTTAGTACCATGCTTGTCAACCTTAACCTTCAAGATCCGACCACGGAACATTTGACGGAATTGGTATGAATCCCACTTCTTAGGTAAGAATGGTGCATAGTACAATTGACCATCACGAACACGCATACCAGCAAATCCTTGAACAATATCAAGCCATGAACCAGTCATTGAAGTGATGTGAAGTCCATCAGAAGTATCGTTGTTGTAGTTATCAAGGTCAAGACGTGCTGAACGTTCATACAATTCAACGGCCTTGTCTTCATAACCAATATCAGCAGCGATAATTGAGTAAACAGAAGCAGAAAGACTTGATTCGTGAACAGTAAATTGTTCGTAGAAGTCAAAGTTGTTCTTCTTTTCTTCCTTAGTAAAGTCATCAATGAAGTCCCAGAGACCTTGGATAACGTCACCTTGTTTTACGTATGGTGAACGTAAGATCTTATCCCATGACCAGTGTTGGTTAAGTGGTAATTGGTCACTTGGAATTTCAGAAACTGGAGTCAAGTCCTTGTCCATGAAGCCATCGTTTTCTGGGAAGATGTCCTTTTCCTTGTCGTAAGGAAGGTACATGTTGTCTACAATCCCCTTCCACTTACGCTTTTCGTCTTCTGAAACATTAAGCTTCTTAGCTACCTTTTCATCTACTTGATCTAAGATGTCAAGGGTGTATTGAAGAGTCCAGCGACAAAGGAGGTTAGTGTACCAGTCGTTGTTTACGTTATTGTCGTATTCATCAGGACCAGTTACGGCATGAAGCATGTACTTGTTCTTGTTTTGGGAGTAGTGAACACGGTCAGCCCAGAAACGAGAAATTTCAGTAAGAACTTCTGCCCCTTCGTTAAGAACGTATGACTTGTCGCCAGTGTACTTAGTGTAAAGGTAAATAGCAAAGGCAATGTCCCCGTTACGGTGAATTTCTTCAAAGGTAATTTCCCATTCGTTGTGACATTCGATACCGTTGAAGGTAACCATTGGGAATAATGCACCAGCAAGTCCTTGTTGCTTAGCATTAACAAAGGCACCATCTAATTGCTTGTAACGGTACATTAATAAGTTACGAGCAACTTCTGGGTCTGCAACCCCAAGGTAAACAGGAATACAGTAAGCTTCAGTATCCCAGTAAGTAGCACCACCGTACTTTTCACCAGTGAATCCCTTTGGACTGATGTTAAGACGGTAATCTTGACCGTAGTAAGTAGAGAAGAGTTGGAAGAGGTTGAAACGAATACCCTGTTGAGCTCCTTCGTCACCATTAATTTCAACATCAGACTTAACCCAACGATCTGCCCATTCTTTAATATGTGGATCGAGTAAGTCGTCAAAACTTTGATTATCAAGTTGGTCGCCTAATACATCCAAGTTCTTTTCAATATCTGCTTGGGAGTCGTAATCACGAGAAGTCATTACGATACTGCGCTTTTCAAAGTTAACTTCTTTACCAGCAGCTACAGTACCAGCAAATGTGTTGTAAGCGTGCTTTTCGTCAGTGCCGTCACCCACGTGGTCAAGGTTAGTCTTTGAAGTAGTCTTCATTCCAACGATGAATTGTGGAGTGCCAAAATCATTCTTCTTAGTCATAGAAGTTAATTCAGCATGTTCGCCATCAGCAGACTTGCCTAAAACGTTCCAAAATTGTTCATCGTAGTTAGCGTCTTCGTTGTATACATCAGCATCAATCATGCTGGTAATTTCAACCTTAGCATCACTATCGCCACGGTTCTTAATGTGGAGACGTTGACCAACTAATTCTTTTTGGGTAACACTAACAAAACGTTCAAAATTGAAGTACATTTCAGTACCACCAATTTCAACAGTAAAACGCCGTTCTAAGACACCACGCTTCATGTCAAGATCAAGCTTAAAGTCTTTTGGTGTTTGCTTTGCTAAGTCGAGTTGTTCACCATTAACCTTAATGATTAACTTCATGAAGTTGACAGCGTTGATCATCTTACCAAAGTATTTAGGATAACCATTCTTCCACCAACCAACACGAGTCTTGTCAGGGAACCAAACTCCACCGAGGTAAATACCTTCCATATGGTCACCACTGTAACCTTCTTCAAAGAAGCCACGCATACCAAGATTTTCATTGGCTAAACTAGTCATTGATTCTTGTAAACGCTTGTCTTGTGGGTCCCATTTGTGAGTAGCAACATGCCAAGGGGCAATATCAAATGTACGTTTCATTGAAATCTCAATTCCTTTCATCTGAAATAAAGTTAGTCTTTAACCTGCCTTTATTATAACTTAATTAATTTGTTTTATTAAATAACTCCTATTCAGCATAAGTTTCCTTGATTGTGGCAACTGAAAGAGCTCCAAGAGCCATTACGATACCAGCAAGGATAAACATGTGAACTTGTGAGTGTCCAAATAATGGGAATAAAACAAAACTCAATATTGAAGCAACAATCTGTGGTAAACAAATTGAACCGTTGAATAATCCAAGGTATGTACCCATGTGCTTACCAGTCAATGCGTTTGTAACAATTGTTAATGGGTAAGTGTTCATCGCAGCCCAAGCAATTCCGACAAGGGTGTATGAAACAATCAACGTCCATTGATCATGAACAAAGAACACTGAAATGAACCCAAGAGCACCAAGAAGTAAACTACCACCGTAACCAAGCTTGTGGTACTTGTTTGGCACCTTAGCTAATACGTATGACCAAATAACCGCAGCGATTGATTGAACAGCCGCAAGCACACCGTACCAGTTACCAGCAGCCTGATAACCAGCAGAGGTAGCATCAACAGTATTCCAAACATTTTTGGCAATAGCACCAGCTGAGTATGTCCAAAGGTATTGGAATGCAAACCAGCAGAAGAATTGAACAAGGGTAACTGTCCAGAATGCTTTTGGAGCATGCTTCAAAAGTGTAAACCAGTTTCCACCTTCTTTGTTGTCATCTTCAGTAATGCCATGGTACTTTGCATAAGTTGCTGGATCATATTCATGAACCCGGAAAACTGTAAACAAACTAGTAACAACTAACAAGGCTGCTCCAACGTAGAAGGCGATAATAACTGAATCTGGAACAACGCCTCGCTTTGCAGTGTTACGAACCCCAAACCAAGCAGTTAAGATAAATGGGAAAACAGCAGCTAACACAGCACCTGTGTTAGATAAGAAACTTTGAATCCCATAGGCATAACTCTTTTGGTCATCGTTAACCATATCACCAACCATCATCTTAAATGGCTGCATTGCCACATTTGATGAAAGGTCAAGTAAAGCAACAGTAATTGCACCGAACCAAAGGGCAGCAAGCGAACCATACCCGAAACCGAAACTTCCTGAATTAGGAAGCAAAATCATAACGATAACAGCTACAATCATTCCCAATAGTAAGTATGGCAACCGCCGACCACCTAACTTTGGTGCCCATGTACGGTCTGAATAATAACCAATGATTGGTTGAACAATCAAACCAGCTAATGGTGGTAAGATGAAGAACCAGCCAAGGTTGTTAGGGTCGGCACCAATAGTTTGGAAAATCCGACTCATTTGAGAACTCTGCAGAGTAAAAGCTGTCTGAACACCAAGGAATCCAAAGTTGATCATCCAGATAGTACTCTTTGATAGAGTAGGTAATCCAGCCCCCGGGGACTTTTCTTGACTCATTGCTAACAACTCCTTAACTTATAAAATAGTTCTAAAAGACACTTATGATTATTGTAAGCGCTTCATATATTATTGCAATATTAATAATATCAAATTTAAAATCGTTGTGCAACCGCTTGCGCAAATTTTTAGAAAACGGTTGCGGATTTTTATAATTTAAAGTTATTACTGTTTAGTTTCCGCAAAGCAGGCCTGTTATAGTTAATTATTTAAAACATAGTTAACTTAATAAAATAAAGAAGGCAAGTAATAGAGAAAAGCTTAAATTTTCCTCAATTACTTGCCTTTTACGATGAATGTTATTCTTGGTACTAAATTTTCTTAAGCAGAACCGCTTCACCCATTCCGCCCCCGACACACAGCGAAGCAATGCCGAGTTCATGATTATCCCAATGCATTTCATTAATCATCGTGACGATAATTCGCGCGCCTGAACACCCAACTGGATGGCCTAACGCAATTGCTCCACCCCAAGGATTGACAGCACTAGAATCAAGATGAAGCAAGTCCTGACAGACAAGGGCTTGGGTCGCAAACGCTTCATTAATTTCGTAAGTATCCACGTCATCTGCCGCCATCTGCTGATTTTTTAAGAGCTTATTGATTGCATAATATGGTCCCAGACCCATCAATGCTGGATCAAGACCAACAACCGCAGATTCTTGCCACTCAGCCAATGGAGTTAATCCTAATTGATTGACTGCACTTTCAGAAGCAAGAACCAAAGCAGCTCCCCCATCATTAATTCCCGAGGCATTTCCTGCAGTCACACTTCCGTCAGATTTAAAAGCTGGTTTTAATTTCGCTAAAGCCACTAGGGAAGTATCTGGTCGTGGTGCTTCGTCAACCTTTACAGTTACAGTGGTTCGTTTCTGCTTAACTTCAACGGGCACAATTTCTGAATCGAAATAGCCTGCTTTTTGAGCTTTTACTGCACGTTGATGGCTCAACAAAGCAAATTCGTCTTGCTGGTGACGAGTAATCTGATACTTATCATTTATATTTTCAGCAGTAATTCCCATTGGATAACCGCCATAAACATCATTTAAAGCATCACTTTGCATTGCATCAAGCAAGGTCCCATTCCCAAATCGATAGCCATTCCGTGCCTTAGGAAGAACATAAGGAGCTTGGGACATACTTTCCATCCCCCCGGCAACAATTACATTAGCCTGTCCTGCGCGAATCAAACTTGCTGCCAGGTCAACACTGGACATTCCCGACGCACAGACGTCATTAATTGTTATTGCCGGAACCTGTTCACCTAATCCAGCGGCCATTGATGCTTGGCGAGCTGGATTTTGTCCCGTTCCTGCTTGAATAACATTCCCCATTAATACTTGGTCAATATCGTTTCCGCTGAGCTTTGCCTTTTCAACAGCCGCTTTAATTGCAATCGCTCCTAATTCAACTGCAGACTTTGAAGCTAACTGACCGTTAAACTTACCGATCGGTGTTCGCTGAGCAGCAACAATGTAAACCTTCTCCATTCCGATTTCCCTCCATGTAAAAATAAGAGAGGACCGTGGCAAGTAATTCCGTGGTCCTTTCTATCAACTATTTATTTTAAAATCAACGATTCGAAATTGCTCTTCTGGATTAAAAAGTAATTCAACAGCTTGTTGACCCAATTTGCGGGGTTGTAAGTCAACCTTTTCTTCTTGATTAATTAACATCCCCATCAACCGACTATTGTTAAAACAAATAGTTGGTAAATTAAATTCTTGTAGTTGCCGTACTAATCGTACCAGCAACAAGTCATCAACACAAACAATTGAATCGATTTGCGGATGTTGTTTAATAAAATCTTTAACTGCAGGTCCAGTTGGTGAATATCGCCAGCTAAGAGCAGGAAGACGATGATTTTGCATACTCTGCTCATAACCTTGATGCCTATCCTGTTCAAATATCCAATTACTTGCAGATTGAAGAAAGACGGGGTGACTGGCCTCCTGATGATCCATCAGATAATCAGTCGCCGCTTGCCCTGCCGCAACGTTATCATTGTCGACAAAGCGATCTTGGGCCTTATCTGGATGACCGATTACCACAAAATTAAGGTTATTTTGGCGCAGGTAATTAGTAATGAGGTCATCTTTAACCGTATAAAGTACTAAAAAATTATGCACCTTGGACTGTTCGACCATCGATTTTACGCTTTGCAAAAGGTCGGTCGTAGTTGGCGCAATTGCCACAACCATTTCATAGTGAATCGGCTTTAATGCCATGCTAATTCCCCGTAATAAGTCAATATGAAACGGGTTGGCAGGCGCAGTATCATTGGTTACTGGAAAAATAATTCCGACCATGTTTGATTCGCCCCGTGTTAGGTTCTGTGCATTGTAATTTGGTTGATAACCCAACTCTTTAGCAATCGTCGCTATTCGTTGTCGTGTTTTTTCACTAATTCGTGGATTATGGTTTAAAGCTCGAGAAGCAGTCGAAACCGATACCCCTGCTTTCTGTGCAATATCCTTAATTGTCACCAACTAATCACCCTCTTTTGTAAATAACACGAACTCTCCTAATTCTAACAGGTAAAGCCCCATTTGGACAACTGGAATCCCTTCCATTAAGTTCAAAGCTTCTTTATAGAGCTCTAATTGTCCTCGGTAACGATCCTTTATCCGTGCTAAATCAAAGTCGCGATAATCTTTGTTAAGGTGATCAGTTTTATAATCAACTAGAACAATGCCCTCGTCATTTTTTAAGTAACCATCAATGATTCCGTGAATTAAAATGCGTTCATCATCACTAACATTTACCCCTTTAAATAATTCATGACCATTCATAATCATTGAGAACGGCACTTCACGATGATAATCTGCGGGATGGTTTAAGATCTTTTGACCAATCTCAGTCTGATAAAAGTCCACTATTCCTTTCCGGTTGATCCGTGCTGCCACAACTGGATTGATCAATTTTTCTCCTACCAATTTTTGAATTTCTTGATCAACAAATTCAACGTTAATCAGACCTTCATCAAGTGGGAGTTTTTGGAAAACAAGGTGCGTTGCTGTTCCAATTTCTGTTGCCACTGGTTCATGAGTAGTCTGTTGGATGAAAGCCGGAACATCAAAGTTATTATTTAAGTAAATCCCTTGCGTCTTTACCTTTTGTTGTTGATCATAATCCCACCGTGCCATATCACGTGTATCAGGATCTTCAAAGACTCGTTTTACATCTGTAACGGATTGGTAAGCAGTTGTTTTAGTAGCGACAAGATGGGGGTAACGATAGCGCAAAATTTGTTCAATCTTTTGTTCAGAAGCATCAGTTGCAACTGTATTGTTCTTTTCCGTTACATTAGCACTAGCACTTTGCCCAATTTTTGTTAATCCATCGCTAACATCAAGCGCAGTATATGTTTTTGCAATAAAGTGAGGATCAGCCGCCAAACCAGTAACTTTAGTATCAGCAAGCGTGCTTTCTTCTAACGTGACATTTCCACGACTCAATTGTTGCGCGTTGAATTCTGGATAACGAGCCAGGGCAAGGCCAACCCAGTCCATAAATGAATTTGCAGTGATCCGTGGCTGCGGGCCAATTAGTAAATTCTTACTCTGATAAGCTTTTTGCCACCGCTGCCATGACCCAGCAAGACTTTGTGTCCGCATTTCTTCATTAAAGGATCCCGTAATAACTAATCGCTGTTCCGCACGGGTCAGTGCAACATAGAGAACCCGAAGATCTTCTGCCCGTTCGCCGCGCTGAATTTCTTCAATCACTGCTTGCCGTTGTGGCGTATCATAAATAACCCGTTGATCATCCATGTAACGAATCCCTACCCCCGCAACGGCATCGACAACTGCATTTTCACGAGCTGCTCCTTTGTTAAAGCCATGTGTGGCATCAATTAGAAAGACTACGGGGAATTGAAGCCCCTTGCTTCCGTGAATCGTCATAACATTAACCGTGTTTGCAGTTAACTGCGTCGGTGCTACTCCTAAATCTTTATCATGTTCCTGCATCTTCTCAATAAAACGAATAAATTGATAAAGACCCTTAAAACTGCTTTGTTCATAGGAGTGCGCACGTTGATAAAGGGCATGGAGGTTTGCTTGCCGTTGGTGGCCTCCTGGCATTGCTCCAACATAATCAAGGTAACCTGTTTGGTCATAGATCTGCCAAATCAAGTCAACAAGAGTTTGCTGTTGGGCTGTTTGTCGAAAGAGACGAAGCAAGCCTAAGAAGTGATCTGCTTTTTCATAGAGGGCACTTACCTGTTCAGAAGTAAGGAGCGATTGATGGCGAAGCGCCTTTCGCTGGTAATTACCCATAAATGATTGCAGGGCAGCATAGTAATCAACAGAGCGATTCTGAAGACGGATAAAAGCTAATTCTTGGTTAGTTAACCCGACAATCGGCGACCGCAAAACAGCAGCTAATGGAATATCCTGTTGTGGATTATCAATTATCTTCAACAAGGACATCATTACTCGCACTTCAGTAGCTTGAAAATAACTTTCAACATCGTGAACTGTCAATGGAATATTAAGTTTATTAAACTCTTCCATCAAAGAATTATTGATTGCCTTTGTCCGTTCAAGCAAAACAATATCACCGTACTGAATTGGATGCATCTGTCCATCTTCTGGATGAAAAATTAACTCTTGATTTTCGACCATCTGCTTAATTCGCATCCCGATCATCCGAAATTCTCCAGCTAGTTTATCATCCTCATGTTCAACATCTTCTTTTTCTGGATCAAGGGCATTCGCGTCATACAGTAACACTTCTGTTGGGTGAACCTTATTATCTTGATTTTCTTCGTAATAAGTTGCCGCATATTTTAAATGGGCATCTTCATCATAATCAATTTCACCAACTTCCCTATCCATCAGTTGTTCAAAAAGGACATTGGTAAAGCTCGTCACATTAGTCATCGATCGGAAATTTTCCCCTAAAACAATTGCCTCCCCGTCGTTGCCTTGACGATAGTTTTGATATTTCCCGAGAAATAATGTTGGATCAGCTTCACGGAATCGGTAAATCGATTGCTTAACATCCCCCACCATAAATAGGTTCTTGCGTTCAGGAGATGTCAATTTCATCAAAATACTTTCCTGAAGGCGGTTCGTATCCTGATATTCATCGATCATAATTTTCTGATAATGATTTTGCAGATCTTTGACAAGGGTTTGCCAGTTCGGCTGGTCGTCTGGTGGCGTTAAAATGGCGTACGCGTAGTGCTCCAAGTCACTAAATTCAAGGACATGCCGATTCAGCTTAGTTTGTTGGTACCGCCGACGGAAATTAATCGTTACCGCACTCAATTCACGTAAAAGTTCCTGAGCATGCGTTGAAATTAATCGAAATTGGTCTTCACGGTAATTAAAGAAGCGATCGACTAACTGATCAAATTGCTTTTTTATCCCCGTGCGAGCACTTCCCAGTGATTTATATACTTCTTCAGCTAGCTCATCATCTTTCGGTTTACCACCCATTCGTGCAAATTTAGCGTTAGCAAATAAGTCCCGAATAGTATTCCAAGTAGGTGGTTGCAATAAGTCTAAAAGTTCCTGCATCATCTGCTGGTCTTTTTGCAATGAATCAACAGTTTTAGCACCTAATTGACTTTCAGTTGCTTTGCTTAACAAGGCTGTAAATTGATCACGGAAAGTCGTTAGCTCAGTTAGCAATTCTTCTTTTGCGATTGGTTCCTGTGCTTCCTGTCTTCCCAAGTAAGTACTAACGGTTTGTTCCCAATGCTTCTTTAATTGATTACGCTGCTTTTGAATGTCTTTAAATACATCAATCCGTGGATCATCTGCCGCTGGTCGTCCCCGAAAACTACCAAACTTTTGCTGCGCCATCATTTGGCAAACATCACTGACGGTAATACCTCCTAGGGACGAAAGAAGTTGGTGCATCAACTCTTCATCACTCTTAATAACCTCGGCTGCTTGGTCTAGTCCGTTATCACGAGCTCTTGTTGCTAATTCACGATAATCTTGAATGAACTGATTGAGTTTTTCGATGACCAGGGGCTTTAGCTGTTGTTGATAAAAATTAGATTCTAATAGTGAGCCAGACCCCAAATTATAATTATCTGGTAATTTTTGGAGCCACTTTTCGGGGTCAGGCTGGGCATTAGCAATTTCATATAACCGTAAAATCAAGTCGTCAAGTCCTTGGTCATCACGGTCACTAGAAAAGTTGAGGACTAGTTCGCTAAAGGAAGCTCTTCCTGGAACTTTTTCTTCAGCATTTTTATATAGTTCTTCGCTAACTTCATGCCAGACATCTTCTTGAAGTAACAATCGCTCCGTTTCATCAGTTAAGAGCCGAAATTGTGGATCAAGGTCAATCAAGTAGTAGTAGCGCTTTATTAACTTTAAACAAAAAGCATGAATTGTACTGATATCTGCAGCCGCAAGCCGGTTAATCTGATTACTCATCCGGTCACGTAAATCTTTGGGATTAGCGGAATCTTGTACTATTTTCTGCAAGGCTGTCCTGATTTTATCCCGCATATTCTTTGCTGCTGCGTCCGTAAATGTTACGAGCAGCATTCGATCAATGCTTTGCCCTTCCTTAATTAATTCAATTGTCCGATTTACTAGCACAGCCGTTTTTCCTGATCCCGCGGAAGCTGAAACTAGAATATTTTCGCCACGGTCATTAATCGCCTTGGATTGAGCAGGCGTTGGTTTAAATCCAGCCATTACTTCTTATCCTCCTCATCATCGTCTTGGACTACATTATCAAATGCTTCTTTTGCTAAATTAGGATTTAGGTCGCGATAGTTTTGCTGGTCAAGCATATTATCAAACTGAAATACGTCTAAAAAGTCACTATAATCAAGTCCTGTGCGGCGGTTGCTTCCAGTTAATAACCGGTAAGGATTTAGTTTCAAGTCACCACTCAAAATTTGATTACCCGCATTGATTACAAGTTCCTTATTCATGTTTTGCAGCCAATCAAGTTGCTGCGGCGTAACGAGAAGCGCCTCTTTATTAGCTTTGATTTTTCCATTCTTATATTCCTTAAGCGGGTATAAGAATGCTTGTTTATCTAAGCTCTTATCTAACTCCCGCAATAATTGTGGATCATTCAAGAGGATTCCCTTGTATTGGTGCTCTTTTAATTTCAAATCATCGAGGGAACTTTTCTTTAACTCGGCAGCCTTAATTGTCGGATTATTCAAACGAAGATATAATGCCCCTGCCAGTCGTGGGTTATTCGTTTCCAATTCAGTTAAGTTTGCCTGTAACCCGTTAAGGTAGGTTAAAAGTTGGAGAGAGAGTCCATAATAAGCCGAAGTGAGGTCAAAAAGATGATTACTCGACTTATAGTCAACGACCGTCAAGAAATTATCGTTTCCTTGCTTAAGATTATCGATTCGGTCAATTCGCCCCCGCAGATAAATATGATGATTATCTTTAAGCGGATAATCAAGAGAACCAAGGTTGCCTGGCTGTTGGTTACCAATTCGTCCAAACTGAACTTCGGTTTTTACTGGCTGTGAGCCGGTATATTCAGCTTGGCGGCATAATGTAATCAACATTGTTTTAACAATTGCGGTTAATTGCTGATATTGAAATTGGGCTTGGGCTGAAGAATTTATGAGACGCAATAAAGTTGGCTGATTCTCTTGAGCTGTAACTAATGCATGGTCAATCAGCTGGTCACGTTGCACCTGATTATCTTTGTGGGCAAGGTCTGCAAAAGACAAATTATTTTCTCGAATTGTTGTAACAAAAGTCTCCATTGCTTTATGGAAGAAGGTACCGATACGGTCATTAGATAAGGTTAACTCATCTCGTTTTTGCAACCTCAAGCCATACTTAAGGAAATATTCGTACTGATTAATATAAAAATCTTGTAACTGCGAAATCGAGGCATATAATACCCGCCCGCGCTCATCGTCTGGAGCTGCCCGGAGATAAAGCGCCTGAGCCAATTTATTTCCCAGGGAATCAATCTTATTTTGATAATGGAAGCCAGCAGCAACTAAAGATAGACGCTGACCTAGTGATATTCCTTCTGCTTGAACCTTAGCATCCGCTGATTGCTGCCATTGCTTAGCTAACTTAACCAACGATTCAGCAACTGTTTGCCATCCAACGGGCATGACCGGTTGACGATCAATACCAACCCCTTGCTCATCACGAATTTGCCGGCTAACTTCAACTAACCGGTTTATTGTTGTAAGCGGGGCACTAACAAAATCAATAGCATTCTCTTGTCCGGCCTTGCTAGTAGCTAATGGATATTCACGAACCGGTTGATCAAAGTAGCGAGCCATATCGTGCATATATGGCGATATACTGAGTTCCTTATCATCACTATCAGTTTGCGGTGCCGAGAATATCAACTGCTCCTTAGCGTTCATAAAACCAGTATAGTGAACAAATGGCTCGTCAATCAGTTGGTCAATTGCCGTTCCAGGAAGGTATTGGAAATCTTCATCAAGATAAGCACTCAAAATATCCTTATCTTGGTCCGTTAGCAAACTATCACTTTCTTGCATCTCAGGCATCACATCATCAGTTGACCCAATCATAAAAACTACTTTTCGGTTTTCACTTTGGACAATTCCAGTTTCAGAGACTACTACTTGGTCTAACGTTGCCGGGATCTGGGAATACTGGGCCGCCGCAAAACCTGCCTGGAGTAACTCACTAAACTCTGCAAGAACCTCACTAGTTCCGTTCCACAGTTCTTGTTGGCCTAAAATTTCTACATATTCTTGGAGAATTTGGCAAAAGGTAGTCCAGACTTGTTGTGGTTGGCGCGCGAGGTCTAAATCCCGGGTACTTTGGTATTGCTGCCAAGCGTATAACCGGTCTGTAACTCTCATGGCAGCTAAGAATTGGTATAAAGCAGTCGCAAGTTCTTGTCCTGTTTGTGCTTGTTTAAACTGGTCGAAAACTGGCAGTAAGTGGTTTGCAACAAAATCTTTTACAAGAGCTAACTGGTCATTTAATTTTTTTAAACGTGACTGTTCATATTTTGGATCTGTTAGGTTCGTTCCTGGCGCCTGCCATAATTGCTTAATCTTTTCTGGATCATTAGTTGTCCAAGCATTTTTTCCTTCAATTGCCTGCTTAAGGCACCAATTCTCAGTAGCGAAAACTGCTGCTTGGAAATCACTTAGCCCCATCAGATCACCAGTGCCTGTCCGTGGAACAAGTAACCATGTCTTCAGCAATTGGATGATGTCTGCTGTTCGATAGCCTCGTTGCGGCAATTCCAATAATGTCGTAAGAAGCGTTACTAGCAGATGATTATCCATCAAGCGTTCATGGTCATTAAAAACTGGAATATTATGTGCCGCAAAAACCGGTTCAATCATTGTCTGATAGCCGTCAAGGTGGCGACTAAGGATAAGGAAGTCACGATAACGATATTTACCGCTAGCAACTAATTGGCGAATCTGGGTAGCCACATTATTCAATTCAGTCATCCGATTGGTGGTTGTCATAAATTGAAGATTTTGGGGACGAGAAAGTTCTTCCCGCTCGCCGGGGCCAATTGGTTCGCTTGCATAACGCTTAAAATACGAATCAACTTGTTGTAATTCCACATCAACGCGAGGAGTCGTCGCAAACGCTACATTTTGCAAAACCTTCACTTCTTTTTGATGCATTTGGCCAAATTTCCATAAACGGTGAAATTGCATCGCGGAGGAATAGAATAAATTATTTTTAGGAGGAAGTTCCTGGGGATTTGGATGATTCTGGTCTGGGTAGCCACGATCAAGAGTTAAAGAAATAGTTGTCGATGCGGCATTCGTAATTAATGCATCCACTACCTGTTGTTCATTTGCAGTAAACTGAGCAAAACGGTCAATAAAGAAGTGCATCTTAGCAACTTCTGGTGATTTTTGAAGGTAAGACACTAATTGCCGGTATAACTCACTATTACCAATGTACCGGTCCCGTAACCGGTCTTCATAAGCATGATATATAATTTCAACATCATGCATTTTAGCGAGCCATGCCTGATTAGCTGCTGGGTCATTCTCGGACTTCACCCGAGAAATAATATCAGTTAAGTCATCGGCGGTTATGTTGGCATTTTTTAATTCTTCAAGCTGAGCTGTCATCTTTTGAATAAATCCAGCTTGTTTTACTTCGCTTGCATATAAACGGAGCTCACTTGCCTGTTCTTGAACAACTTGAAAAGTGAGCATCGCCATCCCAATTTTAGAAAGGTGTTGTTTTTGAAAAGCTGGAGTATCTCGTAAAAGGTACCAAGCAAGCCGGCTAAACGAAAGCACCTGTATGCGGGAAGAGGCGAATCTGTCACTTCCGCTAAATCCTTGACGATCACGAAGACCAGCAAGGACATTAATTTCAGTTTCAAACTTAATATGGTTAGGCACCAAATAATAAAAGCTCTCATCAGTAGATGCATTCTTTATCTGGTCAACTAATTGATCAATCAACACTTGCTGATGATCCATCGCTGCTGTTCCTAAAACAAATCCCAGTGTTCCCATAATCTTTAATCCTTTCTATCGCTTAAATTGCTCCTCTAATTTTATCATAAAACGAACATATATTCTTTAGCTAAAAAGGGAGTGGGAAATAATCTTCTCGACAAGGCGGTGGGCTAAGGATAGAACGGTGATTAGCACGGCACGGGCTGATTAGCGTTCTATCCTTAGCCTCGAGCCTTGTGATTATTTTCCACGTTATCTTGCTATCGTTCGTGAAAACAGTTGAGGCTGAGAGAAAACAAATGTTTTCTCCCAGCCTCGTTCTATCATTATAAAATTGGGGATAGTAGACGTGACACTGTTTGCTTAAACTTCAACCAGCGTGGTTGCTCTGTAAACATTGCTGGTGTAATCACCCGACAGTTACGAATATCATTAACAAAAATTCGCTCAAGATCGTCTACCGTATTTTGATTGTAAATAAAGGCATTAATTTCGAAGTTTAATTTAAAACTCCGAAAGTCAAGGTTAGCAGAGCCGACAGAAGCCATTCGACCGTCAATCATCATTGTCTTAGCGTGAAGGAAACCCTTTTGATAGTAATAAATTGTTACACCATGATTAGCAAGCTCACGAGCATAATATTGCGTTGCCCGATATACAAAGGCATGGTCAGGCATTGAAGGAATCATTATCCGTACATCGATTCCTGAATGAGCTGCCACTTTTAACGCATCCAAAATACTATCGTCAGGGATTAGGTAGGGAGTTTGAATCCAAATATGATCTTGCGCTGCATTAATTAGACGTAAATATCCCATTTTAATTTTTTCCAATGGCGCTTCAGGACCGCTAGAGACAGTCTGCAATGCAACATCCCCATGAACTCTAATTGGTTGGAAGTAAGGATGGTAATGCACAATCTTATCTTTATCCTTTTTCATTGATGCATTCCAGTCGCCGATAAACCGTCG
The DNA here is from genome assembly GCF_036621895.1 of Limosilactobacillus reuteri subsp. porcinus. Classification (GTDB taxonomy): domain Bacteria; phylum Bacillota; class Bacilli; order Lactobacillales; family Lactobacillaceae; genus Limosilactobacillus; species Limosilactobacillus reuteri_J. Next base: position 27,572 of record NZ_LN887493.1, read on the forward strand.
CTGAAGGCCATAAACGCCACCGCCGACAATTCGAAGGTGGGTATCACGCCATGGACCAAATTTAGGAACGCGTCCTAGGTATTGGTCCCCAATATTAAAACCACCAACATACCCAATCTCACCATCAAGAACAACAATTTTCCGGTGGTCCCGGTAGTTTATCCGAAAATCAAAGAAATTACTTCGGGACATCAGGAATGGAGCTGCATAACCACCGACTTCCCGTAAATGATCATAGAAACTTGGCCAGACTCCCATCGACCCCCATGAATCGTAAAGAACTCGCACTTCTACTCCCTCAGCCGCCTTTTGTTCAAGCAGAGTCCGTAATTCATTACCAATTTGATCATTATAAATTGTATAAAACTCAATATGGATACTCTTTTTCGCTGCTGCAATATCATCAAACATTTTCTTAAAAAGCACATTACCATTTGTAAAAATATTAACGGCATTGTGCCGCGTTAAAAATGAGTCATCAATACTTTGAAAAAGCATGATGGTCCGCCGATAAATCTGGACGGTTTGATCTTTAGGCTTCGGCATATTGATGAATTGTTGCTTCTGCCTTTCTAGTGCTTGTTTTAATTTTAGTTGCGTTTGGGATTTTATTCGGGCTAATTGTTTATGTGGTAATTTTCGTCCAAAGAATGCATATAAAATAAAGCCAAAACCAGGAATCAGCGTTAGCACCAATAACCATGCCCAAGTTGCAGCAATATCCCGCTTTTCACGGAAAACAGTATAAATGGCCGCAATTTCATTGACGAGAATAACCAGTAGCAAACACCACCAAATAATTGTCCATGTTAATGCCATCGCTTATCCTCCATTCATTTCATTGCTTTTCATTCTAACGCAAACCACTTCTTTCTGAAATATAATCTCGCTTATTTTCTCCGCTGAATAAAGCTAAATGTCGTACAATAGAAATATTATTAATCGGGGGAGGATAATAATGGCAGAAATATATTTACGACGCGCCCAGCTTCAAGATTTACCGGCGATCATGAAAATAATTGATGATGCAAAAGAGCTTCTAAAGAAAAATGGTAGTCCGCAATGGCAAAACGGTTATCCAAATCGAGAAACTTTTGCTCAAGATATTGCAACGCAAACAAACTGGGTATTGATTAATGGTAATAAAGTAGCGGCAACTGCGACTCTTCAGCTTACCCCAGAACCGACCTACCGTAACATTACACAGGGACAGTGGCAACAACCAGATGAACTTTACGCTACCATTCACCGGGTCGCCATCAGCAGCAATTATCGCGGACAAGGACTTAGTAAATTGCTCTTTTCTAACTTGCTAACAGTCGGTCAAATGCAAGGGATTAAGAATTTTCGGGTTGATACTCACCGCAGCAATAAAGCGATGCAACACATTGTCGAAAATTTCAACTTTAAAAGGCGAGGAATCATTCAAGTTAATGACCAAAATGATCCCGAGCGATTAGCCTATGAACTAAACTTAGGAAGCCATCATAAGCTTACTCGAATCAATAATAATTTTATGCAACCATTGATTGATAAGCTATAGGACGCACAAAGAAATGACATTTTAAAACAACAAAGAGGTTGGGGAATTCCCAGCCTCTTTGTATTTATTAACCGTTTTAGATTAGTTATGGCGCTTCTTTGAGCTGTAAGTGATACCAAGTGTACCAAGTAATGCAGTGGCAGCTAAAGCAACAATTGACATAGAAGATTGATCTACCTTTTGTGATGATTCACTCTTCTTAGCAGGTGTTTGCTTCTTAGCAACAGTGCCAGCTTTTACAACTGACTTCTCATTGTTGTCTGCTTTAGTGGCTTTATTATCAGCAGTAGAAGCAACCGGTATTTGTGTACCATTATTTGTAGTAGCAGCAACTGCAGCTGTTTGTGTTACAACTGGAGCTGAACTTTCATTACTCTTAACAGTGTTTTCAGCAGCATGATTTTCTGTAGTGACAACTGGTGCAACTGCAATAGGTGTTTGTGTAGCTGTCTTTACAATTGATGGTGCTGAAACGGTTTGAACACGTCCAGTAGTTTCAACTTGTAGAGGGTTTGAAGCTGTTGGGAAGGCAACAGTATCAACATTACCGTCATTAGCAACTTTCACTGCTGAAGGAAGGACAACAGTATTATTTGCTAAACGAACTTCATTAGCTCTCTTAGCATCTTCACGCCGTTGAATAGCTGCTAATTGAACATTGAATTGTTCAGCAAGTTTGTCATAAGCAGCCTTGTTTTCAGCCTTTAATTCAGCAAGAACAGCATCACCATGGGCAATAACTGCTTGGTGTTGATCTTGCAATTGCTTGATTTGTGGGTCAATGCTTGGAACAAGTTCATTAATCTTAGCATCAAGCTTTGCATTTTCAGTTTTCTTGATATTAGCGATCTTAGCGTCACGATCAGCAGCAAGCTTTTGTGCAGCTACTTGATCAGCCTTTAATAAGTTTTGGTAGGCACTGTCTAATTGAGCCTTGTAAGCTTGAAGATCAACAGCTCCAGTAGCCTTAAGAGCAGCATCACGAACACTAGCTGCCTTAGTAACCGCAACATCATAGTTAGCTTTTACTTGAGCTTTTGCATCATTATATTGTTGTTCAAGGTTATTTAAGTTAGCTTGGTGGGCACTAGCTAATGCATCAAGAGATTGTTGTGCTTGTGCCTTAACATCAGCTAATTTTTGTTGTTCACTAGCAGTAGCTTTTTGCACATCAGTTGCAGTTGGCGTAACTGTCTTTGTCCCTGGTACTTTATTAACATGATATTGAGCAGTCTTAATAGCATTTAATTGTGCATCTACAGTTGAAGTTCCCCATACATTACGATTTTGAACTTCCTTAGTTAAGTTAGCATCATGGTTAATGTTAAATCCAATGTGATCAAATGTTACAGTATATGATGGATTCTTACGATCAGAAACACCTGAACCATTCTTAGCAGTCATTTCATCAGTTAGCTTTTGGAAGCCAATTCCCACAGTGCGAACACCAGCACGAAGAAGATTAACTGCATGTCCACCGATGTGTGTTGGGTTTACCAATTCACCATAGTACATACCCTGCATTGAGTTGTAGAGATTAATAGCGTAATTTAGAAGAGTTGGCGTTCCAGCTTGCATAGTAGTCAAGTTTTCATTAACGTCAGTGTAAACTGTCTTACCATTAAATTCGCTTGTTAAACTCTTTTGCAAGTTTTGGGTGGCATTATTAATAATGCTACTATAAGTTGCTTCGGTAGGCATTCCACTGTCTTTAACAGTATGGCTATTATTATCAACATTGTACTTTGTCCGGTTAGCAACAACTTGGTTAGCAATGTTATCAGTAAAGTCAGTACTTACTAAATCAACTGGAGCAACGTTTACAAAGCCATCATTCTTATTAACCGCATTGTAAAATTCACGGTAGTTTTGGAAAACATTGTTACGGAATCCATTTTCCCATGAAAGAGCTAATGCCCGTAATACTTGAACTTGGACAGCTGTTAATCCATCAGCAGAAACTTTTTCTGAATGATCATTTTTAGCATCGTAACTTAATAGACCTGGTTGGAAATCTAATGGCATCTCTGAAATATCATGTGGAGTTGAGTCAGCAGCCTTGTTCGTAATTACTGCACTATCAGGATATTCACCATAGTAAGTATTAGCAAATTCAGGATAAGTATAATCAGATACAGGAATAGCACCATTATAGCCACGAACTTCTAGATGAATTCCGTATTTTGCTACATAGTCAGGAACCTTAACATCTGTTTGTGGTTTAGCAACTCGGCCAGTAACAGCAACCTCATTAGTAGTTGCGACTTCATAAGGCTTGTTAGCATTAGCAGTTGCGGTTGCAAGAGATGCTTCAGCATTTTTAACATTTTCTGCATTAGTTGCTTGTTGAGCAGATAACTTACCTTGGTAAGTATCATTTTCCTTAGCAACAGCTGAGTTGTAATTATTGGCAGCAGCCTGTGCTTGGCTTGTCTGCGTATTAGCTGCATCACTTAAAGCTTGTTGATATTGTGCATTGATATCAGCGACAGCTTGTTGATTTTCAGCAGCTTGACTAACAGCTTGTGCGTACTGTTGATCATTTGCTGCACGTTGAGTGGCTTCGTTTTGTTGTTGTGCGTTAATTTGTTGTTGGTATTCAGCATTAGCAGCTGAAGTTTGTGCTTCAATAGAAGCAGCAGTAGAAGCTTGTGCTTGTGCAATAGCACCGGCTTGTTCTTGTTCTAGAGCAGCATGACTAGCTTTTAATTGATCAATTTGTGCGTTGGTTTGTGCAAGATCCGCAGCATTTGATTGCTCGTTGGCCGTAGCTTGTTGAGCTTCTTTACTATCATTAGCTGATTGCAATTGTGCAAGTTGCTGATCAGCAGTTGCTCGAACTTGGTCGTAAGTAACTTGGTCATTACTTACTTGTACATTGTTTTGACTATTATCAGCGTGTACATCTGTCGTTGAAGTGGTGGTAACGACACCTGCTGTCAAGATTGCCCCCGCAATCAAAGCAGTTGAACGCCAATTATTTGTATTCGAATTTCTCATTTTAATAAACCCCCGTTTATGAAAAAATATTCAAAAGAAAATAAATTATTCATGCAAGGTTTATTGCTTAATGACTTAACAGTTCCTACTATATCAAGGTTTTTAGGGATTACAAGCGACTTGAAATTTCAAACGGTTATTTTCACATTTTAACTATTCCCCCGTTAAGTAGCTCTGCTTATCAACGAAACAACTGTTCATTAATCACTCGAATAGAATTATATATCGAGAAGAAACCCTTATTTATCAACGACAATGAACTAATCACACAATCAGCCAACCAACAATTTTATCAAAGCCTTTTTTAGTTACGCGGTTATTTAAAATACCCCGTTTAGTTCCAAAAAAAAACTTAAAAAATTTTAAAACCGTTCCTGTGATAATTATAGACCATTAAATCACCTTTTATTTATCACCCCAAACACCTAAATATCTTCAATTTCCGCCTTACACTTTGATACAAACGTTGCAACAAAAGACATTCGCAAGAAGATGCAACAACTATTTTTAAGCTTTTTGCGTCCTTTTCGTCCCATTATTTAACAAGTGGTAATTTATCAAACCTTTGATATAACAACACTTAAAATACTTACATTTAACAAGAGCGTACTTTAATCGACTCCATTTTTCATATGTTTAGATAAGATGATAAGTCAACTTTATCACTAACCCTTTTTTAGAAGTTTTTTTGCCTATTTTTACTTTAAATCCTCCACCTACTTTTACGAGCATTTTATGCATATTACTATTTACAATTCCTACCCTTTACTCCAAACTAGGGAGTAAAAACTATTTAAGGAGCTGACTCTAAGTGAGAATCACTACCGCTCACCTTTATAAGATAAATCTGCCACTCCAGACTCCATTTATAACGAGTTTCGGCCAAATGATAACTAAAGATTTCACCTTATTAGTATTAAATGATGAAGATGGTTATTCTGGATACGGAGAATGTTCTGCATTTAGTTTTCCTTTTTATACAGAAGAATTCAGAGATAGTGCTTATCTTTTACTCAAAAACTCTCTTATTCCAATGATCCTTAATCAGGAACTCTCTTCTCCTGCCGAATTGAAGGATCTCTTTACGAGTATTAGGAGAAATAATATGGCAAAAGCGACAATCGATACTGCTATGTGGGACTTATACGCCAAAAGAAACCATCAATCACTCGCAAAAGCAATTGGTGGGAATAAAAAAGAGATACTGGCAGGCATTAGTATCGGAATCCAACCTTCTCCCGAGCTTTTAGTTACTAAAGTACGTCAGGCAGTGAAAGCTGGTTATCAGCGTGTAAAAGTCAAAATTAAACCTGGTGCCGATTACCAATATCTGAAATCAGTCCGTAATGAGTTTCCTCATCTAATGTTAATGGCTGATGCTAATTCAGCTTATCGTTTAAGAGATATTGACTGCTTAAAACGTCTCGATGAACTTAACCTCTTAATGATTGAACAACCTCTCGAAGCCGATGATCTCCTCCATCATGCACAACTCCAACAACAGCTAATTACTCCTATTTGTTTGGATGAGAGCATCAATAGTCTTGCTGATGCGGAAGCAATGGAGCAGTTAGGAAGTGGTCGAATAATAAATATCAAAATTAGTAAGGTTGGTGGGCTAACTATTGCTAAAAAAATTCAATCATTCGCGCAAGCTCATCAAATAGCCTGCTGGTGCGGAGGAATGCTCGGATCAGGAGTCGCGCGTGCAGTTGATATTGCGGCAGCTACACTTCCAGGTTATACCCTGCCAAATGATATTTCTGCCTCACAGCGCTACTTCGCTCACGACATTATTAATCCTGAAATTAAATTAAACGATGGCAAAATCAATGTGCCAACTATCCCTGGTATTGGCTATAAATTAAACTGGAGCACTATTCACCGTTACTCTATAGAAGAAACAAGTTTTTAAATGTAAAAAACGCACGAACTAACCTCATTGAGTTAATTCATGTGTTTTTTATTAATTTAATGAAGGAAGATTACTTTTCGTCTTTCTTATCTTCGTCAGACTTCTTGTCTTCTTCCTTCTTATCGTCTTTTTCTTCATCCTTCTTTTCAGATGGTGAGGTATATTCTTTACTATCGTCTTTTGCGGCGTCCTTAGCGTCAACAATTACAAGTTGGCCATCCTTCATTTCAGCAACAAGGTTCTTTGCATCGAAGTGGTCAAGGTAGTAATCAGTTACCTTATCACGGATTTCACGTTCGATAACCCGACGAAGAGGACGAGCACCCATGGCTTCATCGTAACCTTCATCAATAAGGTATTGCTTTGCAGCATCAGTAACCTTAACATCCATGCCCTTCTTAGCCAATGTCCGGTCAACTTCAGCAAGCATTAAGTCAACGATTTGCTTCAAGTCTTCCTTAGTCAAACTGTGGAATTCAACAATGGCGTTGAACCGGTTCAAGAATTCAGGACGGAAGTAAGTAGTCAACTTCTTAATTAAGTCTTCTTCATCTTCGTTCCGGCCCATCTTAACTGGAGCATCGTTGGAGTAGCCGGCGTTTGATGTAGCAATGATAACAGTATTCTTAAAGTCAATAGTGTTACCTTGTCCATCAGTTAAACGACCATCATCAAGTACTTGAAGCAAGAGGGTGATAACTTGTGGGTTAGCCTTTTCAATTTCATCAAGAAGAATAATTGAATAAGGGTGACGACGAACCTTTTCAGTCAAGGTATTACCGTTGTCTTCATAACCAACATAACCAGCAGTAGCACCGATCATCTTAGATACAGCTGTCCGGTCAGAGTATTCAGACATATCTAACCGAATAATATCGTCTTTGCTGCCAAACATATCAAGGGCTAATTGCTTAGCAAGTTCAGTCTTACCAACACCAGTAGGTCCAACAAAGAGGAAACTACCAATTGGTGAATCGCCTTCGTCAAATCCAGCACGGTTACGACGAATAGCACGAGCAACTGCTTCAACAGCTTTGTCTTGGCCAATAACCTTGCCTTCAAGCCGCTTGTCCATGTCCTTTAGACGTTCAACGTCACTAGCACCAATCTTTGAAACTGGAATTCCAGTAATTTGTTCTACAGCCTTAGCAACATCTTCTGGAGTAGCAGTAACCTTTTCAGATTTAGAGTTTTCGCTCAATTGCTTCTTCAAGTCAGCAATCTTTTCCTTGGCATCTTGAGCAGCCTTGTAATCTTCTTTCTTAGCAGCAGCTTTTTGCTTCTTTTCTTCTGCTTCGATATCTTTTTCAATTGCCTTAGCATCACGTGCAGGATGCTTTGCTGCTAAGTGAGCAGCAGTCATATCGATTAAGTCGATAGCCTTGTCAGGTAATGCACGTTGTGGCATGTATTGAACAGAGTAATCAACAGCAGCTTGGAGAACGTCATCTGGTAACTTTACATTGTGGTGACGTTCGTACAAGTCACGGATACCTTTAAGAATAGCTACAGTATCAGCCTTGCTTGGAGCATTAACAGTAACAGCATTGAACCGCCGTGCTAATGCAGCATCCTTCATAATAGTGTTCCGGTATTCATCTTGAGTAGTTGCACCGATAACTGTTAGTTCACCACGGGATAATGCTGGCTTAATAATGTCAGACATACCCTTAGAACCACTAGAATCACCAGTTGAACCGGCACCGATAATTTGGTGAATTTCATCAAAGAAGAGGATGATGTTTCCAGCCTTCTTGACTTCATCAACCAACTTTTGCATGTTTTCTTCAAAGCTACCACGGTATTGGGTACCTGCTTCAAGACCAGAAATATCGATACTGATAATTTCCTTGTCCTTGATAGCAGCTGGTACATCGCCGGAAACAATTGCTTGTGCTAATCCTTCAACAACAGCAGTCTTACCAACACCAGCGTCCCCAACTAATACAGGGTTGTTCTTTGTCCGCCGGCTTAAAATTTCAGCTGTTTCTTGGATTTCCTTGTTCCGACCAATAACGGGGTCAAGTTCATGTTCACGAGCTTCTTGAGTTAAGTTTCGACCTAACTTGTGTAAGATACTGTCCTTACCTGCGTTAGGTTGAGGGCCAGGTTGCCCACCTTGTTGAGGATTTGCACCGCCTGGCAATTGACCAGTTCTACGATATTCAGCAAATTCTTCTGGTGTCACTTCACGACCATTGATTAGGTAACGCCGATTATCAGAATTGAAACCATTCATGCCACCCATTAATTGATTGAAGATGTCATTCATGTCGTTGTCAAATGGATTCATTGGGTTTTGAGCCATATGCAATCCCTCCTCAATTAAATATAATATTTTGTTTTCTAAGTTTCGTAGTCTAAGTATTCTGAAAGCCAAACGTTAACGCATTTAACTTCCTGTGGCTACAGCAAAGCCACATTCTCATTCGAGGTAATGCTCTTCTAGTTCTTTAAGGACCTTCCACATGCTCTTGTCCTGAGCACGAGCCAAGGCATCAAGATCACGCAGGTTAAGCGAGGTCGAACTAGACTGTGGTTTGTTAAACGATTTGTGTAAAGTCGTGTAGCCGTAACCGGAACGCTTGGAAACTTGATAAATGGTCAAGTGGTTAACTTCCAAATAATGTTTGATATCGATCCGCATTGCTACCCACTTCCTTTACGATTAATATTATATCACATTTGTGGAGTAAGACAACAAAAAAGACACGAAAAAAATAAAAAAAATTGTAGAATATAATTTTAACATTAAATTAAAGGCGAACTAATAATCATAAATATTTTCAAGTTTTGTTATATTTACATTTGTAACCAATAAATGTTTTTGTAATTAATAGTTTTTCTCAATCAACACTTGACAAAAATTAAAAAATAATTAGAATTATTAATAATCAGTTAATCAAAAGGAGGACACAATGATGAGCACTGCGACAATTCACTTGAATCAAGCGTATGTCTTCTGGTTTAGCGCGATTACCGTCCGCTAACCAGCAGTGATTTTATCATTGTGATGTTCCCGGATGACCCCCAAACATCCGAGAGCCTCTTTTATACTCATTCCAATCTGATCAAGAAGCCCTGGATGTTTTTCCTATAGCATTCAGGGCTTCTTTTTTCTAAATCTACATATTTATATTGGAGGAATTTATCATGCCAACTACTAAAAAAGAAATTCTCAATCGTCTTAACAATAATTTCGCTAAACTCACTCCCGGCGGGATCCGCGAATTTGACTACCAAGTCAGCGCAATCCCTGGCATCATTAAACTAACATTAGGTGAACCAGACTTTAATGTGCCAGCCGCAATGAAGCGGGCCGCAATCGATAGCATCAATGCCAATGATTCACACTATGCTCCGGGAAATGGGACCTTAGCACTACGCCAAGCAATCGCTCACTTCATGCAAGATCGTTACGAGATGGAATACGATCCAGAAAACGAAATTGCTGTTACAGTTGGCGCAACAGAGGGAATTTTCGCTTCTCTTTCTACTATTATTAATCCTGGCGACGAAATTATCATTCCAACCCCAACTTTCCCCTTCTATACAGCTGTCACAAAGATTCTTGGTGGGATTCCGATTGAAGTTGATACAAGCAGCGATGATTTTATTCTCACACCCGCAAGACTCCAAAGCGTCCTAGAAGAACATCCTAATGCAAAAGGACTAGTTCTTAACTACCCTTCCAACCCAACTGGTGTTACTTACACCCAAGATCAAATTAAAGCACTAGCCGATACGGTTAAATCAACTAACCTGATTGTAATTGCAGATGAAATTTACTCTGAACTTGTTTACGGAGCTACTCATACTTCAATCGCTAATTACATCCCCGAACAAACGCTAATTTTAAATGGTGCCTCAAAATCACATGCAATGACTGGTTACCGAATTGGTTTTATCGCTGGGCCGCAAGAATTGATGAAATCAGTCAGTGCTATTCACGCAATGTTAGTAACTGCTGCTTCTAATCCAGCAATGGCCGCTGCAGTAGCCGCATTTGGTACTGACGAAGGAAAAACAGCTACTCAAGAAATGAAAGATGCTTATGAGCAACGACGAGACTTTGTTGTTAATAACCTCCAAAAATTAGGGTTCGAGCTGATTAATCCCCAAGGAGCCTTCTACGTATTTGCCAAGATTCCTGAACAATATGGTAATGATGACCTTAAATTTGCGACAGATCTTGCAAATGAAGGAAAAGTTGCTGTGATTCCTGGTTCCTTCTTTGGAGCTGGCGGCCAAGGATACGTTCGAATTAGTTACGCCACCAGTATGGAAAATCTAACCGGAGCTCTTGATAACATTGCATCCTTCATTAATAAGGAGAATTAACATGACAAAAATCTTGATGACTAGTGTGCGGGACGATGAACAAACCGCCATTAACGAATACGCAAAAGAACACAATATCGAAATCATCACAACGCCGAAATTGATTGATGATGCTGTTGAATTAACTGCCGATGTTGATGGACTCGTAATTCAGCAACGCAGTAAAGTTCCAGCCGATATTTATGAAAAGCTCCATACCAATGGGCTCAAACAAATTGCAACGCGGACAGCTGGATTTGACATGGTCGACATCAAAAAGGCTAACGAAAATGACCTAGTCGTGACCAATGTACCAGCATATTCGCCGCGGAGTGTCGCCGAGTTTGCATTAATGCAGATTTTCCGGTTGCTTCGGAAAACTTACCGCTTTGACCACCAAGTCGCCGAAAATGACTTCCGCTGGTTTAGCGACGAACAATCAACGGAAATTCATAGTGCCACGATTGGGATTATTGGTGTTGGACGCATTGGCGGAACCCTGGCAAAGCTTCTTCATGCATTAGGTGCTACCGTTCTAGGATATGATACGAATCCGCGCACTGACCTCGATGGAATTGTCCAGTTCGTTTCTAAAGAAGAATTACTAAAACAAGCCGATGTTGTTAGTCTCCACGTCGATTTAAATCCAACTTCTAAAGGTTTATTGACTGCTAACGACTTTGAAATGATGAAACCAACTGCCGGTTTGGTCAATGCTAGCCGTGGTCCAGTCGTTAATACAGCTGATTTGGTTGTGGCCCTAAAGAAGGGAACAATTGCAGCTGCCGCCCTTGATACTTTTGAAGGTGAAGAAACGGTGGCGGCCACAAATCGTCAAGAAAAAGGGCTTGATGATCAGCCCCTTGTTAAAGAATTACACGAAATGGATAATGTTATTCTTACGCCTCACATTGCCTTCTTTACTAATTTAGCGGTCAAAAATATGGTGGATAGTTCACTTGATGATGTGATGACAATCCTTAATGGCGAAAAATCACCACATGAAATCACCTTATAATTGAGCACCCTCATTGACCAAAAGTATCGTCTCGATTACACTATGGGTATTAAAGGAGGGCACGGTTATGAGTAAATATAAAGTAACAGCAACTAAGACAACAACGGGGATGCAAGTTTCAGCCGGTACCCGTGGTTTTGAAATTACCTTTGATGAACCTGAAAGTACTAATACGGGGATGAACCCAGTAGAAATTCTCCTTGCGTCATTTGGTGCCTGCCAAGCAATTACTGCCCAGGCATTAGCTAAAAAACGTAACTTTGATTTACGAGCTTTTTGGGTAACAATCGAGGGTGATCTTGGTCGTGAAGATGTTGCTGATGGCAAGAATGTTCGTAAGTTTACTGAGATCCGTTACCAACCACATCTTCGCAGCAGCGAGTCTGATGAAGACATCAAGAAGTTCCTCGCTGACGTTGCCGCAAAGTGTCCCGTGGAAAACACTCTGACCTACGGAACGAAATTTGTTCAAGATGGATTTGTAAAAGTTGATTAGTTGAAAAAATGGCTGAGGAGAAAAAATTCTTCCCAGCTATTTACTTTTGGCAAATTTTATTGTCGTGCTTCGTAAATTAGATGTTTGTTAGTAAATTCATCAATTCCGTAACTGCTGAGTTCACGACCATAACCTGAACTCTTAACACCACCAAATGGTAATTCTGGTAATGAAGCCCAGCCCGCATTAATCCAACTCATTCCAGTTTCGATCTTCGCTGCTACTCGTTCTGCATGTTCGGAATCATTGCTAAAGATAGTGTTTCCTAACCCATAGCTTGAATTATTGGCCAATTCGATTGCTTCCTCTTCGGAACTAACCTTATAAACCGAAGCCACTGGCCCAAACATTTCCGTATCAAATATTGGGTTATCTGGGGTGATATCAGTTAAGATCGTTGGCATAAAGAATTGTCCTTCCATGTCAACCGGCTTATTACCATAGTAAACTTTGGCTCCGTTTTCTACAGCTATAGTAACTTGCTGTTGGAGCTTTTCTTTTGCCTTCTTAGATGATAGTGGTGCCAGCGTTGTTAATGGATCAAGGGGATCACCCATTTTAACTTTAGAAAACGCATCTTTCATCATCTTTAAGAAACGATCATAATCCTTTTCAAGTACAATAAAACGTTTTGATGATGTACATACTTGTCCAGCATTATATAGGCGGGCTGCCGGGGCAACTTTTTCGACAAGATCCCAATCTGCATCGTCTAAGATAATAAAGGCATCATTACCACCAAGTTCCAAAGTGCTCTTCTTCAAATTAGCCCCAGCTTCTTTAGCAACGGTTGCACCGCCGCGTTCAGAACCAGTAAGACAAACACCAGCTACCCGCTTATCAGCAATTGCCTTATTTACTTGGTCATATGAAAGGAATAAATTAGTTAAACTGCCAGCTGGCGCACCAGCTTCCTTAACGGCATCGGCAAATGCTTGTGCTGATGCTGGACAATTCGACGCATCCTTCAAGATCATGGGATTTCCTACAATAAAGTTAGGAATAAATACCCGGGCAATTTGATAGAATGGGAAATTCCAAGGTTCAACTGCAACTAAAATTCCTAATGATTGCTTCAAAACTTTGGCGCGTCCACTTGTCGTCGCAATAATTTTTGGTTGCATAAATTCATCTGCATGGGCTGCATAATAATCACAGAAAGAAGCACAAAGGTCAACTTCGCCTTCTGCTTCGCTAATTAATTTTCCCATTTCCTTACTCATAACTGTCGCATATTCAACACGTCGTTCACGTAATATTTGACCTAACTTTAAAATTTGACGTTTCCGTTCTTCAAGATCATTGTACTTCCGCCAATCTAAATATAATTGATGCGCCGTAGTCAATGTTTGTTCTAATTCTTCATCAGTTGTATTTTCAAACGTTTTTTCTACTTGGTTCGTAAATGGATTGATACTTTGATATGCCATTATGGTTCCTCCTTAAATAAACGCTTACATTTTACAACTGTTTAATAGACCAATTCAACTAATATTACTCCGCCAAAATCCAATTATCTCAGATTGAAAAGTTTGTTTTTTAACAAATAAAAGCTATTTTATTCTACCTCTAACTAACAATTTAATTATACAGGAAACGTTTTCTTGTTAATTTAATTTCAAGTAGACCAATTTGTGAATTTATTTTTTTGAAAGAAGTGTTTAAATTAGCGTCTTGGTTTGAAATACGCTACGATTAGGTTAGGTACATATAGAAAGGATGATGTTTCAATGACACTTAAGATTTACTCATTTGGTGGTGGTCAAATGATGGAAGCAATGCTGCGGGCTGCACTGAAGAAAGGAATAATCACTCCTGAAACAACCGGCGTAACAGATATTTCGAGCGATCGAGTTAATTATTTGACTGATACTTATCATATTCAAGCAAGTCAACGCCCCGATTGGACTGCCGTTGAGAACGCTGACCTTGTTATTCTAGGAGTGCGTCCACAAGATAACTGGCAAGAAATCATGAGAGAACTTGTCGCTCACCACTACCAAAAGGACGTGCTTTCAATTATTGCTGGCGTAACAGTTGCGCAACTTTCATCACAGGAAGATCTTTTTGCAATTACGCGGATCATCCCCAATACCTTGACTGATGTTGCCATGGGTTATAGCGGCGTCGTTAAAAACGATCGAGCTAATCAAACTGTCATTGAAGACTTTCTAAATAGTTTTGGAAAAGTCGATTACATTGATGAATCCTTGCTAGATGTATTTACTGGATATGGCGTGGCCGGGCCAAACTATATCTATAACTTTCTAATTAGTTTTACAAACGCAGGCGTGCTTGCCGGAATGCCTCGCCATCAAGCAAACAAACTTGCTCTTGAAAATTTACGTGCAGCCGCTGCATTTGTAGAACAAAGTGGTAAACACCCTGCCGAATTACTTGATATTAATAATTCTGCTGGCGGAGTGGGTATCACAGCTCAGCACGAGTTAGACAAAAGCTCTTTTTCAGCCGGAATCGAAAATGCTGTCCTTGCTGCTGTTAAACGAACAAAGGAATTAGGCAAACAGAATAAGGGTGATTAAAATGACAGAAACATTAAATTGGGATCATACAATGGTCGATGTAACTAATCTGCAAGATACAATTGATTATTTCAACTCTAAAGGTTTAGCCTTTACCCCTGGTGGTCATCATGAATATTGGGGAACCAAAAACGCACTAGATTATTTTGGACTTAACTATATTGAACTCTTAACAGTTGCCAATAAGGAAAAAGCTAAGGCATTTCCATATGAAAACAACTCAGCAATTCATGATGCTGTTGAGGATTATTTTGCTGGCATTCAGCGAATCACAACAATTGCCATTCGGACTGATAACATCGAAGAAACCCACCGGCGATTAAAGGGACTGGGCCTTAATGTCGGTGATATTACTGATGGAAAACGGGTTGATCCTGCTGGCAAACTCATTCAATGGAAGATTTTCTATGTTGATGACGAACTTGTTAATCATTTGCCTGCCCCATTCTTTATTCAATGGAGTGAAGATGATGATAAACGTCGCGAAGACCTAAAGAAACAGGGATTAATCAAATTCCACCCAGCTGGCGACCTCTTTGTTAAACAAGCTATCTTTAACGTTAGTGACCCAGAAGAAGCGGCTAAGCAATGGTCAGCTCTCTTACAAGCAGAAGTAGTGAGTGAAGGTGATACCTATACAATCAATATTGGAAATAAGCAACTTGTCTTCACGGCTGGCGTTGAAAATCGATTATTTAAACTTATCTTTCACGGCGCAAAGCAACCTGAAAAACTCCAACTTGGACAAATTCGTTTTGAATTAACCGATAAAGAGTAAATTAAAAATCCATGGAAAGATTCACTTGGATCCTTTCATGGATTTTTCGTTTTAAATTATTTACTTATTAGTAAATACCATCGTAAGCCTTTTGGTAAAGCTTTACAATGTCTTCAACAGTACCCTTACGTGGGTTAGAGAAGGCATTACCATCCTTGAGGGCATTCTTAGCCATCATTTCAAAGTCTTCTGGCTTAGCACCGATTTCCTTGATTGAGGATGGAATACCAACAAGCCGGCACATTTCACGCATACCGTCAATTGACTTTTGTGCTGCTTCGTAAAGGGTAAGACCAGTAGTGTCAAAGCCCATTACCTTAGCCAATTCAGCAAACCGTTCTGGACATGCGATTAAGTTATATTCTTCAACAGTGGTCAAGAGCAAGGCACAGCAAACACCATGAGGAGCATCATATTGACCACCGAGTTGGTGAGCCATTGCGTGAACATAACCTAAGTTGGCATTATTGAAGGCCATTCCGGCAAGCATTTCAGCTTCAACCATCTTAGTCCGTGCTTCAATATTGTGACCATTAGCAACTACTTCTGGTAAAGCAGTTTGAATTAATTGAATAGCTTCTTTACATTGACTATCAGTAATTGGGTTATGGTCAACAGAAACGTATGGTTCAATAGCTTGAACAAACGCATCACAACCAGTAGCAGCAGTAATGTCTTTTGGAATATCAAGCATCAACATTGGATCGTTGAATGATACCAATGGAATGTTACGCCATGAAACAACAACAAACTTCAAATGAGTCTTTTCGTTAGTAATAACAGCATGACGAGTCAATTCAGAACCAGTTCCGGCAGTAGTGTTAACAGCCATCAATGGTGGAAGTGGATTCTTCAATGTTTCAATTCCAGCAAGCTTGGAAATGTCATCACCGTTAGTCAAAACAATACCGATACCCTTACCACAGTCGTGAGCAGAACCCCCACCAACAGTGATAATTGAGTCACAGTTTTCATCTTGGTACATCTTTTTACCAGCTTGAACGTTCCGGATCTTAGGGTTAGGTTCAGCGCCAGTAAATACGGCATAGTCAACGCCAGCCTTTTCCAATGAAGCAATGGTTTGCTTTACAGGACCATTGTCAATCTTGGATAAACCTTCAGTAGTAACAATCAATGGTTTGTGCATATTGAGCATCTTTGCACGATTCCCAATCTTGGCAATAACACCAGGACCAAAGAAGTTCACACTTGGCATTAAGAAATCAAATTGTCTATTCATTAAAAATACCCTCCTCATGGCATTTGAATACGATTCCATTATCATGCAAGCGTTTTATTTTTGCAATAGAAACATTTTGATTTTTTGTTCATTATCGCCCAATTTGTAATAATAATCTTGCCTAATCTGCTACAATATCACGATGCTTGTCATAATATTCACAAATTGAACCAATTTTATATTAATGTCCTACAATAATTTGCTACTTTAATCACAAACTAGCTTAACTCATTTTCAAAAGCAGTCATTAATAACGCTGCTTGCGTATTATAAGTATTCAACTTCCGATCAGCGGTCGCAGTTGAATCATCTGGCAACAAGTTAATTTGTAAATCAACAGGAAGAGCCGCCATCTTTAAGCCCGTTACGACTAACTTCATTGCAATTTGTGCTTGCGAGCCGCCATGTCCACCGAATGTTACTAAACTAACTGGCTTCCCTTGCCACTCTTTCCCTAAGTAGTCAATGGCATTCTTCAAAACTGCCGGATAGCCCCAATTGTATTGCGGAAAAACAAACACAAAACCATCATAGCTTTGTACTAACTCACTCCATTTACGCGTTTTTTCGTGAACATATAAACCCAAATAAGGAATTTTAGGTTCATCCATCATCGGTAAATTAACTTCTTTTAGGTCGATGATGTCAAATTGAACCTTTGTACTTTTCTTTAATTGAAATTTTAACCAGTTTGCTACTTGCATACTCCGCCGATTTGGACGAACGCTGCCGACAATAATCCCAACTTTTTTCATTATCATTGCCTCCTTTTAATATCTTCATTTTAAGGCTTTTTTGAAAAGTTAAAAGAAAAACGAGGACCTGAGCTAATCCCAGTATCCTCGTTTCTTATGATAAAATGACCAATCAATTTTATATTTCGGTCGCTTGAACTGCCACCAAGTTCGTAACTGTTTTGCCCGAAACTGGTACCGTTCAAATTCATCATGCTCAATTCTTTTTTCATTAGGCAATGTCAGCCGTGCTTCATTCACTATCATTGCACTTGCTTTTCCTTGCATCACTAAAATGCATATTCCTGCCATTACCCCTAAAAGAATTACTTGATAACCTCGTATGCCTATTTTAAATCAAATCCTTTAATTCTTATGCCATTACACTTCATATCTACACTATAACATCGCTAACGACGATAAATAATAATCTAACCAAAACTCAAGAAATTCTTTATTTATGATATGGGAGGCCATTGATGATGGTAAAAGCTCGATAAATTTGTTCGCTTAAGACTAAACGCATTAATTGATGAGGCAAGGTAAAACGTCCAAACGAAATTTGGGCATCTGCCCGTTTTAATACTGCTGGACTTAAGCCTAACGAACCCCCGATCACAAAAGTAATATCACTGTGACCATAAGTTGTTAATTTATTGATTTCTTTTGCAAACTCTTCAGAAGAACGTTCTTTACCTTTAATCGCTAAAGCATATACATATTCGCGATCTTTGATTTTATCAAGAATCCGTTCCCCTTCCTTTGCCATTACTTCATCCATTTCTGCTTGGCTTAAAGATTCAGGTGCTTTTTCATCAGGAACCTCAACAATTTCAAATTTACAATAACGTCCAAGTCGTTTAGCATATTCAGCAATTCCCGCTTTAAAATACTTTTCTTTTAACTTACCCACACCAATAATTTTTATATTCAAGATATCCACTACCTTCCACAGTTTATCCACAAAGTTATCCACAGGCCTGCGTTGATTTTTTTCTTTTCCCGAATGTTCGGTTAATTTTTTGTTGAAAAAGCGTTTTCTTAAAAATTACTTATCCACAGTTATCTACAGGAACAATCGTTCAGTAACAACTTGGCTATCCCTTGCGCCCGTAAGAGATATTACGGAGATCACACAAAGAATTCCACTTATCCACAAACACACATTCAACTTGTGGATAATTTTTGAACAATAAATTTTATTGATATACCAACATTTATAAAATTACTTTAAATTTACTGTTAGTTATCCACCGACTTATCCACAAGCAATTTCACATTATTATTTTAACGTATTTCTAACGATTTACAACACAATCTGTGGCAAATATACAACGGAATGTTACCTAGCGAATATTAGCTTCTTCAATTTTTCTTATTATTCGGAATTTTCCCACTATCTTACTTAAAAACTGTTCCATGTTGTTCTGCTTCTCGTTGAAAATCTGCTGGAACTTTTATTCCTAACTTACGTGCCTGCTTTAAATTAAGAACCGGTTCTCCATGATGGTAATTATTAACTGCCATCTGTCCTGGCTTTTCACCTTTCAAAATACGTGCTGCCATTTTTCCGGCTGCTTTTCCTTGCCCGTATTGGCTAAGACTAATCGAAGCTACTCCACCATCTTTTACCATTGTATCAGCACTCGGGAAAACAGGTTTATTGACCGCATCTGCATTTTTCACCAATACTCCCATTGATCCAGCAATTGTATTGTCACTAGGAACAATAACCGCGTCTACTTTACTCAACATTGTTTGTGAAGTCTGATTAAGTTCATTAGCATTCGCAATTGTATAAGTTTTTAAGTTTACATGTAATTTATGCGCTGCTTTTACCATTGTTCGGTACTGACTTTCAGACGAGGTATCGCTCGATGTGTAGATTACTCCCAGGGTCTTTATGTTTGGTATAAATTTCTTTACTAAGGCAATCTGCTGTTCACTTGGATTTACATCATGAACCCCTGTAACTTTTCCTTCTGGGTGTTTTTCATTCTTTACTAAGCCGGCACCAACCGGATCACCAATTCCCCCCATTACAATTGGAATATCCTTTGTCGCATTAGCAAGTGCTTGGCAAGCTGGGGTGGTAATACCAACGATTACTTTCGCATGATCATTCACTAATTTATTCGCCATAGTATTTAAGTTTCCCTGATCACCATTTGCATTCTGGTATTCAATTTTGATATTCTTGCCGTTTCGGTATCCTTCTTCTGCTAATCCGGCAACGACCCCCTTTTGAATCTGATCTAATGCTGGATGATGCATCATCGTTAAAATTCCTACCACTGGCTTTGTTGTCTGTTGATGAAGCCTTAAAAGTCCAAAATAACCACCAATCACAACAATTCCAATAACAATATAGCCCATAATTCGTTTCATCCCTATCTCCACCTTTCAAAATAAAAAGGAGCTCCACGTTTCGGAACTCCCACCCTAAATTTCAAGAATAAGTTAGCCACTGGACTCAAATAAATAATACTGACCAATTGATTATTGGTTGATGGAGCTG
>NZ_LN887494.1:0-19251 GCF_036621895.1 Limosilactobacillus reuteri subsp. porcinus
TTAAAATCCGGACTACGATTTTTGATCGATCAAAAATCATAGTCCGGATTTTACTGTTAGAGAACCAAGAATTAATAGTTAATTCCCAGCCCCTCTATTTCTTATTAATTATTTTTCATCATCTTGAACCATCTTTAAGCTGGAGCCAAAGATCTGTTCAATCGTAACCGGGTCACGGTGGTCAAAGAATTGACTTTCGTTCTTGTTAAGACTAGCCATTTTTTTCATATCATCATCGGAAAGTTCAAAATCAAAGACATCGATGTTTTCTTCCATCCGGTTCTTGTGGACTGACTTTGGAATGACAGTAATGCCCCGTTGTAAAAGCCAGCGAAGAATTACTTGACCATTGCTCTTGCCATATTTAGCAGCAGTCTCCGCAATTGTTTCGTTGGTAAAGATATCATGCCTACCTTCCGCAAATGGTGCCCATGCTTCAACACGAATATCTTCACTTTGCGCAAACTTAACTTCTTGGTCTTGTTGGTACCAAGGGTTAACTTCAATTTGGTTGACCGCTGGCTTAACAGGCATTGTTAATTCAAGATCCTTTAGTTGATCAGCGTAGAAGTTCGATACACCGATTGCGCGAATCTTACCTTCCTTTTGTGCTTCTTGCAATGCTCGCCAAGCACCCATTGTATCGCCATATGGTTGATGAAGAAGGTAAAGATCCATGTAATCAAGGCCAAGCTTTTGCAGTGAAGCGTCAATCCCTGCTTTAGCCCGCTTATAGTTAAAATCAGACACCCATAACTTAGAAGTTACAAAGACATCTTCACGGTTTACACTACTATTCTTAATTGCCTTGCCAACTGCTTCTTCATTTTGGTAAGCAGCAGCAGTATCAATTAAACGATAGCCGACTTCAAGAGCATCGGTAACTGCTTGTTCAGCTTGACTTAAGTCTGGAACTTGGAATACTCCAAATCCAAGGGTTGGCATTTCTACTCCGTTATTTAATTTTACTGTTGGTACATTTGTCATAAAATAATTCTTCCTTCCTGTAATTAATCGTTGTCTATATATTAATTGCTAATTTACAAATTGAAAATTACTACCTTTACATGGTAGTATACAATTAGCGCATACTATTAAGGAGTGGTCTAATGATTGATAATTACTTGCTTGAAGAATTAGTGACCTTCGCCAGTGAAAAAACACTTGCTAAAACCGCTGAAAAACTTAGCGTTACCCAGCCGACAGTTACCCGGGGGATGCAAAAATTAGAAGACGAGCTTGGGATTCAATTATTTGACCGCCAGCCCAATCGGATCGTCCTCACTGATACCGGAAAATTAGCTGCTGAAAAAGCTACTGAAGTTCTCGCCGTCAACCGTAATTTTGTTCAACAACTTCAAAATTATGCTGCTCGACAATCAGTAATTAAAATCGCATCAATTGCTCCGGGTCCATTAATTCTGCTTCGCGTAAAAAGTGCATCTTTTTCTACACAAATTTCGATTGACAAGAAGTTTATTACTCATGACCAAATCACCACTTCACTTTTAAATAATGAAAATTCAATAATTATCAGCGACCAAGAGATTCAGACTGATCAAATTGAATCGCGTTATTTAGGGACCGAAAATCTCTATGTTAATCTTGATAAATTTATGTACCTTGCTAATTCCCAACAGGTTTCTTTTAAGGACTTAGCCGGATTAAGTTTTGTCGTTTTGAACGATATCGGACCGTGGAAAGAAATTATCCA
This sequence comes from Limosilactobacillus reuteri subsp. porcinus, assembly GCF_036621895.1. Taxonomy (GTDB): domain Bacteria; phylum Bacillota; class Bacilli; order Lactobacillales; family Lactobacillaceae; genus Limosilactobacillus; species Limosilactobacillus reuteri_J. The sequence continues at coordinate 1,715 of NZ_LN887494.1, forward strand.
AAAATATATTCCAAATGCTAAATTTTTATATCAAGAAGAATGGGCCGCGCTTACTGAAATCACAAAATATTCTAGTTTTCCATACTTTAGTACTAATATAACAACAGTTAATCCACAACAACGTACGTCAAACGACGATCGAGTCCGACTCCCGATTACCGATGAAGTTGCGACAATGACGTTTTATGCTAATTACCTTAAGAAACAAAGAAAATCCTTAACGCCCTTACTTAATGAAATTAGCCAAAACTGGCCTAATTTAAGTTAAATTATAGGCGTTTAACTTGTTTCGCTGAAAATCCCTATTTAAAAAATATTAATAATAAAATGAATCATGGTGACTAAAATGACGAAAAAATTATTACTCCTTTCAACCGGTGGAACTATTGCCTCGGTTGTCTCTGATGAAGGACTAGCTCCAGGCGAATCTGGTGAAGAATTAATCAAAATGCTTGGTCGGCTGGAATATGACATTACTGTTCGTGATATTCTCGAATTAGATTCATCCAATATTCAACCAGAAGAATGGAAAATTATTGCCGAAGCGATCTATGACCATCGTAATGAATATGATGGGATAGTCGTTTCACATGGGACAGATACGATGGCTTATACTGCTTCAATGCTGACTTTCATGCTTCAACATATAAATATTCCGGTTGTGCTAACTGGAAGCCAAGTTCCTATGAATGTGATTCTTAGTGATGCCCCTGATAACTTACGACTTGCCTTTGCAGCCGCTGCTAACTGCGAGCCAGGAGTCTATATTGCTTTTAATCGTAAAGTAATGCGTGGTTGTCGGAGTGTTAAAGTACGGACAACCGCCTTCGATGCCTTCGAAAGTGTGAATGTCCCACCAGTAGGAGAAGTTACTTCAGACGGCTTTTCCATTAGGGATCACCAGCATCCCCAACCTGGTAAAAGTCAATTAAATACTAAGATCGATACTCATGTTTCACTGGTAAAGCTCTTCCCAGGATTTGATCCTGCCTTACTCCATGCAATGGCTAAAAATGGCTGTCACGGAATTGTGATTGAAGCGTATGGTCTCGGAGGAATGACCTCGATTCGGCGAAATATGGTCGCTGCGGTTGGTGAATTAATCCGCAATGGCATTCCAATTATTACTTCCAGTCAGTGTCTTTATGAACGAAGCGACTTAACAAAATACGAGGTCGGACGACTTGCACTACTAGAAGGAGCAATCAGCGCCCGCGACATGACTTCCGAAAGTGCCATCACTAAATTAATGTGGGGTCTTGGTCAAGGGATGGATGTTAAAGAAATTGCAGACTTCTTCAATACTGATGTTGCTGGTGAAGTAACTTTAGATTAAACGAATAAGAGACAGGATGAAAATTTTGTTTTTCACCTGCCTCTTATTTTTTACTTAAAACCAGCTACGGATCCAGTTAACAAACCGGGTCCACCAAGACTGAGCTTGTTGCTTAACTGCCTGCCCGTCTTGAGAATTCAAGAATTTTTTCGCCTTATTCATCATATCTCCTGATGAATTCTTTACATTATTAATCGTATCAGTTACGTGCGAGCTATAGTCTTTACTTGAACTAATTGGAGCATTATTAAACTGAACAAGCGCATTGATAATTGGTTGTTCATGATTCTTTGTTTCATTGTAAATGTTTCGCTCTTCAAGTTTCTGATTAAAGATTACTTGAATTTGATTTTGCGTTGGGGTAGTTCCTTGTTTCTTTTGTTGGTTAATTTCCTTAGTGGTATCACCAACCGCAGCCATCAACTTACCAGGATATTTACTATCATCCTTATTGGCTTCAATTGCCCCATTTGTTGCGGTCAACATTTGGTTAGCAGATTGCGTATTTTGCTCATTTAAACTAACTCCATCTGCCGCAATTGCTTTATAGACTCCGGTTAAAGCTGACTCCCCAGAAACGGCCCGGTTAGCGCTAACGGTGATAGTAACATCCGTAACCCCCGCCATTTGCGCAACCATAGCGTACTGTTGGGCAGTTACTTTGGTAATATTATCCTCACCATTAAACTTTTTTACATTAACTTTAATCCCCGAACCTGGATCGGTGGGGACAATTGCTACCGAACTAACCATGGCGGCGTTAGTTGTCGAACCATTTGGATTGATATACTTCTGATAATCACTGGCAGTAGCGGTTAACGTTGTAAAATTATCATCGACTGCTAGTACATTATTTAATTCATTCTTCTCGGCAGCCCCCGCTCCATATACAACATATGATTTATTTAGCGTATGGGTCTGAGTAGTTGAACTGTTGCTCGTACTTTCACTAGTTGTCTCAGCCGCCAAAATTGTGACCTGGCTAACTGGCACTGCTAATAAAGATAGTGCGAGAGTAGAGGTAATAATGATTTTGGTTAACTTATTTGAGCGCACTTTTTTACTCCTTTTAAGGCAAATTAAATTTATATTAATGATAAAGAAAAATCCGCCAAAATACTAGCGGATTTTATTTTCTTTACCACAGTTTAATTATTACGCCAATGAATTGGGCGGGAGCAGAAAGGCGCTTAGTCATAACTTGGCTTGGCCGTTAATTCTCTCTCTCGTCTTGCAGAGCTTCACCGAGGTGCTTCATTCCTGCCTTGATCTGGTCTGCCTGAGCTAGCTAGTTTGCTCGCTCTTCTTCTTTTTTCAATCGTTCTTTGATGTATGTTGCGGATGTTGCTAGTTTTGATTCTTCTTCCGGCGTCAAGTCCAGATGCAGCTGCTCCACTACCCCGTCACGGCCAACGACAGCTGGATATGAAAGGTACGTGCCGTATTCTTCACGATAATTAGAAACTGGCATTTCAGTTCGCGCATCATTCAATAATGCGTTGGTTAACCGGACTGCTGCCGTAGCAACACCATAATTAGTGTATTTCTTCCCTTGATATACGAGGTAGCCTCCTTGACGAGCACGTTCTTCTAGCTCAGAAAGCTTTAATCCCCGTTCTTTTGCTAGTTCAGTGACCGGTTTCCCCAGGACGCGGACTGTCGACCATGCCGTAAATTGCGAATTGCCATGTTCCCCAAGATTAAAACCAACAACAGAGCGTGAATCAACTTTCAAAGCTTCACCAACCCGGGCCCGCATCCGTGCAGAGTCGAGTAAGGTTCCCGTCCCCATCACGTGTTCTTTTGGTAATCCCGTTAATTTTTGGTACATTGAGGTAATCACATCACAAGGGTTAGTAACATCAACTAACTTACCGTGAAATCCATTGTCTACTAACATCTTTGCTACCAAGGGCACTTGGGTCCGCGTAAACTTAAATTCAGCAAAGCGATCATGATCTGGCGTATCAACCAACTTTGATTTCCCTAGGGCTGACACGACCACATCACAATCACGCAATTGGCTTTCATCATTAACAGTCAGGTTAGTATGGTAAGGCAAATTGGCCATTGCATCTCGTAAGTCCAAAGCATCCGCTTGCACCTTAGCTTCATTAGTATCAAATAATGCGAGGTCATCGACAAAGCCACCAGCAACTAAATAGTGCGCTACCGTTGCCCCAACGTGACCCATTCCGACTACTGCTACTTTTCTCGTCATAATAAAACTCCCTTTCTCTTTTATTGCACAACTATGTAAAATAATTAATTCTAGTCAGTCACGTCCACACTCACAGTGCCGAAGCCATTATCAAATTTGGCTTCCCACTTGCCGGTAGTTAAATGTGGTGGTAAGAGGAAAGTACCTGATGATACTAGCTGCCCTGCGCGGAATGTCTTCCCTTGTTCTTCAAGCTTTCTGACTAGCCATTGCAATGACTTTAATGGGTTGCCAAGCACTTCACTTGACGCCCCACTATCCACTTCTTTGCCATCGTGGTAAAGGGTGACATTTACATTTGCTGCATCATCAACGGTCTTAAACACCTCATCGGTTGGTCGTTCTTGACCATATACTACATACCCACCAACAGCACAATCACTCATGACACTGAATTTATTTAGATCTGGGAACCAGTCAGCAAAACGACTATCAGGTACTTCCAGCGTGCCGCAGACAGTAGTCTTATGTAATAAATCTTCCATCGAATCACTGGCGTGCAAGTCAGTTTTAGCACGGAAGCCGAGTTCAACTTCCACTAACGGAGCCATCGTTTGTTCTTTGAGAGAGAGAACGGCAGGTGATGGTAAGAAGTGGGCATCAACTTGTTGTCCATAGAGCGGACTATCAGAATCAAACATGTCCTGGGTTTTCTTACTAGTTAAGGAAACTTTATACCCACCAGTTGGAAGTCCCTTTAATTCAACGAAACGGTCTTGAAGGGCATAAGCTGTATTATCATCGCTAACGACCTCTGCCCATTCATCCATTACCAGTGGTTTCTTGCTTTGATAAGCTTGGAAAAGTTTTTGAGCAAAAGCTTCTTGTTCTTCATTTAAGGTAACGTTTTTATTTGTAGTCATAATAATATCCTCCTTAGGACCTGACCGCTGTTACCAAATTAATTATCGGTCTAAGCCGGTCAGGTCATGTTCTAATTTTTCTTCAATGTTAATAATGTCTGAAATATCACTGTCTGCCATGACCACCACCACCTTTAAGTATGTCTAATAAAAAACGCCCTCCTAGCTCTATTAAGAACTAAAAGGACGTCTATCAACGTGGTACCACCTTTATTTACAACACAAGGGTTGCCTCAATCAACTGCCCACAATGGCAATTAATCGGCAAGATAATGGCTGCTACCAGTATGTTCTACTATTATTTCGACATACAACTCGCGAGGGATTTGTCGCAACTACCTCCTACCGGTTTCCACCAACCACCGGCTCTCTTAATTCAGCAGAATTGACGATTCTCGGTCAACGTTTTTTAATTTCTCTTAATTGATTATTAGTAGAATATCACGTGAAAATGAGAAAAACAAGAGTTAAATTAGAAAATCATTAAAAAACATTGCCATGGATCATTATTCGCAAAATATGCACAGTATCAACTAATTTGACTCTTCCCACAAGAATTTAATTAATTCACAGTTTACTTGACTGTTATTGTGGAGCTTACTGTGTTGGGCATTCTTTCCATGAATTTCAACTTCGCGGTATGATTTTGCACGATCACTGACTAAATACTTTAATGATTTAGCAGAATTTACCGGTATATCTTCGTCCGAGTGACTGCCATCCCCAACATCCCCGTAAATATTTAACACGGCTGTATTTCTGGGAAAGCTCTGCCGTAAGCCAAGTAATTCACGGTAAGAAGAATCCATTTTATCTGGTTCGCCTGTTTTAGCATTTACCTTCGCGTTTTGAACATTGCTTTGGCCTACCAGTCCATTATAATGACCAGCAATCGCTACTAAGTGGGCTACTTGCGGAAGGCTTTTATCATTTACATTGTCATTAATATAATTGATAATTTCCAAGTTTCCCATTGAATGTCCTACAAGATTAATCTGCTTATAATGGTGTTGTTTTTCTAAAGCTAATACCACATTTTTTACATATTCACCGCCATGATGATAACCTTGCGTGTAATCATCTTGATATGCACTTAATTTATTATCTTCAAGGTTAACTTCCACAATCGGATTAACGGCATTTGCTGGAATTTGATGGTTAAATGTTACTTTCCCTTTTCTGTCAACGTTTGCCCGCACAATTGTCTTCGTAACACCGGCATCACGGGCAGCATTGGCCATCTTTTCTTCAGCATGAGAACTACTACCCCACCCATGAACAAAAATCGTCGGTGTTGATGATTGAATATAATGGGTTACAGCATGTGCTCGTGAACTTATTCCTAATAGGCCAACTAAAATAACAGCAAAGCCTAATAATAATTGAGAATACTTTTTCATCTAATCTTCCTTTACAAAAGCTTCATCAAAGAATTGTTTAATCTTATTAAATGGTATTTTATCAACTCGATCATAAAGGTCAATATGTTCACAATCATCTACAACATACATCTCTTTAGGTTCTTTTGCTAGCTTATAAGCTCGTTCAGAGAAAGCACGTGAATGAGCATGATCACCAAAAATAAAAAGAATTGGCCGTGGGGAAATCTCATCAATATAAGCTAATGCTGGAAATTGCATCATGGCAAGGTTAGAAGTAGTAGTGAAATTTCCACGAGCATGAGCATGAAAACCACGAGGAACAGCATAAAATCGATTCCATTCATTAGTAATCGGATCGATTTCTGGCAATGCATCAACATTCGGGTAAGGTTTAGTTGGGAAACTTGGCTTATATTCAGGAATCCCGCTTGCATAATCTTCCCAGCGCTGGTTAGCTAACTCTTCTTTCATTTTATTTAACTCTTCATCGCTTAGGTTCATCATCCCACGAACATCAGTAATATCATACATTGATGCGGTAGCAACGGCTTTAATCCGCGGATCTACCGCAGCAGCTGCTAGTGCAAAGCCACCAGAACCACAAATTCCAATAACCCCAATTTTGTTACGATCAACAAACGGAACTTCAACGCCAAGAAAATCAACCGCTGCACTAAATGATTCTGCAAATAAACCTGGGGAGGAAACGCGACGTGGCTCGCCAGCAGAATCTCCCATATTGGCTTGATCAAAAGTTAATACAACAAAGCCACGCTGAGCAAGTTCATTACCATACACGGCTGGTCCTTGTTCTTTCACCCCACCATATGGCGCACCAATAATTAGAGCGGGGTGCTTTTCTTTAATATCTAAACCTTTAGCGTAATAAAGGTTACCGGCTAATTCTAAGCCATAACGATTTTTAAAATTAATACTTTGCCGTTCTACGTTTTCTGATAATGGTGTAATGTATCCAAATGACATATTATTCTCCTCCGATTTTTTTAATTACTTTAGCAGGAACGCCTGCAACAACAGTATTGGCAGGAACATCTTTACTAACAACTGCTCCCGCTGCAACAACAGCATTTTCACCAACTGTAACGCCTGGTAAGATTGTAGCATTTGCGCCAAGCCAGGCATTTTCCTTAATGAGGACTGATTTCAATTCAACGCCGCGTCGCTTTTCTGGATCAAGGGGATGATTTACCGAAATGATTGTTACATTGGGTCCGACTAAAACCTTATCTTCTAATTCAATTCCGCCGAGATCAGTAAACATCGCACCACTGTTAATAAATACTTGTTTCCCAATTTTCAGGTTAGCTCCGTAATCACTACGGATAGGCAAACGAATTTCAACCGAGGCATCTATTTTTTGACCAGTTACATCATTAAGGACATGGCGAATTTCTCTTTGCGATGCTGACCGACTATTCAATTGTTGAAGTAAGTCTTGATTTTTTAAAGCCGTTGCCGTGATTGTCGCAAGTTCTTCTTTTTGAATCTCTTTCATTTTCATCCCTCTTTTGCTTGAAATTATTGTTTATATCTTATCGAGTTTTTATAATAATGTTAAATACTTATATTTAATGACATACTATAGTTAAAAAGCATATTGGAGTGATTAAAATGGAAGTCCGTGTACTGAGGTATTTTATTGAAGTAGTCCAAGAAAAGAACATTTCAAATGCCGCTAAAAGATTACATATTTCTCAACCGACACTATCACGACAATTAATGGATCTTGAAAAAGAACTTGGGATTACTTTATTTGAACGAGGACACCGGCAAATCAAACTTACCCAAGAAGGCTATTATTTATATGAACGAGCGCAAGAGATTACTGGCCTCGTTGACAAAACTGAAACCGACCTGCAATCACAAAATGTCATAAGCGGAACATTAGATATTGGTGCAGGAGAAAGTGCAGCTATTCAGCCAGTAATGACTGTAATTGGTGATATTATCAAAAAGTATCCAGATGTTAAGATTAACTTAGTAAGTGGTGATAGCGATCAAATCTATCAGCGCTTAAATAACGGTACCTTGGATTTTGGAATCATAATGGGACCAGAAAAGCTCCTAGATTATCATTCAATTAGATTGCCGCAAAAGAATATCTGGGGAATCTTAGTCCGAAAAGATCAGCCGATTGCAGAAAAGGAAAAGATTACTCCGGAAGATCTAAAGGGTGTCCCTATTATTACGTCAGCTCAATCTAAAGAGCAGGATGTGTTTCGGGTGTGGGCTGGTTCATTAATTGATCAGTACAACTTTATTGGCCAGTACAATTTAATTTTTAATGCTCGTTTATTAGTCGAAACAGGAGCGTGCCTTGCATTAACCTATGAAAATCTGATCAATATCACTGGAACTAATCTTATCTTCCGTCCTTTAACACCTACTATTACAGATCAAAATAATCTCATTTGGAATAAAAACCGTCAATTATCTAACGTTGCGCAGGTTTTCTTGAACCACTTAAAGGAAGTACAAGTAGTATAGAATAAAGCCTTTTCTCTCAAACACTGGCTTTTATATTACTTCCCTATAGAACTAATATGATCTATTACCATTGTTTAAAAAGCAAACGACCTTATCCTAAAACGAATAAGGCCGCCCAAACTTATATGACTAAAACTCTAAAGTACCTTTCAACTACTGCTGTCTATAGGTCTTGAAGTTCTTCCATATGGTCTGCTGTTTTTTGATCTAATTCATTATGCTCATCAGTAAAATCATTGTAACTACCACTAATATTAGTTGCATGATTAGCAAAATGTTTTAAGTCTAAGTACGATTTATGGATAGTTTCCTTGTCGGATTTCTTTACAGAATCATTTTTCTGAATTTTTTGATCTAGGTCATGCAGGTCATTAACTTTACTATCAATTTCATCAATCTCGTCGGTATGATTACTTTGGATAGTATCAACGGCAGATTCTACATCAAAATCATCAGAATTATCTATTGCATCGCTCCATTCTTTTCCTTCTTGCTTTGAAAGATCTTCAACCTTAGAACCAAGTGTGCCGTATTGATCAATAAAATCTTCTTTATCATCCTTATAATTTGATTTGTTCTTTTCCTGTTGTTCTGTAGCTTGTTGTTCTTGAGCTTCATCAATACTTCCCTGCGCCATTCCAGCAATTAGTAGTGAAATAATCATTACTATAAGACTAATCCAAAAATATTTTTTATTTTTCTTAAGAGATTCATTTTCTTTATCTTTTCTTCCTTTAAACCACCTAATACCATAGACAATTGCGACTATAAACGTAATAAAAAACACCAAATCAAATAACGTTACCAATATCTCCATATAAATATCCTCCTCAAATATACAAAAATGGTCAACCAGCGTAGCTAATTGCGTCGATTGACCATTTAGTTTTAAAACTCTTACATTTTACCAAAAATTCCTTAAACTGCATATGTTTAATACAGGAACCACCACTAATTTGACTAATCAGATAAAATTTTAGATTAATAGTCAAATTCTTCTTTCATATCATCAAAAAAGCGCTGAACAACTGGATTTCCCAGCTTCAGCGCTTCTCTTTATTTAAAATTAAGTGAGTCAATCCAGCCGTCAATTTGGCGTGGGTCATTTAAAATTGCCCCTTGGTTGACTTTGGTATCATAACTATTTTCATTAACCGTTCGTTCAACATAGTTTTGTGAGCGATCATAGCTTGTTCCACCAGAAGTAGCAAATAGTGCTAAATTCTTCCCGTTTAAATCAAGATGATCAATCACCGTACTAATCATCCGCGGCGGGATAGCCCACCAAATCGGGTGCCCAATGACAATATTGTCATAGCCACTAATATCTGGTAAATCATCCTTAATATCAACCCGGCTATTATGCTCGTGCTGTTCAATTGATGTCCGGCTTCGATCATCATGCCAGTTTAAATCTGCATCCGTATATGGTTGTGCTGGATGAATTTCGGCAATATCTGCATTTAATTTTTGAGCAATCTGTTCTGCAATCTTCTTAGTAGTATTGGTTGCAGAATAGTATAAAACAAGGGTCTTTGCCATTAATGAAGGCCTCCTTTATCTTAAAACGCAGTATAAATTTTAACGTAAAAACGCAATGATGGAAAATGCTTATAATTAATCCTTATCTATGCTTTAAAAGTATTAATCGTTAGCGTGAATATCATATGCATTTAATAACATCTCACCAACACCAGGCGCATCAGGATCATGCATTCCCTTGCCTTTATCGAGGGCCCGAATTTGATCCATTTCTTCATCCGTTAATTCGAAGTCAAAAATATCAAGATTACTCTTAATTCGTGCTTCGTGAACAGACTTAGGGAAGACAACAATTCCTTCTTGATTTTCAAAGCGGAGAATTACTTGACCAGCATTCTTACCGTATTTTTCAGCAATTGCTGTGATTACTGGTTCATGCAGTAAGTCAGCATTACCTTGTCCAAGGGGTGCCCAGGCTTCAAGACGAACATCATCCTTCGCAAGAATTTCCCGTAATTTCTTTTGTTGGAAACACCGATTGAACGAAGCTTACCAGCCTTTTGTGCTTCTTCGACTGCCTTCCATGCTTCGTCAACCGCCCCATATGGTTGGTGAAGAAGGTAAAGGTCAATATAATCAAGCCCTAATTTGTTAAGAGAAGTTTCAATAGCCTTCTTTGCGTCTTCATACTTGTAATCTTGAAGCCACATCTTACTTGTTACCCAGATTTGGTCACGAGGAATCCCGCTATCCTTGATTGCTTTCCCAACTTCTTGTTCATTCATGTAGGCAGCCGCGGTATCAATATGACGGTAACCAGCAGCTAAGGCATCCTTAACTGCATTGTATGTTGTACCATCAGCAGGGATTTGGAAAGTTCCAAAACCGATTACTGGAATTTCATTGCCATCGTTCAATTTGAAAGTAGGTACATTATATATAGACATTATTTTTCGTCTCCTTTGCGTTAATCATTGTCTAAATATTAGCACCATATTTTCTAAACTAACATTACTTGATTATCATATCAGTATGCCCGAAACGTATACTAATTGAGTGAAGGATATGGGAAATTTTAAAGTAAGGATTTAAAAACAACCTGAGAAAAAGCTTTTATTTTTTCAACAGCCTCGTTATTTTATACGAATATTGTTACGATATCATGGCACTGGCTGCGCGTCGCCAAAAGACTCGAAGCTAAGTCCCCTGTGCCGTGCTAAACCCCATTCTATCCTTAGCCCCTCTTTGTTGAAAAATTAATTCACACTCACCTACTTTTCAAATTTAATTCTTGCTCATATCAATAATTACTTTACCTTTATTATGTCCCTGCTGAACTTTTTTCATCGCTTGGGGAACCTCATCTAGTGAAAAGATTTTGCCAACCGTGGGATGAATTTGATTTTCAACCAAGATCTTGTTTGCAGCTGCTAATTGTTGGCCATTAGCTGTTACGAATAAAAATTGATAGTCTATTTTCTTTTTAGCTGCTTCTTTTTCAATACTACGGGATGCAAGACTAAAAAGTCCTTGTTTGAACTTGCTCATTTTCATTCGTTTAGCAAATTCCTTATTAGGTATTCCACGTAAAGATACGAGTTTCCCATGAGGACGTAAAATTGCCATCTGCTTAATTGTTTCTTTTCCACCTAATGTATCTATTACTAAATCAATCCCTGAAAGAACTTTTGTGTAATCTTCTTTTGTATAGTCAATAAATTTATTAACCCCGAGTTGTTCGACACGTTGCTGATTTTGTGGACTACCACTAGTAATCACTTTGAGTCCTTTTGCTACTGCAATTGGAATAGCCATTGCACCGAAACTTCCTGTCCCACCAGAAATAAATAATGTCTGACCTGGCTTAGCTTGTAACAATTCAAGAGCCTGAATTGCTGTTAAAGCAGTTAAAGGAACGCCAGTCGCTTCTTGATTGGTAAGATATTCCGGTACATGAGCAACAGCGGATTGATTAACCACTAATTCTTCAGCAAATGCACCAATATTATTTAAGGGATTGCGTCCATATACACGGTCGCCTACCTTAAAATTAGTAACATCTTTACCAGTTTGTTGAACAAGTCCTACAAATTCATTTCCCAGTGTTTGCGGTAATTTATATGGGACAACTAATTTCAAATCGCCCCATGCTATTAAATTATCTAATGGATTGACACCTGCCGCTTTAACTTGAATTAGTAGGTCGTAAGGTCCAAGCGGCGGCAAAGAAGCATTGCTAATTAGTATTTGTGGATTCTTTTTATTGTATTTAGTAAGTTGAGCTACTTTCATAATAATCCTCACTTTTTTCTTATCTTTATCAACCATAACGAATTAAGAAAATAGCGTCAATAAAGTAGCTCTAACATGTATTTCATGCTTGCTTTCTAGCATTATATCTTTCAATGTCTTACTAACAAGACATTAATCGCACTATTATTCAAAGGCTTTTGTCTTGCCTTATTTTATTAGTTACAAATAAAAACTGCTAGCTATTCATTTTTTGCATTATTGCCTACTTAATATTGGTATTTTAAATTTTATCTTTCTAGGCTTATAGTAAAAGTAATCAAAATTACGATTGAGAAAGGAAGATTTTCATGGCTAAGAAACAAACAGCTGGTCGCGACCAACTTGGTAATTTCGCCCCTAAATTTGCAGAATTAAACGATGATGTATTATTCGGACAAGTTTGGTCACGGGAAAGGGAATTAAGCCTTCGCGATCGGAGTCTTCTCACCGTTACCGCTTTAATTACAAAAGGTGCTTTTGAACAGCTCCCTTACCACATGCAAACTGCTAAGAACAACGGCATTACAAAAGATGAAATTGCGGAAATTATTACTCAATTAGCATTCTACGTTGGCTGGCCAAATGCTTGGTCCGCATTCAACGTTGCTAAAAAAGTATGGGATGATTAAAAAATCAATTTAAAACGTGTCTTTAATGGCGCGTTTTTTATTTTCGGCCTATTATAAAATTAATTAGGAATTGTGAGGTAATTAGGATGGAAGAATTTAAAGAAGCTTATTATGATGGTGAACGTCCACTTTATGGTCTTCAAGATGCTCATTTAGTAAACACTACTTTTGGTAAGGGTGAATCACCATTAAAAGAAACTGCTAACTTAACTCTCGATGGCGTACTCTTTACATGGAAATATCCTCTTTGGTATTCCGATCATATCAAAGTAACAAATACCATCTTTGAAGAAATGTCTCGTTCTGGTATTTGGTATACTAACGATATTGAAATTACTGACAGTACAATTCAAGCACCTAAAGAATTTCGTCGATGTGATGGGATCGTTCTTAATAATGTTCACTTTACAAATGCTGCTGAAACAATGTGGAACTGTCAAAATATTAAGATGAAAAATGTCTATGCTACTGGTGATTATTTAGGAATGAATAGTGAAAACATTTATGTTGACCATCTTGATCTTGTCGGAAATTATGTTTTTGATGGTGCTAAAAACGTTGAGGTTCATAATTCACGCTTAGTATCAAAGGATGCCTTCGGGAACTGTGAGAACGTCACAATTTATGATTCTAAGATCAGTGGGGAATACCTAGCTTGGAATACCAAGAACATTACTTTTATTAACTGCACAATCGAAAGCGATCAGGGATTATGCTATGTTGACCACTTAACGCTGAAGAATTGTCGTGCTCTGCGAACTGACCTCGCCTTTGAATTATGTACTAATATTGATGCCGAGCTAAAAGGTACTATTATGAGTATCAAGAACCCAATTAGTGGTAAAATCACCGTTGATCACGCTGATGAAATTATTATGGATGATCCCCAAATTGATCCAAGTAAGATTCAAATAATTCAAAAGAAGTAAAGGGTGAAAAATATGAAATATGATTTTGATACAATTCTCGATCGGCGTCACACCAATTCTGAAAAATGGGATGTTAAGCCGAATGAATTACCAATGACAACTGCTGATATGGACTTCAAAACTGCTCCTGAAATTATGGCCGCAATGAAAAAGAAGATTGATTCAGGTGCTTTTGGTTATGAATATCCGAATGAGAAATACTTTAATGCAGTTGCTTCCTGGTATAAAACCGAGCATAACGCGGAAGCTGATACCTCTTGGATGCGGTTCGCAACTGGTGTTATCCCTTCTATTACTGCCTGTGTTAATTATTTAAGTCATGAAGGCGATAACGTTCTGTTAATGGAGCCAGTTTACAATACTTTTTATAATTCTATTCTCAATAGCGGCCGTCATGCTTTTCCTACTCAGCTAAAATATGATCAAGCTACATATACTTATTCTGTCGATTGGGATGACCTTGAAGAAAAAATGAGTAACCCGCTTACCACGCTGATGATTTTATGTAATCCCCACAATCCTACTGGTTATGTTTGGTCGCGCGATGAGTTAATTCGTATTATTAAGCTAGCTCAAAAGCACGGTATCATTGTTATTAGTGACGAAATTCATGGTGATCTAGTATTAACGGGCCCAGACTACACTCCTACTTTCTCCTTACCAGAAGATTATCGCCAAAACGTGGTTACATTAGTATCAACCAGTAAGACATTTAACGTGGCGGCTCTTCATGCTGCGACAGGAATCGTTCCTAATCCTCTTTTGCGGGAACACTTTACGCGCGCAATCAATAAATATGAAGTAGCAAAACCAAATCTCTTAGCAATTCCTGGAACAATCGCTGCTTATACCCAGGGTGCAGACTGGCTTCATCAACTTAAAAAGTATTTATTAGGGAACCGCAAATATCTTGTTGAATTTATTAAGAAGAACCTTCCTAAACTCCATGTTGTTCCTGGAACGGCAACTTATCTTGTATGGATTGATGTTAGCGCAGTAACTGATAACAGCGCTGTTTTGGTACAAAAGATTCGCGAACAAACTGGGTTAATTATTAATCCAGGAACTTATTATCATGGCAATGGTAGCCAGTTTATTCGCATTAACATCGCTTATCCTCGTTCACAAGTCAAAGATGGTTTAGAAAGATTAGCAACCGCCACCAAAAATTAATTACTTGGCGCCATTTGATATCAGTTTGGCATCATATGATATTACTTATTCTCTTCTTCAGCATATACTAGAATCAACATCAAACGAAAGATAAGATTTTGAGGAGGAATTATTATGTCAAAAGAAACTGCTTTAATTACTGGTACCACTGGTGATCTGGGAATGGAATTTGTTAAGATCCATGCACAAAAAGGCGGTAACCTGGTTTTAGTCAGACGAAATCCGCAAAAAGCTTGCTCAGCTCGAGTATGATATTACTAACAAATACCACATTAAAGTAATGACGATTGCCGTGGACTTTACACAATTCTGGTATGCTCCTTTCTAGGTGAACATGGAAATATATGGATATCTGTCAACCATACCAGTTGACAGATATCCAATTAAACAGCTTAATCCCAGTAGAATACCGGAATCAAGCTGCTTAAAAACTTTATATATTTACATGTTCACTTGACAGGGTGCGATTCATTTTCTCCCAGCCTCAACTGTTTTCCCGAACGATATCAGCCCGTGCTTCAATTCCTTGATCGAGAATCCTTAACTTGAGATTGACTCCGTACCCCCGCGATTGGTTGCATATTATCATTATTACATTGTTAATCTTTCATCAATTATGTGTGGTGACTTAACATTAAGTTTCCGAAGCATCTTTTCGACATTTAAGATGACATGAGCTGGTCCCACGATAAAGTAGAGCCCTTGATCAATTTCTTTAGGTGACAATTCTTTTTTTATTGATTCTTCCGTAAAACGACCTTCTTTTGCAATAACCGTAATATTAGGATTTTTCTTTAATTTTTCCAGAGCTTTTTCAAAATATAAGCCGTTCTTTTTTGATGAAGACCATAATATTTTTTTGTCGTTGATTTCCATATTGTTCTGCCAAGCTAAGAAGGGGCGCTAACCCTGATCCCAACCCGTAAAACACTAATGGTTGATCCTTAGGTAATTTACGGATAATGCGATCAAATTGTCCGTATGGTCCTTCTAAATATACTCTTGTTCCAATTTGTACTGATGGGATCTTTTTTGTAAAATCCCCAAGTTTTTGGATCGTAAAGGTAATTTCATGAGGGTCATTTTTAGGGGCGGACGTAACGGAAAAAGGATGCTTTTCCCTCCCAATTAATTTACTGCCCCTAAAAGACACAAAGTAAAAGTCACCGGCTTGATAAGCTGGATCGTTTTTATCTAACTTAATTACTAACTGTTGAGTATTCGGTGCAAGCTGTTTATTCGCTATCACTGTTCCATTTGTTTTAAACAGCGTGATAAATTTTGCTAACAAGTAATAACCAATAATGATATAAGTATACGCATCAAATGTTGTTATAAAACTTGTCATCTCGCTAAAATCATCTATTAAGTGAACATGCAACCAGATCAGTAGGATTAATAGTAAGTTTAAGCGGTGGATCCAGACAGAAACTTGATGGGAGCAAATTATGCTTAACTTTAGTTTAATTTGACGAAGCAGCTTAAAGCGGTCAACTAACCATCCCGACATAAAGACAATCGCGTAAATTATACCGACAATTGCCAAGTACCAAGCAATATCTCCCGTCGTTTCAACAAGGTGATCAGCGCCGGGACTTAAAAATTTGTGAGCAGTCACAGCAATCAGCGCTGCAACGCCTAACGAAGCATGCAAAAAATACATTGAAGGGATTCCAATATACTTTTCAAGCCATCTTGGACGAGTTGAGAGGAAAATGATAACCAACCACCAAACATAGGCCAATATCCCCACATCATAAGCAAAAAGATCTTCATAATCAGCCGTTAATTGACTATTTGTCAAGATGATTAACGGTAATGGAATAACTGCTAAAGCAACTATCCACGTAATATATAAGGCTAAAGGGTGTTTCTTTAACATTTTTGTCCTCCTCATATTTATTACATGACCAGCAACTGAAGAAAAAGCACTCGTTGCTTTAAGAAGGCGATTCATCCCCCACTTCTATAAGTGGGGGATGAATGCGCAAATTATGGATAAATTAATGGTCGTTTTCCACGGCTAATACTTTTTTAGAGCCAGCATCAATCTTAACTTCTTTAACTGTCCGGCCATCTTTTACTTTAACTTCCCAAACAGCTTGATTTTCCTTTTCTTGTTCTAATTTCCATTCGATCGCACTACCCTTTTTAGCTGCTTTTTCGGCAATTTGGCTCGCTTCATCACGGCTAATTGCCTTACCTGGATCTAAGGTATATTCCTTCTCATTTTGGTCAAGCTTTTCAGACTTGTTAGAGATTAGTTTGACATCCTTGGCATTGACTTTAACCTTGTATTCGTTGGTATTGTCAAAGCCCTTTACCTTGTACACATATTTTCCCTTGTCACTTTCCAGCTCTACTTCATTGAGGTGCTTATCTGGGTACTTCTTGTTAAACTGATCAATTGCAGCCTGTTGGTCAATCTTGATGTCGCTCTTATTAGCTAACTTTTCATGTTTCACCGCGGCTTCGATTTGAGCATGATAACCATCCATTGCAGCGACACCAGCAATGCCTCCAGCTCCTAACACAAGTCCTCCACAAACACAGGCGGTAATCAGAACCTTTTTAGTCATCTTTGGGAACTTCCTTGCTTTCTTCTTGTCTGCGTTTGGTTGATGATCTTGTCTTTGTCCGATTTTTTCTGTCATTTTTATTCTTCCCTTCTTAACTTTAATTGGTAATTTTATCCATAAATTGCGAGAATACCCCTACTTCT
>NZ_LN887495.1:0-2664 GCF_036621895.1 Limosilactobacillus reuteri subsp. porcinus
TACATCTTAAGGCAAAAGAGGCCTTTTTTATATAATTTTTATCGCCCACCCGCATAGCAGGTGGTTTTTTGTTTCGTGCACTCGCTCTGCTCGCGCACTCAACTAGGTCTAAAGACATTAATAAAAAGAGATTGGAAATGATGACTATCTATCCAACCTCTTTTTTATTTTCGATTTAGAATTGCAATCGTTCTTTTGAAAAGGCAAGTTTAACTAGCTTCCCTAGTAATTTTTTACTTTCGTCCACTGCGGTTTCGGCCATCCGATTATTAATTGTGGTTAAAAATGCACTCACATCCTGATGTTCTGCTATTTCCTTATCCGTATTATTTTGAACATTCATTGTTTTTGCCATTACTTGCAATTCAAAATTTTCTTCAATACTCTGTGCTTGCTGATAATTTTGGTCCCCAAGCGCAGCAATTGTATGAGTGAGCCAATACATATCATCTATTGAATATTCAGTACTAGTGTTTCGATAAGGGATTGGTGTATCGTCAATATTTGCATAAAAGGGAACCACAGCATTAAAAGTATTAGGACCAAATGCCAACCAATGGACACCAGCAATACTTGCAGGAACATTATTACGTATTTGTAGAATATGTAATTCTAAGTTTCGGTTTAATGCAATTGACCTAAATGGTGCTTTATCTTTTTCTAAATGATACGGGTCAAAAGCTGTCCCTTGATAATGAGAACTCATTAACTTCTTGATCGTAGTTACAGTAAGCTTTTCTTTTGCATAACAGATGAATGGAAGGTTATTACTTTGCGGATTAGCATTTATCGTCCCTAATTGCTGCTGAACATACCATGCTCGTGGGTTATTATAGACAGTATCAGTAGCAGTTGCACTTCCACAAATATGTCGTAAATTGTATTCGTTCTCGCTAGGATTCAACTTATTTTGATCAATCCACTGTTTCAAATTTGGTGAACTCATTGTGTTGGAACTGTCAAAATCAAAATTAGTAATGTTAAATCGATTAGGAGCAATCACATAGGCGTTATCAGGGATTTTAACAGCTGCCCAATGATGACCGCCAATTGTTTCCATATACCATACTTCATTATTATCACTAAAAGCTATCGCATTAGCCTCATAAGTACCATACTTTTCTAATAAGCTTCCTAGCTTCTTAACACCATCTTGCGCACTCCTAATATAGGGAAGGACTAATGTTACAAAATCTTCTTCGCCAATTCCTGATAAAGTATTATAAGGATCTACTGCTAGTATCCGGGCATTAGTAGTAATAGTTTCAGTCGCACTCATCGCAACATTTACACCATTGATACCGCCTGCACCAAAAATCCCATCTTTATCGTCAGCGTCAGGCGTAGAAGTATATTTTAGCTTAGGAACTGGTAAATCAATTTTAAAGTCAGTTGTTTTGCTTTGATATTGACGTGGCTGTCTTTCTGGTTTTACTAATACAAATCTTTGAGGATCAAATGCATTACCATAATCTTCCTCACGACAAACTATAGTTGACCCGTCAATCGTTGCATTCTTTCCTGCTAAAAACATTGTACATGTATGTTGCATATTATGATCTCCTTTTAACCAGCTGTAGTTTTAACTGTGCATCATTAAACCATTGTGGACGATGAATTAAAATAAGATGATTATCCTCCCTACAAATTACTTTAAAGGCAATTAATTCGTTTGTATATTGGTTGATAATAATATTGCGAATTGTTTCTGGAGGTAAACAACCGGGGAATAGCCAGTCGCTTTTGTTTACCTTAATTAATAAATTTTTCCATTCCTTATTCCCCCAAGAATAAAATAAGGGGAATTTCTCTATCTCTAATATTACACCAATTCGCCAAATAATTATTGGAATAGACATTGCCGGCCAACTTGCAATAAGATCATGACATACCAGCGGACATTCAGACAAAGCGTGACCAGTAAGTCTTAAAGTAGTTAATGATAGTTCTCTTATTTTTTTACTTGGAAAATGATACTGTTTCTTCTTCAACATTTCAATCTGCTCCATTAAAATAGTCTTTTTATCATACCTTAACCGGCTATAGGAGCACCGCCAGTATTTCTGATTAATAACTAATTGCGCCCTTTTCACATCCCAAAATAAGAGAACAAACTGTTTTCTAAAAATTTGCGTAAACTGAACGATTTTTTTATTCCTCAAGTTACGCAAATAAGGTGATCCTAATATCCACCAAACCGGAATTTTTAACTGGCGATACCCTTCATTACGTGCTAATAACTTTTCAAGGCTTAAGGGACTACATTGAAATTCAACTGCTACAGTATGCCCATTAATTTCTAAAAGAATATCTGGCCGTTGAGCAACTGTTGGAAAATAGACTTCTAATTGCGGATTCCAATGATGCTTTTGTGCCCATTGATAAATCTGCTTTTTTCCTTTTAAATGTTCTAATGTTTCACCCTCGCTAAAGCCACAGTCATTTCCCTTCTTATGGGCATAATGAGTAATCTTATGCTTTCCTCGTCGCAAGATCACTCCCTGCCCGCATCCTGGACAATAATACGCCATATCGCTTTTTGCGTTTTCAGCTAACACTAATTGATCATTATGAACTGCAATTAACATTTAATCCCCCTATATATTTATATACGGAAATTAATCAATTTTGCACGAAAAAAAGCGTAAGCAGTCCGTATCCACA
>NZ_LN887496.1:0-33666 GCF_036621895.1 Limosilactobacillus reuteri subsp. porcinus
CGGATGATGAATTGTTCAAAAAATTCATCATCCGGTTTTTATTTTGGACTAGGAGTTTTTTCCCAGCCTCTTTTATTTTTAACTTTTCACAAAAAGAGGATAAGAAAGCAAATTTTCTTATCCTCTTTTTGTATCTCACGCTCCTTTGCTCTGCTGAGAATACTGTAACATAAATAACTGAAACAAAAGTGAAGGATCGCGTTGTGTCGTTTTTAACGATTGTTCAATACGAATTAATCCCAAATAGGCATTTTCTAACGCCTGCATTGAGAAATCACGCGCAGTTTTTAATCCCAATTTAATCCGATAAGGATGGACATTAAGCTGACTCGCTAGACTCCCTTGCGTAAGACCGCGTTTACTTAATACTTTTATTTGAATCAACAGCCGAAACTGCCCTACTAGCACTGCATTAATCCTTAACGGCGGTTGCTGGCCCGCTAATAGCTGTTGATAGAGATCTAAGGCCTTTATTTGATTATGCTTAAGAACCGCAGTGACTAAATCAAATACATTTTCATCTAATGATTGCGGAACTAGAGCGGCTACCATGTTTTGATCAATCTTTTTTTCATGGTAAGCCAAAATCTTTAATTTAGTTAAGCTTGCATCCATCATCCCATAATCCGCATTAGTCCGTTGAACCAACTCATCCAAAGCAGCTTCTGATATTTCAAAACCAGCAGTTGATAATTGAGTTCTCACTCTTTGACGAGCTGCTCGTTCATCAAGTGGACTAGCATCAACTAAAACTGCTGTCTTCTTTAATTGCTTTACAATCCCTTTTCGTCCATCAAGCTTTTCATAAGGGGCCGCAAAAACTAAAATTGTAGACGGTTCAGGGTGTTCAAGATACTTTTTTAAGCTATCCAAATCATGTTCAACTTTCGAATGTCTTTTCTCACCAGTTAAGAAGAACGGTTTATTGATAATAACTAATCGTCGTTCACCAAAAAATGGAGTCGCCATCGCATCATCCAAAGCAACTGCCAATGGTGTGGCTTCCATATCATATCGACCAACATTCATAACCTGTTCATTCTCTGGAATAAGGCTTATAAAGGCATCAATTGCCTGCTGTTGAAGGACCTGTTGTTTCCCTAAAATTAAATATACCATTGCTGGGGTTTTAGTTTTTAATTGTGTAGATAATTGGGCAATGTCCAACTTGTCTCATCTCCCCTCAATGTTGTTTTTATTTTTCCATTTCGACCATGGTATACATATTGTATCATTCCAAATTGCTGCGTTGATAAGTAATTAATATTTAATCTTTGAAAATTTTTTATTGTTATTTCATCAGGATGGCGATACCTATTAAATCGTCCAGCTGAAATTATCGCATACTTAGGAGCAACTGTCTGCAAAAATAAATAACTACTAGCAGTTTTACTGCCATGATGACCAGCTTTTAAGATATCTGACTTTAGTTGCGGATACTTTTGAATAACTTTTTCTTCATTTTCCTGGTCCAAATCCCCAGTAAAAAGGAATCTTTTCCCACCAAATTTCCCAGCTAACACTAAAGAATCTTCATTTTCCCTTCACCCGGAACAAAAGGATGTAGAATTTGCAATGGAAATGATGACAACTTAACATTATCAGTCACCGGAATTATCATTGGCGATGACTTTTCAGCAGTCCTTACTTTATTAAGAAGTGCTGGTTGTCTTTCCATCCCCGCTGGGACAATCAGTCTTTTCACTGCTATATTATCCAAAATCGTTGTTAAATAGCCGATATGATCTGCATCATGGTGAGTTAAACAAATATTATCAATTTGCCTGATGCCTTTACTTTTCAAATAATTAATGGTTATTCGTTGGGCATCATCTTGAGAATGCTTTGAAGTCGCCAAATCCGGCTTTTTAAAATTTAATTTGCCTCCTGTATCAATCATTGTTACCCGTCGATTAAAAGGTTCTCTAATAATTATCGAGTCCCCCTGTCCAATATCAACAAAGGTAACTTCGCCATTAAGTGGAAAATGAATTATCCCTCCAGTAATTACATACAATAAGGCTAATATCTTCCATGATTTTAAAGATGTCTCTTGAGAAATAACAAATAAAGATGCCGCAAATAATAGAAGGGCCAAAATTAACGGTGGCTTCCCAAAATGAATCATTCCTGGAAAATCAGATAACCAATTTAAAATATATTGAAAACATTTTAAACCAGCATTAATTAGATACGCGAGTGGTTCAAAAAGCTTAAAACTAAGTGCCCCAACCAAGACCGCTGGAAAAACAACTGTCGAAAATAGCGGAATTATTAAATAACTAACCCCAAAACTTAGAAGATGAACCTCATATACATAACTCAATAACGAAGGCAAATTAATTAAATTCAATAATAAAGACTGCTTAAAACCACGTACTGATTCTGGAAGAACTTGAAGAATAAAAGAAAGCAAATAGCTTAATTGACCGCCTAATGTAAGCAATAGCAACGGATCAATAACTAATCCAATTAATAAGCTCAGTGCCCATCCATCAAGACTGTCCAAATTTAAATATCGATGAAGAAGACCAAGCTCAGCCATAATGGTTGCTCTTATCAAGCTTGTTGCTCCACCACCAACGAGAAGATAAAACGGTAAAATGATAATTAAAAATAAATCAATTGATTCTTTACGCCACCATAAATGAACTAACAGCCGCCGTAATAAATCAGTGAAAAGCACGATATGCATTCCTGAAATGCAAAAAAGATGAAGCAGACCAAGCCTTTTAATACTTACCATTAATTCAGCCGAATCCTCATTACTGCTAACAATTATTAATTGTTGGCAATACGTACTAAGAGGAGGCGGTAAAGTTTCAAAGTAGAGGCTGATTCGCTTTCTTAATGTATGACACCAGCCAACTATTCCTCTTTTTTGCCTAACCATTTGCTCTACCCGGTTAATTTGAACTTGATTACAGATCCGGCGATGGTGATTATAAGTTAAATTATCAAATTGATTTTCATTTGTACGGGGAATAATCGGTTTTAATTGCCCATTAATAAGCCATATCGAGGGTGTTGTAAGCTTATCAATATTTTTTAGCATCTGGGGTGACTTAAACGACATCATTATTGCTTCACGTTGTCCAGTTTGAATGTCGATTGCAGTTCCTGTCATAAAATTTCCATTGAATTTTAATTCATCAGGGTAAACTAATATTTTTTGAGTAACTTCCATTTGCTTATTCGCCGTAATAGTTGTCCAATTTTTTTGTAAACTGTAACATAAAATCGCCATCAATAAACATATCAGCACTCCAACTCCAAGTACTATTGGCCTTTTTAATACGGCAATTCGGTAAAATATAGCAATTAAAAGAAAAATTAACCAATATGAACTAAAGAAACTAACCGCTACTAAACTTGCAATTAGCGCAGGAAAAAACCAAAAGTGTTGAATAATCTATTTTTGATCTGGGTTGATATACTGGTCCAGATCGACCTCTTCTAAAATATCACTATCTAATTTAATCTGATGAAGCGCAACATTTTTTAGTTTAAGTAATTTCATTGCATAATCATCATTGTGATAATTACGAATATAATTTATCTCCTTAATTCCAGTCTGCAATAAACTTTTGGTACATTGTAAACAAGGAAAATCTGTTACATAAATACTTGCCCCATCAGCAGAAATACCAAACTTAGCACACTGTAAAAGAGCATTCATTTCTGCATGAATAGTTCGTACACAATGTCCATCACGTAAA
This sequence comes from Limosilactobacillus reuteri subsp. porcinus, assembly GCF_036621895.1. Lineage (GTDB taxonomy): Bacteria > Bacillota > Bacilli > Lactobacillales > Lactobacillaceae > Limosilactobacillus > Limosilactobacillus reuteri_J. Next base: position 3,720 of record NZ_LN887496.1, read on the forward strand.
TAGCAGCCTTCATCAATACAATGTGCATCGCCAGCGACTGATCCATTGTACCCACCGGCAATTATTCGCTTATCACGAACTAAAACTGCACCTACTGAAAGGCGGTTGCAGGTACTTCGCGACGCCAATAAAGCTGCTTGAATCATAAAATACTGGTCCCAATCAATTCTCGGTTTCATATTATTTCACTCCTCTATATTTGAAATATAGTATAGCAAATATCTTCATCAAAAAAATAAAAACTAGATAGATAGGTGATCTTTTAGTTTAGCAACAGTTTTTTCGCCAAAACCATTTATTTCTTTAAGTTCGTCAATACTCTTAAATTGACCGTGTTCTTGTCGATATTGCAATATTAAATCGGCTTTTTTATCGCCAATCCCTGTAATTTGACATAGTTGTTCTTTGGTAGCCGTGTTTAGATTTATCTTTGCAGAACTATCGCTGCCATTTTCATTATTAGCTGCTGATGGTTCTGTACTGCTGGAAACTATTGGCGTTTCGCCTTGAAGAGGAATATAGATCATCTGCTGGTCTGTTAATTGTTTAGCAAGATTTACTTGGCGCAAGTCTGCATTGGGTAGTGGTCCACCTGCCGCTTTCAAGGCTTCGTTCACACGATCATCTGCTTTCAATTCATAAACTCCGGGCATTTTTACGGCACCCTTTATATCAATTGCAACGGTCCCTTTCATCGTAGTGGTAGAAGTTAAACTACTTCCTGTTTCGCTACTTGTTAAAACAGCATTAGTATTTGAAATTAAAGCATCGTTATTATTTTTATTAAGTATCCAATATCCCCCAACTACTGCAGCAATCACTATCATCAGCACTTGTACTCGATATTTTATCCATAATTCTGATAATTGCTGCATGTTTCTCACCTCCCTATAAATATAAATACGAAAAAAAATAAATTTTGCATTAAAAAAAGCAAGAGACCTTCATTTTGCCTCTTGCTTTTCAATTTACTTATGCGTTTGTAAATATTTCACTGCTTCGTCAAAGGAAGTGACAGGGACAACCTTCATTCCTGGTGCAGATTTCTTAGCTGCTTTCTTAGCCATTTGATAATTAGTCAGATGACCTTCTTCATACTTAAGAATCTCTTTCGTTGGTTTTATATAAGGGGCAAAGAAAATAGTGGCTCCCGCACGGTGCGCAGCGATTACTTTCTTGTCAATTCCACCAATTTCTCCAACGGTCCCGTCTGAATTTATTGTTCCAGTTCCAGCGATTTTACGTCCCCGTTGCAAATCTTTTCCACTAATTTGTTGATATATTTGCAAACTGAACATTAAGCCACCAGATGGCCCACCATATTGACCAGCATCAACCTTTACTGGAACCTTAGTCTTAGCTTGCATATTGTTAGTAAGAATGATCCCAATTCCTGGCTTATTAGTATTGGTAATTTTAACAAGCGGATGGGTGACAGTTTTAGTTTTCCCATCTCGAGTATAAGTAACCACTAACGGAGTGCCAACTTTTTTAGCACCAATATATTTTTGAAAGCCTTGAGCGGTATTAAAGTGATGACCATCTACTTTTGTAATTGTGTCCCCAACATGAATATCATGTTTAAATTTAGAATTAGGCTGAACTTGCAATACATAAATTCCTAGATAGCGTCGCGTTACTTTTTGGTGAGCGGCATTATAAGCAACTGCAATTGCCTCGTTAATCGAGCTATCCATATAAAATTTTTGGACACGGTCATACGTTGCACTATTTTGACCACCAGTTACATCTTCCGCACTCTCAATTGACATATAGGGCATCATTTTGGCATATAAATATGTTGCAGGATGGGCACGTTGAATCGCCACCGACGTCAACATAAAACTTCCCTTATATCGATCGGGGTGTCCCTTTATTTTAACAAAAGACTGTAAATCAGCAGCTGTTCCCGGACTTTCAATATAAGAATTTAGGGGCCAGAACAAAAAGCAGCCTAGTAAAAGGACAAGCCCTAAAATAATTCCTATCCGTCGCAATATTACATTATCTTGCTTTTTCATTGTCTTTCTTAACCCGTAACATTTCTCGTTCCATTAAACGCTTTTTTAGTGCTTCATTAATATTAGCGGGAAGGTAAGCTGAGATATCTCCCCCAGCCGATGTTACTTCTTTCAGCAAACTACTAGATAAGTGCTGATATTCAGGCTTAGCAAGGAAAAAGACGGTCTCACACTGATCATCTAAAAAGTTATTCATCGCCGCAATATCACGTTCATATTGAAAATCAGTAGTATTACGCAAACCACGCATTAAGTAATCTGCACCAATGCGGTTCATTAGATCAACAGTTAAGCCTTCCGTTGTAATAACCGAAACATTATCTAGCCCACTAACAGCCTCTTTAATTTGCGCTACTCGTTCTTCAACAGTAAACAGCGGGTTTTTACTTTCATTAGTCATTACCGCCACTGCCAATTGATCAAACAACGCACTTCCTCGCTTAATTAAATCTAAATGTCCAAGTGTTAATGGGTCAAATGATCCAGGAAAAACTGCAACTTTCATTATTTTGATTCTCCTTTATATTGATAAATTGTTAAAACCGTAATTCCATATTCTTGACGACGAATAAAGTTAAACTCAGCTAAATCTGTCGGCAATTTCGCATTCTGATCTGTTTCTGCCACAATTATTGCATCTTTAGCTAGCAAATTATTTTTAACCATCTGCTCCATATCATTAACAATTTGCTGTTTAGCATAGGGCGGATCTAAAAAGACCAGGTTAAATTTCAATTTGTCTTTTGCAAACAAATTCAACGCTTTGTGAGCGTCCATTTTATAAGCTTTAAATTGTTCAACATGTTTTGTAACGTCAATATTCTTCTTAATTGTTTTGATTGCTTGATATTGACGATCAACTAAGACTGCCTGGCTGATTCCGCGCGATACAGCTTCAATACTTAATCCACCGCTTCCGGCAAACAAATCTAGACTGGTTCCGCCATTAAAGTAAGGACCGATTATATTAAATAATGCTTCTTTAACTTTATCAGTTGTTGGACGAGTTGCCATTCCTGGAACAGCACTTAGCTTTCGTCCCCCAAAGTCTCCTGCAACAATTCTCATTTTTTATCATCCTCATCATGTAATTGATAGACCCCCGTTAATTCAAGATCAGCTAACGTCGGGTCTAAATCTGGTCGAGCTGATAATTCAACCTTTTTCACTGCGCGTAATCGACTTATCTTCTCTTTTATTTTTTCGACATCACTTTGGTCTACATACATTACCACATAATGCATTCGTCGGGAAATATAATCAATCTGACCATAATGACGAAGAGCTCGAATCACACGATTATTGTTAATGTAAATTATTAGGGAACGCCGTGGAATTAATTTAAACATTCTTTACGCCTCCTGTTTCAGGAATAAATGGTTTTCCCATAACCAAGCGATCCCGATTTTGCTGCATACTAATATTCATTATAATGCCTACCGTTGCAGAAAGAATCAACATACTTGATCCCCCATAACTAATAAATGGGAAGGTAACCCCCGTAATCGGCAAGAGTCCTAGAACTCCACCAATATTAAAGAGTGTTTCAATCGTAAAGAATGTTGCTGAGCCATAACAGATGAGCGTTTGATACAAACTATCTGCCCGCACCCCAACTTGAATAATACGACAGATCAAAAAGAGTAAAGTAACTAAAATTGCCGTTACCCCGACTAGACCCAATTCTTCACTAGTAATTGACATAATAAAGTCGGTATTGGGCTCTGGCAAATATCCCATTTTTTGAATACTATTTCCAAGTCCAACCCCAAATACACCACCATTGCTGATTGCATAATAGGAATTAACTAATTGATTTCCTGAACCACTAGCATTTCCAAAGGGATTTAGAAAGGCAACAAAACGCGCAACTTGGTATCCACCGCCTTGAAGCAAACCACTTTCAACTAGTCGTTCCAATCCAAGGTAGCCAAGCGCTGGTAAGACAAGAATTATCTCCAAACCAACGCCCCATTTATAATCCGCCGCTAAAAGCATGATTGCAATAATCGCTCCGTTAATCGCCATTCCTCCAATATCTGGTTGAATCATAATCAACCCGAGAAAAACTGCAATTATGAGCCAAGGACCTTTAGCATCAGTGGTAAAATGTTGTCCACGTTGCCTAATTTTAGCCATTCGATCAGCTAAATATAAGATAAAATATAGCTTACAAATTTCCACCGGTTGAATATTAAAGAAGCCCAAGGATATCCAACCTTTAGCTCCGTTAACAGCCCGGCTAAAAACCAAAACAATGACAAGTAAAGCACCAACTACCAATGTTGAATCTCGTAAAAACCTTGGCGTTCGATAATGCCGCAAAGGATAATTTGCCATAAATGCCATTACCGCAACTCCCATTACAACATAGATTGTTTGTTTTACTAAATATCCTAATGGGGTTCCACCATTTTGCATTTCAATGGAAGCACTAGCTGAATAGACCATTACAATTCCTACTAAACATAAAGCAAGATAAGGAACTAAAATATAATAATCAAGGTAGCGGACGTTATTCCATACAGAACGAATCTTACGGAATCTTAATTTCTTTTTCTTCACAAAGTGCACCTACCTAAAAACAAAATACAATCATTATTATACAACAAAAAAAAGCTCGGAAAGCTAGTTAGCCTCCCAAGCTTTTTTAAATATTTACTTCCGTGAAGCAGCACGACGACGCTTAGCTTCCTTTTCACGGGCATTTGTGTTAAGGGTCTTCTTCCGTAAACGGATATTTTCTGGAGTTACTTCACAGTATTCATCTTCATTTAAGAATTCGAGTGATTCTTCAAGGGAGAAGTGAGTAGGGGTCTTAATGTGAGCCATTTCATCAGAACCAGCAGCACGAACGTTCGTTAAGTTCTTACCCTTGGTGATGTTAACAGTAATATCATTTTCACGACTGTTTTCACCAACGATCATACCTTCGTAAACTTCCGTACCTGGATCAATTAATAATTGACCACGACTTTCGATACCCATCATTGCGTAAGTAGTAGCCTTACCAGCATTCATGGACACAAGAGTACCCTTTTGACGACCAGGGTTCCAGTTCTTGATAACTGGTGCGTATTTTTCAAAGGTATGGCTCATGATTCCGTAACCACGGGTCATAGTCATAAATTCAGTTGAGTACCCAATCAAGCCACGTGATGGTGCTAAGAAGATAAGACGAGTTTGACCATTTTCGCCTGGTTCCATGTTCTTCATTTCACCTTTACGTTTAGAAAGGCTATCAATAACTGCACCAGTATATTCATCTGGAGTATCAATTTGAACTTCTTCAAATGGTTCACTCATTACTCCATCAATTTCACGGTAAATAACTTGTGGACGTGATACAGATAATTCATATCCTTCACGACGTAATGTTTCGATCAAGATAGAAAGGTGTAATTCCCCACGACCAGAAACAGTCCATGCACCTGGATCATCAGTATCTTCAACCTTTAAGGACACATCAGTTTGCATTTCACGCTTCAAACGATCTTCAAGCTGACGGGCAGTAACAAATTTACCTTCACGACCAGCGAATGGAGAATCGTTAGTCCGGAAAGTCATTTGTAATGTAGGTGGATCAATCCGTAATGGAGTAATTGCTTCGGGATGTTCTGCATCAGCTACAGTTTCACCAACATTGATGTCTTCCATCCCAGAAACCGCAATCAAATCACCAGCTTCAGCTTCATTAATTTCCAACCGCTTCAAACCGAAGAAACCAAAAAGCTTAGTAACCCGGAAATTCTTCTTTGAGCCATCAAGTTTCATTAAGGTAACATTATCGCCGACCTTAATCTTACCACGGAAGACACGACCGATACCGATTCGACCAACGAAGTCATTGTAATCTAAGATAGCAACTTGGAATTGAAGTGGTTCATCAGAATTGTCTACTGGAGCAGGGATTGTCTTGATAATAGTATCAAACAATGGCTTCATGGTGTGTTCTTGAGTAGAAACATCTGAATCATAACTTGAAGTACCGTTCATTGCTGAAGTGTAAACAACTGGGAAGTCGAGTTGATCTTCATCTGCACCTAATTCGATAAAGAGGTCAAGAACTTCATCCACAACTTCTTCAGGACGAGCACCTTTACGGTCAACCTTGTTAATCACAACAATTGGTGTTAAGTGTTGTTCAAGGGCCTTCTTAAGGACGAACCGTGTCTGAGGCATTGTCCCTTCAAAAGCATCCACAACAAGTAATACACCATCAACCATCTTCATAACACGTTCAACTTCACCACCGAAGTCCGCGTGTCCTGGTGTATCCAAGATGTTAATTTGGTGATTATCATATTTAACAGCAGTATTTTTTGAAAGAATAGTAATACCACGTTCACGCTCAATAGCGTTAGTATCCATCGCACGATCTTCAATTGAGAAGTGTTCTGGTAAAGTATCTGATTGCTTCAACATTTCGTTAACTAAGGTAGTCTTACCGTGGTCAACGTGGGCAATAATCGCAATGTTACGAATGTCGTCACGAGTTTTCAAAACTTGATTCTCCCTTTCGTCATATCATTTTTAAGTCGAACAGCAGCGGCCTATCAATCGCCAATTTCATAAAAAAACTGTGACATCGCGGTCACAGCCTCGACAACTAATTGATGATCTGTCGAATATCTCGACTAACCTGCCTCGTTGCTACTAATACAAGATTAGATGATAACACATTAATAGAACTACCGTCAATTGATTTCACAACTAAGTCTAATTCTTCTGCTAACATTCGCCCAGCAGCAAGGTCCCATGGCTTCAAATTAGAGATATATCCACCTAATTGACCAGTGATCACACCAATCATCTCAATGCCCGCACTTCCATACATCCGTAAGCCTATTGCGTCTTGAGCGATTTTCTTTAATGCTGAATCACCACTTAAAGTTAATGTCCGATTCATCGCTAACAAACTCTCTCGCAAGCCTAAGTCAGCTGGCTGGCCAATTTTTTGGTTGTTAACATAAACACCAGCACCCTTTCGACCATGGTAAAGACGATTATTAATTACATCTAAAATATAGCCAAGCATCGGTTGACCGTCAACATACAATGCTAACATAACAGCAAAATTATTATGCTGCTTAACAAAATTCATTGTTCCATCAATCGGATCAACAATCCAAATATGTCCTTGCATATTGCTTATTTGTTTGTCGCCAAATCCTTCTTCACTTAAAATTTGACTATCAGGATCAATTTTTCGTAGTTGATCATTTATTAATTGTTCATTTTCCCGGTCAATTGTCGTTACAAGGTCAGTATAATTCGTCTTTGTATCAATCTGGTAATCATTTTCCATTTTCTGGTATGCATTTTGACCTGCTTGACGAATTATTTGTTGTGCTTTTTGATCTAACTCTTCAATACTAATCATTTTTTTGCCCAACCATCTTAATTCGCTTATCTGTTGACTCTTGTGCTGCTTTGACAACACGGTAGAGAACATAACCCGAATTCTTTTCAAATTCGCGACCCAATTGTTTCTCTTCAGCCTTTGAGGGAACGACTTGCTTAAAGGCACGATAACAATCTAAAATTTTATCTCTATCAATCGCAACTTCATAAGCATCTTCAACCGCCCTAAACATGGCAATTACCGTTTCCATCTCTTTAGTTGTCCATGATAGATCAAGGGGATAACTATAGTTATGTGAATTCATTTTTTGTCCCTCCAATCATTTTCTACTTATATTATACAATCCAAACGGAATTTTAGGAATAAAAGGCCTAAAAGAATCCAAACAGAAAAAGTTCTTAGTGATTTCAAAATCGAGTCATCCATCACTAAGAACTTTTCTAACTTATTAAAATTTAAATATGTGTTGGGAAGCCAAGCGCAATATCTGCAGCTTCTTGAACAGGTTCATTCAATGTTGGGTGTGGGTGAATTGTTAAAGCAACATCTTCAACATTCATACCACAGTTGACAATCAATGAAAGTTCACCAGCAAGGTCACTAACACCAGGACCGACACCTTGAGCACCAATAACGTTTTTCTTATCTTTAGTGTAGATTAAGCGAATAAATCCTTCGGCAGCATCAAGAGAAACAGCACGGGCATTACCGGCAAATGGGAATTGAGCAGTAGATACATCAATTCCTTTATCTTTAGCTTCTTCAACCGTCATACCAACTTGAGCTAATTCTGGATCAGCAAAACAAACCATTGGTACTCCAACCCAATCGTTAGCAGTATTCTTACCAGCAATGGCACCAGCGGCAGTCTTAGCTTCAAAGAATGCCTTGTGAGCAAGTGCAGGACCAGGAACAATATCTCCAATAGCCCAAATACCAGGTACATTCGTCCGGCCTTGTTCATCAACAATTACTTGATGACGGTCGTTTAACTTAACATTTGTCATATCAAGCCCAAAATCATCAGTATTTGGTTTACGACCAACAGATACCATGCAGTAGTCTGCTTTAATGCTCTTTTCGCTACCATCAACTTCATAAGTGACAGTAACGCTATTTTCATCTTGCTGAGAATCTTTAGCCATTGCCTTAGTTACAATGTCTACGCCCTTCTTTTCAAGATTCTTGACAACAATATCAACCATATCGTGGTCAAATCCACCAAGAATTGAATCAGTACCTTCAATAATCGTTACATGAGCACCAAGATCAGCATAGGCACCAGCTAATTCTGTACCAATGTAGCCCCCACCAATTACAACTAATTCTTCTGGTACTTCCTTAAGGTTTAAGCCACCGGTTGAATCAATAACACGACCTTCAAACTTAAAATGAGGAATTTCTACTGGACGACTTCCTGTTGCAAGAATTAAATTCTTCCACGTGATAGTACGACCATTATCATTATCCATGAATTGCTTTGGACCAGGCTTGATTACACGAAGTTGGTGGTCATTATCAAGAATTGCCTCTCCATCAATGATTTCAACTTTATGCTTCTTCAAAAGCATCTTAACTCCACGAATCATACGGTCGACAACTTTATGGTCCTTCCATTCTTGAGTCTTAGTAAAGTCTAGCTTTGCATCGGTTTTAGAAATACCATAAATAGATGAGTCTAAAGTTTCTTGGTAACGGTGGCCAGCAGCAATTAATGCTTTAGATGGTACACATCCAACATTTAAACAAACACCACCTAAACCTGGTTCTCCCTTATCAATTAAGGTAACCTTTTGACCTAATTCTGAAGCTCGAATAGCGGCTACATAACCACCAGGACCTCCACCAACAATTACTGTATCCTTTTGTTCAACATCAGCCATTATCTAGCCCTCCATCATCAATAATTCTGGATCATGTAATAACTTGTTCATGTAGTTCAATGCATGTTGTGCAAGTCCACCATCAATTAAACGGTGATCGTAAGTCAATGATAACTTCATCATTCGACCAACAACAATTTCACCATCTTCGTTAACGTATGGTTCCTTGTCAATTCGACCAACACCAAGAATAGCAACATCTGGTTGGTTGATAACAGGGGTGAACCAACCGCCGCCAATTGAACCAATATTACTGATACTGATAGTCCGACCAGCCATTGATTCTGGACTTAGCTTGTTGTCAAAGGCTGCCTGAGTATTTTCAGTAATTTCTTTTGCGATCTCAAACATGCTCTTAGAATCTGCATTCTTAATATTTGGATTATAGAGACCGTGGTCAGTGTTTGTAAGGATCCCAACATTGTAGTAGTGCTTGTAAACAATTTCTTGAGTAGAATCATCAATTGAAGCATTTAGTTCTGGGAACTTCTTGCATGTGGCAACTAAGGCCTTAACAATGTATGGCAAGAAAGTCAAGTGAATATCTTGTTCTGCAGCAACTGCCTTGTACTTCTTGCGACTAACCATTAGAGCAGATACTTCAACTTCATCAAATGATGTAACATGTGGTGAGATATCCTTTGATTCACGAGTAGTCTTAGCGATAATCTTCCGCATATTAGACATTGGTTCACGTTCTTCAAGGTCGGCATTCCATGGCTTGATTGTATTACCAGCGGTCTTAGCTGTAACTGGAGCAGTCTTAGCTGACATAGCTGCACTCTTTTCTTCCTTAGCTGGAGCAGCTGACCCATTAAAGTTATCAATATCTTCTTTAAGAACTTGACCGTGGTTACCATTTGGTTGAACAAGTGAGATATCAACACCCTTATCACGGGCATATTGACGAACAGAAGGCATTGCCATTACAAGCTTGTTTGGTTCTGCAAGTGGAGCTACTCCACCCTTTGGAGAATTATCTTCTGAAGGAGAATCTGCAACTGGAGCCGTGGATTTTTCACTTTCAGTAGCTTCTTCACTGCCTGTATCAGTTTCATCATCGTCGTCTTCGCTTTCGACGTTTGTACTAATACCAGGCTTACCATCATCAATTTCAGCGAGCTTGTCGCCCTTTTCAACGTGGTCGTCTTCTTTTACAAATAATTTTTTGACAGTTCCATCAACTGGGGATACCAATTGAGTAGTCGATTTATCAGTTTGAATTTCAATTAAAGGATCATCAGCTTTAATTGCTTCTCCTTCTTTAACGAGCCAAGAAGCAACATCACCTTCAATTAATCCTTCTCCCATTTCTGGTAGTCTAAAAATATATGCCATATCGTATTAACACCCTTTCTATTCCGCACTTTTAGTAATTAATTACTTCTCGTACGGCATCCTCAATATCACGTGCACCTGGAAGCCAAACATTTTCAGCTTGTGGGAATGGATATACTGAGTTAGGAGCAGCAACCCGGGTAACAGGAGCATCAAGATACATAATTGCACCTTCTGAAATAGCTGATGCAACTTGGGCACCAACACCAGCCATCTTTTGCGCTTCTTGAACAATGACTACTCTGTGCGTCTTCTTAATTGATTCAAAGATCGTGTCAGTATCAAGTGGGTAAAGAGAACGTAAGTCGATAATCTCAGCAGAAATATTGTCCTTAGCTAATTTCTTAGCGGCTTTTTGTGCTTCTGATACTTCACCACCATAAGCGATAATTGTAACATCAGTACCTTCTTGAACAACATTTGCTTTATCCAACGGAACAGTATACTTGTCATCAGGAACTTCACCTTTGACTGAACGATAGAGACGAAGGTTTTCAAGAAAAAGAACTGGATCGTTATTTTCAATTGCAGAAATAATTAATCCCTTAGCATCATAGGCAGAACTTGGTGCAACAACCCGTAATCCTGGAATACCAACGAAGAAGTTTTCAAGATCATCCCCGTGTAGTTCAGCAGTATGAGTACCACCACCATAAGGAGTCCGAATAGTAATTGGTGCATGCTTAGTCCCATTGTATTGGAAACGCATCCGTGACATTTGAGCAGCGATAGAATCCATTGCTTCAAAAGTAAAGCCCATGAATTGAATTTCTGGTACTGGACGCCAGCCAGTTGCTGCTAAACCAATTGACATTCCTAAAATACCTGATTCGGCAAGAGGGGTACTAAATACTCGATCAACACCGTATTTTTCTTGAAGCCCATTAGTCGCACGGAAAACACCACCGTTTTTACCAACATCTTCACCGAATACTAAAGTCTTAGGATCTTCGGCTAAAGCGATGTCAATACCTTCAGTAATAGCTTTGATATAAGTCTTTTTAGCCATGATTACTTCGACTCCTTTTCTTCGTACTTCTTAATTTGTTCTTTAATGTCTGGAGTTGGTACTTCAAACGTCCGCTTCAACATATCGCTAACTTTTTCAGGTTCTACTGAGTCTGCTTCTTTCATTGCTTCTTTAAAGCTTTGTTTGCATTCATCAGCATATTTTTGTTCTTCTTCTTCAGACCAAAGCCCCTTTTTCGTTAGGTACTTGCGAAGACGAATCAATGGATCTTTATCAAACCATGGCTTTGTTTCATCCTCAGTCCGGTAACGAGTAGGATCATCACCTGCTGAACTGTGAGCACCAAACCGGTATGTTAATGTTTCGATTAGCACTGGTCCATTACCAGCAGCAGCAAATTCACGTGCCTCTTTAGCAACTTCATAACATGCAAGGACATCCATTCCATCAACTTGGACACCTGGAATTCCAGCAGCAACAGCCTTTTGGGCAATTGTTTGTGTTTCAGTTTGTAGCTTTCGTGGGAACGAAATAGCCCATCCATTATTTTGAATAATAAATACACCAGGTACTTGGAATGCACCAGCAAAGTTCATTCCTTCATAAGTATCCCCTTGTGAGCTTCCACCTTCACCAGTGTAAGCATAGGCAACAGTGTCCTTTTCACCATTCTTCTTAATTCCAAGAGCACCACCAGCCATTTCGACCATCTGCGCTCCGATAATAATTTGTGGCCGGAGAGCACGTGCATCAAAAAGGTTACCTTTGATGTGTCCCTTTGACCATAAGTACATTTGAGCAACAGTTGCTCCATGTTGAATTAATTGTGGCAAATCACGATAAGCAGGGAAAAGGAAGTCTTGCTTCTTAAATGCAGCAGCTGTTCCCATTTCAGAAGCTTCTTCACCCCAAGTTGGCGCATAGAAACCTAATCGACCTTGCTTTGAAAAACTCATTGTTTGTTCATGCAAGGCACGTTCCCAAACCATTTTTTTCATTAAGTCAACTAATAATTCATCACTGAAATTAGCCATTAATTCTTCGTTAACAACATTTCCGTCGTTATCCAGAATTTGTACGGGTTTTGCATAAGGTACCCCTTCATTGGCTTTAATCTCAGCAAAATTGACAGCTTTGGTATTGGCCATATTCAACATTCCTTTCCAAATCCAATTAACATCATGTAAGCGATTGCCTACCTACATTTATAGTATAACCGATTGCCTAAATAATACAAGCGCTTTCATAAACTTAATGGACAGAATTGTTAAAATGGTCCAAGTGAAGTATACGTTTTTTCAAAATTTATAGTTAAATATTGTTATCCTCATATTCATTAGCAATTTTAAATAGTTATGATAGACTATAATATGACTGAATTTTTATATGGAGGCATAGTGAGTAATGTATTTAATGAAAGATATTACCCGTGATGGCAATCCCGTTTTACGTAAACGAGCTGCTAAGGTCTCATTTCCCCTATCTGATGAAGACCAAAAATTAGCAAAGGATATGATGCAATACTTAGAAGTAAGCCAAGATCCTGAATTATGTGAAAAGTACAAGTTACGAGCTGGAGTTGGCCTTGCCGCTCCTCAAGTTGGTGTTTCAAAGCAAATGGCTGCTGTCCTTGTTCCCGCACCTGCTGAAGGTGAAAAGCCCTTATTTAAGGACGTTATCATTAATCCAGTAATCGTTAGTGAATCGGTTCAATATGGTGCTCTTACTGAAGGCGAAGGTTGTCTTTCAGTTGATAAAGACGTGCCTGGCTACGTACCACGACATGACCGCATCACATTACGTTATCAAGACGTTAACGGTGAAACTCATAAGGTACGATTAAAGCATTATCCAGCAATTGTTTGTCAGCATGAAATTGACCATTTGCATGGGGTGCTATTTTACGATCATATTAATAAAGATCAACCATTTGAGGCGCCTGCAGATACAGTAATGATTAGTTAATTTTTACAAAAAATGGTCGAGAGAAAAATACACTTTCTCCCGGCCATTTTCACTAATTACTATTTTGATTTAATTTTTTTAAATCTTCAATGTACTCAACAGTTGCTTCATTTATCAAATAGGCAATATCGATATGCAAAATCCCCTCATATTTCCACCAATCGGTTATAATAAACGGTTGAGAGGCTTTGGGAGCCATCTTTAAATGGTGTCGTTTTGCATATTCATTAAGTTCTGCTGCTAGTTTTTGACGTGTGAAATCATCAAGATTAATATTTTCTTTTTTATAATCAAAATGGTATTCAAAAGCAAGCACACCTTTTCCCCAAACATCGGCAACAATTTGAGAATTTAGATTTTTATTCCAATGTAACATTTCTTTCAAACTAGTATTTAATGTTGCATCAGTAACGTCTTGAGCGTTTTTCTGTACCATCATAGTTGCTCGCTTAAGAAATACGCGATGGATCGTTAAATAAAGAGCAATAACAATTATTGCTGCTAAAATACAGATTAAGAATATAACCATGACTATCACCTCGTTGGCCTTTACCTTTATTTAATAATACCATGTTAGGAAAATTTAAGACACTTTTGGTTATCTGTGATAGAATAATAAAGTAAATTACTGCATAATATCTTTAATTAAGGAGTTTTTAACAGTATGACTTTTAAAGTATACTACCAAGCTGATAAGACAAAACGCCCAGTTCGTGAAAACACTCAATCATTGTATATTGAAGCTGATTCAGAAGCTGAAGCACTTTTAATGGTTGAACACAACACTGACTACAATATTGAATTTGTAGAACAACTTGATGAAAAGGCCCTTGCTTACGAAAAGCAAAACCCTAACTTTAAGTTGACGACGTTCTAAGCTTTTAATCATTAACAGAGGCTGAGAAAAACGCTTGTTTTTCTCAGCCTCCAACTTTCTTATGAACATTAGAAAAATACTGAATTAATTATTCGAATATAAATATTATTTTGCTTTTTGGCACCATTCAAAGGAGGAATATTGATGAATTATTCAATCATCCTCAACCGTCATGCTGGTAATGGTAATGCAGAAAAGGCATGGTCGTCAATTAAACCGGTCTTAGATCAACAACAAATTGATTATCACATGGAAACAACTAAGTATCCTAATCATGGAGAATACCTTGCCAGCCAAATCGCCCAATCTCATAATGCGGGATCAACAATTGTCATTGCGATTGGTGGTGATGGTACGCTACATCAAGTTGTTAATGGACTTATGAAGACGGCCAAGCGATTGAATAAAAAACCACTTGCGGTTGGATATATTCCTGCTGGGACAGGAAATGATTTTGCCCGCGGTTACGGGATTTCTATGCATCCACAAAGGGCATTAAATCAAATTTTAACTGCAGACGCACCACAAAAAATTAACATTGGTCATTATCATGAGGCGATTCGGGGTGAAGAAGGTTATTTTCTTAATAATTTAGGAATTGGTTTTGACGCGGCAATTGTTAGTCGTGCTAATACGTTTAAGGCTCATCACAAGAAAAATCATATTGGGCGTTTCACCTACCTCCAAAAGGCAATTGGAGTAATCTATGATCAAGAGCCCTTTACCCTGATGATTCAATCTGGGCGTGAACGCTTTATTTTTCCTAAAGCTTACATCGCAATTACCAGCAACCATCCATTTATCGGTGGTGGATTTAAAGTTGCCCCAAGCGCTTCGTTAAAGAAACCATCATTGGAATTAGTCGTCGCTGAACGGAAAGGATGGCCTATGACAATATGGCAATTGCTGCAATTAGCCCGAGGCAATTTAGACCAATCAAAATTTGCCCACCACTTCCAAAGCGATAATCTCCACATCACAACTACTTCACTAGAATTTAGTCAAACTGACGGAGAAGAAATAGGTAATCGTTTTATCGACCTCACCCTAGACATTAGTCAATATCCAATTTGGCAAACAACAGGAAAATAAGTTAAAAGCAGTAAGTCCAGAAGATAATTTTTTCTTCTAGCGCTTACTGCTTTTTGTTAATCTTTTTTAGTTTATTAATCTTCAGAAGCTTCCATCGCTTCTAAAATAATCCGTAACTGACTGCATTCTTCCCGTAAAGATTGCATCTCTTCACCGTATTTTGGTTGAATAGTAACAGTCTGAGTGCCCGTATTTTCCTGTCCCTCTTGTTTACATAAATCATCCAAACGGGACTGTGCACGGTATAAATCTTCTTCAATTTCATGTTTGTTACTCATATTTAACACTCCCCAATAAATGTGAAATATTTTTAGAGCAATACTGGAATTGCAATATAAGTAAGATAACACGAGGATAGAAGAATGTTAACCCTTTTTAGGTTACATCTTTGTTACTATCTAATGAAAAAGCTCTAATAATCTATCAGAACTATTTAACCGTTCCGGCAAAACTTGGATTAAAGTATGGACTGATTGTGTAAGTCGAAACATTAGTCCCTGGGTGAGCAGCGGCCACATATTGATTATTTCCTGTGTAAATAGCTGTATGGTAAGTTGAACCATGGTTACCCCAGAATAAGAGATCGCCTGGCTTAGCTTCACTAACTGGATGTTGGTCCACACAGTTTTCAAGTGCTCCTGTATAGTGTGGTAATTGCTTACCTTCCGCATTAGCATAAACATACTTAACTAATCCAGAACAATCCATTCCACTAAGACTTTCACCACCCCATACGTATGGAACACTATTAGAGTTAGCAATCTTAGTGGCAAGACTAACTACAGAACCATGTTGTAAATCTTGATTAGTAGTTGCTGCTTGCTGTGCAGGTTGACTAGCAGCCGCTTGTGATTGTTGCGGTTGAGCTTGTGACGTTACAACAGTTGTTTGTTGCGAAGCAGCATTACTATTCTGAACGTTATCCGTCGCTTGTGATGCTGGTGCAGTCTGTGATTGTGAAGCTTGACTTGCTACTGGTGCTGCTTGAACAAATGATTGTCCATATAAAGCAGCAGTATTCACAGCTGTTGAAGTAGCTTGACTAACAGCAAAACTTTGTGTTTGCGGTGCAACACTATTTTCAGCTGAGGCAGAAGCAACCTGAACATTATTAGCTGTAGCAGGTTGAGCAGCAACTGTTGTAATGGCTGGACTATTAGTAGTTGCTGAGGACGTTACAGCAGCAGAAGTCGAAGTTGTACTATTCGCAATAGTGGTACTACTATTGTTGGCTGCACTTTGGTTAGGAGCAGCTACTGTTGAAGAAGTTGAAACTTGTTGCGTTGCACTCAAAGCAGGAGTTGCTTGTGAAGTTCCTGCTGGTTGGCTACTAGCCACATCTTGTTGAGGCACAGAAGCAGAGGCAACTGCTGAAGTTTGAACCTGGATCAATGAAGTTGTGTCTGTCGATTGAGCAGCCGGTTGCTGAGCCGATACACTCGCATCAGCAACAGGGGTACTTACAACGGGCGCGTTTACAGCAGTTGAGATCGCAGGACCTGTTACACTGAGTTGTTGTCCAATGTATAATGAATCATTAGAGCTTAAGTTATTCCATGACATTAATTGACTAACAGTTACATTATAACGATCTGCAATAGAGCTAAGCGTGTCGCCAGGCTTAACAGTATAACTACCATCAGCATTCAAATCCGCGTTAGCATCATGTTGAGTAGTAGGCAACGTTAATTGTTGACCAACTGTAATTAAGTCGATGCTATCACTTATCTTCTTAACTGAAGGATTTGCTTGTTCTAATACACTAATAGAAAGTCCATGTTGTTTTGCAAGCCCCCAAATAGTGTCACCAGACTTAACAGTAAGCTGTTCAGCATTAACTGCTTGTGTTGTCACTGCTAATAAACTTAAGGCACTAACTGCTCCTGCAAAAACGCCACGAGATCGATGGTTATTTGAATGATGTGTTCTTTTTTTACTCATATAAATAAAACACCCTCCCAATAAGTTCCTAAAAACTAAACAAACAATAATAAATTAGTGAAATACACAATTCTAACTTTACCATTAATTTTTAAATGCGTATAGCAATTATTAGATAGTTCTTAAAAAACGTTACTCTTTCTTAAAATATTAATCATTATAATAATATTTAATCTATCATTTCATTTTTTACACGATCCATACGAGTTACTAATAACAATTCAATAATTGTAATAATACTCATTAATAGAACTGAGTAACGACTAGTCGTCATGAAAACAATAATTGCTAGTATACACAAGATCCAATTCAACCATTTTTCTTGACGAACTACCCGAATAAAATCCTTTGTAACTTTATCTGGTCGTTGACTTGCCAAAAATCCAAGTTGACTATGTAAACGATTTTCCCAAATCACTAATCCTAAAAAGGCAATTGAAATAATAAACGTTATTAGACTATTCATCATTATCCTCGCTATCATCGACATGCACCGTCTTATTATTTGCTTGTGATTCATTGTATCGAGCGGATAAAATCTGCTGATATTTTTCCATGATTACTTTATTGATCGGTGTATCATTTAGGGTTGGATATTTTTCTTTTATTTTTTCCAAAACATCATCTGAAAAGTCATAAACAGTCTTAACTTCCTTTTCACCATTAAGAAATGCCAACGTCTCATCATAGTCCAGAGTTATTAAATCGCGCTGTGTACGGTCAGCATCTGGCTGGTGAAGAACATCTGGATCATCTTTTAGATCTTCCCGAAAGCCGTTTTCATCATATTGATATTTATTATCTTCCATTTTTAAATTCTCCTTGATTATCTTCCAATTCATTATACGGTCTTTATAAGACTAAGCCAAGCCAGTAATTTGCTGTAAAATGTGCGTAGAAAACAGTCTTCTCGACAAGGCGGTTGGCTAATTTAGCACGATGATTTACACGGCATGGGTTGATTATCGCTCGGACGCGAACCTTGTGACAACGCGAAGCTAGTTCTACGTTATCTTGCAATTGTTCGTGAAAATAGCAGAGGGTGAGAAAAAAGCAAAGTTTTTTCCACCCTCTTTTAATTCCTAATTATTAACATGACTTACTTTAATTAAACGTGCAACATTTTCTGCTGTTTGCGCAATATCAATAGGTGCATCTGCTAATACTGTTTTTAATGGTTTAGCCCCCTCAGGAGTTGCAAAAATTGCATCGATGGCCGTGGATGAATATAGATCATTTACACCTTTACCAATATTTCCAGCCAACACAATTACCGGAGCAGTTGGAGCCACCTCTTTAGTTGCCTTAGCGACTCCATATGGCGTTTTACCAAATTTAGTCTGGAAATCAATTCCCCCTTCACCAGTAAAAACATAATCAGCGCCAACTGCCTTTTTTCGTAGTTGAGTTGCTTCAATCACTAATTCTACTCCTCGCTTCATTGTTGCACTGGTAAAAGCTATTAATCCGGCTCCTAAACCACCGGCTGCCCCTGCACCTGCTGTTTGTTCAACGTCAGGCCCACCAGCTGCAACTATTTTTCGTGCATAATGATGAAGATTTTTGTCCAAGATATTCACCATTTCTTCATCAGCACCCTTTTGTGGACCAAATACTGGGGCTGCCCCATTTTTTCCTGTTAATGGGTTGGTAACGTCTGATGCAATTTGAATATCTACATTTTTTAAACGGGGATCTAAACCTCGAAAATCGACTTGATTTAAACTTGCTAACGCACCACCGCCTAAACCAATTTCATGATTATCAACATCCAATAAACGTGCTCCAAGTGCTTGGGCCATTCCTGCACCGCCATCAACGGTTGCACTTCCTCCAATTCCAATAATTATTTTTTTAATGTTATGGTCAAGAGCATCCTTAATTAACTCGCCGGTACCATATGTAGTTGTAATAAGCGGGTTCGCAGTCTCCTCATTAACAAATTGAAGCCCACTTGCTGCCGCCATCTCAATCACTGCTGTTTCCCCATCACTTAATATCCCATACTCAGCATTAACTAATTTATTTAATGGGTTGTGGACTTTAGCAATCATTTTTTGACCATTAGTCGCATCAACTAAGGATTGAACAGTCCCCTCTCCCCCATCAGCCATTGGAACTAAAACATACTCGGCATTCGGAAACACTCTTTTAATTCCTTCTGCCATCACATTTGCTGCTTCTTTTGCTGTTAGTCCGCCTTTAAATGAATCTGGAGCAATTACAAATTTCATCACTGATCATCCTTTCATTTATAGTAAATGCAAAAAGCCATACAAGATAGTTGCGGTTAACATTGCGGAACCTCCAACTAAGAATTCATAAAAAATACCTTGCGATCGTTCTTTAATATCCATATGCATTGCATTCGCTGTAACATGGAAATAGTTTCCTTGAGGTAATTGGTCAATGACAATCGCCCCAGTATGAACCATTGCAGCCGCTGCAAGTGGTGCAACACCAAATCCTAAAATAGACTTGGCAAAAGAACCAGTAGCTAAAATAACACCCGTAGAGGTTGAAGCAGTTGCTCCGGCCATGAGAATACCAGAAAGTGGTGCTAATAAGACACCAGGCACATGACTTGCCTTAATAAGTTCGATTAATAACTCTGGGAAAGTAGACGCAGTAATAGTAGCACCAATTGCACCTGCACCAATTAAAATCATTACTACGCCAGTCATTCGACTAACACCGGTCTGAGCATAGCTCTTAATTTTTTCACCTTTTCCCATTGCTAGAGCACCTATTATTGCTGCAAATGGCAAAACATAGGTAGCATCTAAATTTACCTTTGCTAATAATGGTAAATGACAAATAGTTCCAATTGGTCCTAATAAAAGTAAAACTATTGCAATAACAGGAGCAACGATGGCTTGTTTAAATGTCGGCAAATCACTTTGCTTGATTGTTTTTGCACTATCTTCAAGATCTTGTTCTAGAACTGCCCTACCTTTTTTGCGGATCATTCTAGCTACAACAACTGTAACTATTAAAGCGATGACGGCAGGAATAAAATCAGCAATCATTACTTGACTTAGTTCAAGCCCAAAACCCTTTGCTGCTGCAATTGTATTTGCATTTGGTGAGATTATGTTACCTGCCTTGCCTCCACCAGATAAGGCAACCAATAAAGATAATTTTGAAATATGCATATTGCGACCAACTTCAAGGGCAATTGGTGCAACAATTAAAACAGCGACTGGGATAAAGACACCCACAGCTGTAATTACCATCGTTGCTAGAGCTAATGCAAAAATAGCTAACCGATCACCAAATTTATTAACAATTGTCCGTGCAAGGGTTTCGGCAGCCCCAGAATCCATCATAACACCAGCTAACATTCCTGCTGCTAATACTCGAAGGACCGTTCCCATTACACTTTGTTCACCTTTAACCAAAATATTAATAGTTCCTTCTAAACCAGCCCCACCAATAACGGCGCCGACTATTGCACCTAGTAATAATGAATATACTGGATCTAATTTTCGTAAAATTAAAAAAATCGCAAGTGCTAATCCTATTAATGCTCCCCACCAAGAAATCATTTTATAAGCCTCCTCTTTGATTGCTAGTAAAGAAATATTAAAATAAGATAAAACATCACAAGAAACAGTATCCCTTTGTCATCGTTTACATTAATCCTTAAACAAGCTTATAACAAGTTATGTTTTGCACAAAGATTATTATGCATTTTGTACACAGATCCTATTATCAAAATCTTATCGTCTAATTACCAATCAGTAAGGAGAAAATAATGGAACTCAAACCAGAACTTGCACAATCAATTGTCGATCATATGATGACGCAAATACCGTATAACATTAATATTATGAATAAGAAAGGTTATATTATTGCAAGTGGAAATAAAAGCAGGATAAATACTTTACATGTTGGAGCTGTTGATGCGATAAAACAGCGAAAAACACTACCAATGGAGCACCAATATGGAAATCATGGACAGCCAGGCGTTAATATGCCCTTAAAATTTAAAAATGAAATTATTGGTGTTGTTGGAATTACTGGTGACCCTAATAAAGTTACTCCCCTAGCATCATTGCTAAAAACAGCAGTCGAGCTCTTGCTACAGCAAAAACAAGAAAATGAACAAGAGCACGAAATTGAAAAAGTTAAACAAAGATTTATTTATAGGTGGATTAATATCAGCAAGTATCAAAATCCGCAACTTGATAGTGAACTAGTTGAGGAAGCAAATCGTCTAAATATAAATCTAGCAAAACAACGACTTGTAATTGCAATTGCTGGGAGTTCTCAGATAATCAAAAACCTTAAACTAGATCAGGAAACAATTATTTTTTCTCTTACTAATCACATTGAGTTGATTATCCTCAGTTCAAAGCACCAAGAAACATATATTCAACAAAAACTCGAACATCAAGAAATTGAATACGGTATCAGTAATTGGGGTAATTTGCTTGGTAGATTAGCGGAGCAAGCAGTTACAACACTGCGATTAAGTAATATTTTTGGAAAGCCATCATTTAGGCATTACTCACAAGTCTCTTTTATTAAACAGGTATTAGATAGTGATTTAAATTTAATAGCAGTTAATGATCAATATGAAGCCTTGCTAAAAAGAAAAGATGGGAAAGAATTGATCGATACAATCCGTGAGTTCATTAAGTGTAATATGAGTGTAAATCAAACTGCGCATAATTTATTTGTACACCGTAATACACTTAATAACCGATTACTTCGCATTAAAAAACTTTTTGAACTAGATCCTAAAAATACTGAAGACTTATTTCAACTTTTTATTGGCTACATTACTTTTTACTATCGACAAACTTTATAACCATACAAAAAATACTCCCTATATTCAGAGAGTATTTTTTATTATGATTATAAAATTTTAAACTAACCCATTTGCGACTAACCGTTCTGCATTTTCAACGGTATTCCAGGCAGCCCCTTTAAGGAGATTATCAGCAACAACCCACATATTAAAGGAACCAGTATTTTCTTCATCTGCACGGAGACGACCAACAAAAGTGTCACGCTTACCAACAGCATTAATTGGTTGAGGATAAACCTGGTGCGCTGGATCATCCTGTAAAACTACCCCGGGAGCGTCCTTTAATACTGCCCGCAATTGGTCAACAGTTACCGTTGGATCATTAACAGTAAAGTAAATCGATTCTCCATGAGCAATTGGGACAGGTACACGAACACAAGTGGCAGTAACCTTAATATCCTTAGCGTCCATGTCGTCTAACATGATCTTCTTTGTTTCGTGGATCATCTTCCATTCTTCATGGGAGTAACCATCATCTTCAAAGACATCGATCTGCGGCAATAAATTAAAAGCTAATGGATAATGCTTCTTGTCACCCTTTGTTGGCAAAATCATGGCATCTGCTTGCATATCTTTACCATCAAGGTAGTCTTGGGTTTCTTGTCGTAATTCATTTAAGGCTGATTGACCTGCTCCTGAAGCTGCTTGGTAAGTCGAAACAATAATTTGATTTAATCCAAATGCTTGGCGGATTGGTTCCAATGCTACTACCATTTGAATTGTCGAACAGTTAGGATTAGCAATAATTCCGTGATGATTTTTTAATGCCTCTTCATTTACTTCTGGAACTACTAGCGGTACATCGGGTTCCATTCGAAAAGCACTCGTATTATCAACACAAACTGCTCCCCGCTTTACTGCTTCTGGAAGGAACTTTTTTGATACTGATCCACCAGCAGATGAAAGCACAATATCAACCCCCTCAAAAGAATCAGGTGTAGTCTCTTCAACAGTAATCGGTTGGCCTTTAAATGATAATTGCTTCCCAGCTGACTTGGCGGATGCCAATAATTTCACACTCTTTACTGGAATTGTTGATTGTTCCAATTGCTGAATCATCCGTGTCCCAACTGCACCAGTAGCACCTAAAATTGCGACATTATATTCTTTACTCATCTTAGTTCCTTCTTTCAACCTATCCTAAATCATTCATAAAATTTTGTAACCGTTCAATCGCCGTATCAATAACAGAATCTGCCGCTGCATATGATAAGCGAATATATCCTTCTCCACCAGGGCCAAATGCGTTTCCAGGAATCACGCCAACTTTAGCTTCGTGGGCTAATTTACGAGCAAAGGCGAGATCATCCTTCCCAAATTGAGCAGGGATTTTAGCAAAAATATAAAATGCGCCATCTGGCAATGCAATTTCAAAGCCCATCTTTCGCATTGCACTCGCAAGTTTATCTCTCCGTTGACGATAGGCCTGCTTAAATTCTTGCGGATCATCAGCCCCGTTTTCTAACGCTTCAATCGCGGCTGCTTGCGCAGTATCATTTGGGCACGTTACCATAAATGAATGCATCTTTGACATCGTTAAAATAAATTCTTCCGGACCAGCCACATATCCTAAACGATAACCTGTCATTGCATGTGATTTTGATAAACCACTAATCAGAATTGTCTGCTCGGGCAAAAGTGTCGCAAGTGAATGGAAGGGTTGATCGTACATCAATGAACTATAAATCTCATCAACAATCGCATAGATGTGATGATCTTCAATTACTTTAGCCAATGCTTTTAACTCTTCTTCAGTGTACGAACGGCCAGTTGGATTATTAGGATAATTTAAGAGAACAGCCTTTACTGCCGGACCCTCTTTTGCTAATACCTCTTCTAGTCTTTCAGCAGATAGCAAAAAGCCATCTTCAGCAGTGTTAACTTTAATCGGTTCAGCACCAGTTAGGGAAACACTCGGGAAGTATAGCGAAAATGCTGGAGTGGGAATAATTACTTTATCTCTTGGATTTAGCATCGCAAATGTTGTCGCGGTTACCGCTTCTGTTGCCCCAATCGTGACCACAATTTCGGTTTCAGGATCATAGTAAACATGACGACTCTTCTCAAGATATTTACTAATCGCTTTGCGTAATTCAATCTTACCCTTGCTTGGTGAATAGTGAGAATCATCATTTTGAATACTTTCAATTGCTGCCTTCTTAACATGATCTGGCACAGCAAAGTCCGGTTCCCCAAGCGTTAATTTTACTAGTCCAGGAACGGCAGAAATTTCTTCATCAAATGCGCGAATCTGTGCTGGCGGAATAGCTGCCAGATGACTATTTACGGTTGTTGCTAATTCAGCATGGAGTCTTGGCATTTTTTCACCCTCTTATAAAATATTTTCTAAGCCAATTACTAATTTTGACAATCCGTCAACTTTTTCCAGAGCAACTTTAACCCCATTCATGAAGGATTGACGGTCAAATGAATCTTGGCGGATAGTCAGGGCCTCGCCATCCCCACCAAAGAGAACTTGTTCGTGAGCAATGTACCCCGGAAGTCGAACAGCATGAATCTTAATCCCATGGTAGTCGCCACCCCGCGCACCAGTTAAGCTCTCTGTCTCATCAGGATTTGTCTCATGTGCAGGACGGACTTGGTCAATCAACTTTGCGGTACTCAAAGCCGTTCCCGATGGGGCATCTTTTTTATCACCATGATGCATTTCAATAATTTCAACGTCAGGGAAATATTTAGCCGCTTCCTGAGCAAATTTCATAAGAAGAACTGCTGACATCCCAAAATTAGCAGCGATCAATCCGCCCACATGTTTTTCTTCACTGAGGCGCACCAGGTCTGTTTGTTGTTCATCGGCTAAGCCAGTCGTTCCAACAATCGGCCTCATTCCATGTTCAAGTGCAAACTTAACATTCTGATAAACAGCACTTGGCAAGGTAAAATCAATCCAAATATCAGCAACCCCATCTTCAATTTCATCCAAAGTTTGATAAGGCTGAACAGATGATGCAAGGTGAAAATTGGTCATATTCTTTTTTGTTAAGGTTGGTGCAAGCGCAGCGGTAATTTCAAACCCAGCGAGTGAATTTACTAGATCAACCGCCTTTTGTCCCATTGCTCCAGTCGCACCAGCAATTAAAACTTTTTTCATGCTTTATTCCCCCAAATTTAAAGGTAAGTTCTTAGTAGTCAGTGAATTAGTAGGTAATGATAAGGCAGCCTCTAATTCGCGTTTTTCTTCTTCATTTAATGGAAGAATTGGTAAGCGACAACCCCCAACGTTAAAACCTTGCGCATTCAAAACTGCTTTAACTGGTGATGGTGATGGGAACATAAACAAAGCGGCCATCCGGGGAGTTAACCACCGTTGCAACTTACCAGCAGTTTGATAATCGCCCCGGTATAGTGAGTCATACATTTGACGCATTTGATCGACATAAGTATGGGAAGCAACCGAGATAACCCCATTTGCTCCTAAAACCCGGGCAGTTAACGCCTGTGCATCTTCACCTGTGAAAACTGCAAAATCAGGGTCGCAGTGTTCAACAATGTATTCAAGTTCTTCCAAAGATGTACATTGTTTTACAGCGGCGATATTTTGATGATGGGACAATTCTACTACGGTTTCCTGAGCCATTTTTACCCCTGTACGACCAGGAATGTTGTAAATGATGATTGGGAGGTCAACATTATCCGCAACTGCTGTAAAATGAGCAACCATTCCCCGTTGGTTAGGTTTGTTATAAGGAGGAACAACAACAAGGGCATAATTGATACCGTTAATTTGTGCAACTTCATTAGTAAAGGCAATTGTTTCTTTAGTATTATTGCTTCCAGTTCCAGCGATAACGGGAACCCGTCCGTTTACAATTTCACCGAAATGTTGGTATAGCTCAATTTTTTCATCATGAGTGAGTTCTGGAGTTTCGCCAGTTGTCCCCCCGATAACAAAACCATTGCTCCCATGTTCAATTAAGTAATTCGTCAAATACTCTAAACGACCATAATCAATATTTCCCTCATCATCAAAGGGAGTTACAATTGCCGTCATTAAGTCTGCATTTTGTAATAATGTCATATTCATTCCTCCATTATTTATTCCCTATTAATTTTGCATTCGATATTCAAGAAAACCAGTAATCGCATCCACCCCACGTTTAATTGCTTTTTCATTGGGGGTAAGGGTGGCCGAATGTAATTGTGAATCATCTTCAACCCCAAGCCAAAACATGGTTCCTGGAAATTTAGCCAGTAAGTAGCCAAAATCTTCCCCGGTCATTGCGGGTTCTGTTTCGATAAAGTTTACAGTTGGTGTTTCTTCCATATAATGGATAAAACGTTTTGTTAATTCTGGATTATTCTCTACTGGCCAATAGCCACCCTGATTTAATTCCAGGGAAACATCCATGTTGAAACTACGCCCGATTCCTTCACATACGTCCTTCAAGCGATCATCAATAGTTTCAATCATCGTCTGCGTTAGTCCCCGAATCGTTCCTTCAATCCGCGTATGTCCAGCAATAACATTTCGAATCGTTCCACCGTTAATTTTCCCTAAGGTAATTACACCACTTTGAATAGGATCGATACTCCGCGAAATCACAGTCTGCACTTGAAGAATTAATGAGGCTGCTGCAACAACCGTATCATTAGCATCTTGGGGATATGCCGCATGCCCGCCCTTACCGTTGAGGTCAATATTAACTTCCGTGGTTCCCGCAAACAAGGTCCCCATCCGACAGCCAATTGCTCCCGCTGGCAAATCAGGATTATCATGCAAACCGTAAAACTCATCTGGTTTCCACTTTCCACTAAACAAGCCCAATTCATATGCCCGTTTTCCACCATTTTCGCTTTCTTCGGCCGGTTGGAAGAAAAACAGGAGATTATTTTGCGGCTGGTGTTCACTAAAGTAATTCAATACCCCTAACGCAACCGTCATATGAATATCATGACCACAGGCGTGCATTACTCCTGGATGGATTGATGAGTATGGTAAACCTGTTTGTTCCTCAACTGGTAAAGCATCGATGTCTGTTCGGTAACCAATTGTTCGTTGTGGATTCTGACCATGAACCAACACCATAAGAGCAGTTGGTAATTCCTTAAAGGTACGAACTTCTAAAAAGGCTTGGTTAAAACCAGCAATTGTCTCCACTAAGTATTGGTGGGTGTCAAATTCTTGAAGAGCCAGCTCTGGAATTTGATGGAGGTGACGACGAATTTGAATTAATTCTTCTTCTGTTAACATCTTGAACTCCTCCTAGAGCTTCCGTAAATCATCCTCTAATTCAGTCTTGCCAGCGGTTTGATCATCGACATTTTTAATAAACTTAGCAGGAACTCCTGCAACCATCGTATGGGGGGCTACATCATGAGTAACCACGGCACCAGCAGCAATTACAGCGCCTTCCCCAACGTGCACTCCCTCAATTACCACCGCATTGGCGCCAATCATTACATTATCATCAATGCGGACTGGTTCAGCTGAAGCTGGTTCAACAACTCCAGCTAATACAGTACCAGCACCAATATGACAGTGGCGCCCAACAATTGCACGGCCACCAAGAACTGCCCCCATATCAATCATCGAATCAGCACCAATTTCAGCACCAATATTAATTGTTGCGCCCATCATAATAACAGCATTGTCACCAATAAGAACTTTATCGCGAATAATTGCTCCTGGCTCAATGCGGGCATTAATATTCTTCAAATCGAGCAAAGGAACCGCTGAATTACGCGCATCATTTTCCACGTGGTAAGATTCAATTGCTGAACTGTATTTCTTTAATAACGGTTCGATAACTGTCCAATCACCGAAAATAACTCCCGTATGCGGTTCAAGAAAGGTTTCTACTTCTGCGGGAAGTTCTAAATCACCTAGATTTCCTTTAAGGTAGACCTTTACCGGTGTCTTCTTGGGTGCGTTACTAATGTAGTTAATGATTGTTTGTGCATCTAATTCAGCCATAATTATTTACCTCTTTCTTCCTTTATATATGTCAAATTATTGTTGGTATGGTTCATCCAAATGAACTAAATCATCATAGGTTTCTCGTTTAATTACAACCTGGGCTGTGCCTTTTTCTGCAAAGACAACTGCTGGTCGAGGATTCCGATTATAATTTGAAGCCATGGAGTAGCCATAAGCACCAGTATCAAGCATCGCTAAGACATCTCCTGGTTTTGTAGCCGGTAATACCTGATTCTGACTGAGGATATCACCAGACTCGCAATACTTTCCTGCTACCCGAACATGTTCAACCAACTCTGCACGAGGATTATTTGCTAAGACCGTTTCATATTGTGCTTCATAAAGTGCTGGACGAATGTTATCACCCATCCCCCCATCAACTGTTACATATGGCTTCAACCCTGGTACATCTTTACGTGATCCAACAGTATAAAGATTATAACCAGCGGGCCCCGCGATTGAACGTCCGGGTTCTATCCAGATCGCTGGCATAGCAAGATTTATTTCTTTAATTTCAGCTTTAATTGCCTTAATAATTGCTGCCACAAATTCTTCTGGAGCAAGTGGTGTATCATCTTTTACATAACGAATTCCAAAACCGCCCCCAACATTGATCACAGCAGCTTGATAGTTAAATTTTTCTTGCCAGTGGGCAGCAACTTCAACCAACTTCTTAGCTACCCCCTCAAATCCCGCAAGCTCAAAAATCTGTGAACCAATATGGGCATGCAACCCTTTCATTTGCATCCGGGGATTCTCGAGGACTTTTGCTAACGCCTCATCTGCCTGTCCTGATTGAAGGTCAAACCCAAACTTACTGTCAACCTGACCAGTTTGAATGTACTTATTTGTATGAGCAGAAATTCCAGGAGTAATTCGCAACATTACATCAACATGTGCATCAAGCTTCTCCAAAACGTCTGCTAGCAATTCAATCTCATGGAAGTTATCAATCATGATTGTTCCCACGTGATGGTCAATTGCCATTTCCAATTCTTCCCGTGATTTATTGTTTCCGTGAAAACTAACATCAGCCATTGGAAAGCCGGCTTTGATTGCCGTATATAATTCACCACCAGAAACAACATCAACATGCGCACCTTCTGCAGCAACTACTTGATACATTGCGATTGCTGAAAAAGCTTTACTAGCATAGCTAACCGCATAATCAACATTATTTTCTTCAAAAACCCGCTTAAATGCTCGAATCTGTTGGCGAATCTGTTGAACATCATAAACAACTAACGGGGTACCAAACTGATGAGCTAAGTCAACCGCATCACATCCCCCAATCGTTAGATGACCAGCGGCATTTAATTGTTGATCAGTAATCTGTTCGTTCATTTGTAATTCCTCCATGAGATTTGTAGTAAAGAGGCTATAAAAAATCCACTGTCTGCGCAAACAAACAGTGGAATTCACTTATCCATTCTGATTTGTCGATAGCGCAACGCAGGCTCTTATTGTCCTGCGACAGTCCGTAGCTTATTCAACTACGACCCAGCTACTTAATGTGCCAAACTAAGCGCTTCGGCAACTTCCCTGTTCAACTAACCTCAATGTCTTGGCGGACTAAATTAGTTTACTAGTGTCGGTTGCGCCTCTTCGATTTATACATAGCTTATAAGTCTTTTATGAGAATGTCAATACAAATAATTAAATTTAAAAAGTTTTTTTAATCCATTAGATGTAAGAAAGTTTATTTTACTTACCTTATACAACTGAAACTTGAAAGCACTCA
>NZ_LN887497.1:0-9422 GCF_036621895.1 Limosilactobacillus reuteri subsp. porcinus
TCTTGTTCATCGGTGCAGTACTTTGCCTTAGACTTCCTTCAGATTCCACCTCACAGTGGACACCCTTGTCCTCAGCTCATGGTTCCGACTACTACGGCCCATAGCGGACTCTCACCGCCTAGCTAATACCCATGCCGGGCGCACATGCAAAGGAGGCTGGGAGAAAACAAAAGTTTTCTCCCAGCCTCCATTACTTTTATGAACAATAGTAACGTGGAACTAACTTCGCGTCGCCACAAGGCTCGAGTCTAAGTACAAACGATAATCAGCCCGTGCCGTGCTAATCATCGCCCTAGCTTAGCCAACCGCCTTGTCGAGAAGGCTATTTCCACTCTCTATTTTTAATCTTGCTTTTTAAAACCAGTCGGATAGCGCTGATTTAATTCCTCAATATTTGCTTTGGCAACCTCTTCAAATGGAATATCGGCCCATTCTGCAATTTGAGATAAATACCATAAGACATCACCCATTTCGTGGATTAGTTCCTTACGATCTAATTTTCGACTACGAAAAGTATAGTTTTTTACTAAATCAACGACTTGTCCTGACTCACCAGCTAATCCTAATGCACAATTTGTTAAAACTTGTTCATTCCCATATAAGGTTCGTTTTGCTGCATTTTGGTATTCATTAAAATCCAACTTAGTTCTTCCCCATTCGCTCTTCAATCCACTGCCAAACATCATCTTTACCCTTTTTCTCTGTAGCTGAAAATAGAATAATCGGTATTGAACTCTCAACATCAAGGGTCTTTTTGATAAGGCTCAGTTGGCGATTCCATGCACTTCGTTTTACCTTATCAATCTTTGTCCCTACGATTAATGTTGGAATATTATAATATTGTAACCAATTATACATATTTACATCATCAGGGGTGGGTTCATGCCGTGCATCAACTAATTGAATAACTCCGCGTAATTGTTCACGTTGGGTTAAGTATTGTTCGATCATTTTTCCAAATCGTTCTCGCTCTTTTTTCGAGACTTTGGCATACCCATATCCTGGAACATCGACAAAATATACCTTATCCTCAACGTCATAGAAATTTAACGTCTGGGTTTTACCTGGCTGACTAGACGTATGAGCAAAATTGCGCCGGTTGATTAAGACATTTGTCAACGATGACTTCCCAACATTTGAACGACCAACTAAAGCAATTTCTGGAATATTTGTTTTAGGATATTGTTCATCACTTACGGCACTGATTGTTAAATCTACATTGTAAACTTCCATTTGCTTACCTCATTTCATTAAGAAGCTTTTTCATTCTTTAAAACGTAACGAGGTTCTGTATGTTGCGTTACACATCGTTTATCAATAATTACCTTTTCTACATCTTTACGACTTGGCAAGTCAAACATTACATCCCGCATTACATCTTCAATAATCGAACGGAGACCACGAGCACCTGTATTTCGCTTGATTGCTAGTTGTGCCATTGCTCGTAATGCACCATCAGTAAAGGTCAACTTACTTCCATCAAGGCGAATTAACTCTTGATATTGCTTAACTAATGCATTCTTTGGCTCAGTAAGGATTCGAACAAGGTCATCTTCATCAAGTTTTTCAAGAGCAGTCATCACTGGTAATCGTCCAATAAATTCTGGAATCAAGCCAAACTTAAGAAGGTCTTCTGGGATAACATGTTGCAAAATATTTTTATCCGTAACCTCTTCAGCTTCTCGTGAGTCTGTTCCAAATCCAATTGTCTTATCACCGAGTCGTTCCTTAACAATTGTTTCGATTCCATCAAAGGCTCCCCCAACAATAAAGAGGATATTCTTTGTATCAACTTGGATAAATTCTTGCTGTGGATGCTTACGTCCTCCCTGAGGTGGTACATTAGCAATTGTTCCTTCAAGAATCTTTAAAAGAGCTTGTTGAACCCCTTCTCCAGAAACATCACGCGTAATTGATACATTTTCACTCTTCTTTGCGATTTTATCAATTTCATCAATGTAAATGATTCCTTTTTCAGCACGTTCTACATCAAAGTCAGCAGCCTGAAGTAATTTAAGGATAATATTTTCAACGTCTTCACCAACGTATCCAGCTTCAGTTAAAGTTGTAGCATCTGCAATTGCAAACGGAACATTTAGAATTCGCGCAAGTGATTGGGCAAGATAGGTTTTCCCAGAACCAGTTGGACCAATTACGGCAATGTTGCTCTTTTGAAGTTCTGTATCATTATTATCGCCACTCATCATTGCATTAACCCGCTTATAGTGGTTATAAACAGCAACTGCTAATGTTTTTTTAGCATCACCTTGACCGATTACATAGTCATCCAGTTCGTTAACAATCTCTCCTGGAGTTGGCACACGGAAAGCTTTTTTAGCTTCATCTTCTGCTAGTTCCTGATCAATAATTTGTTTACAAAGGTCAACACATTCGTTACAAATATAGACGCCAGGACCAGCAACAATTTTTTTCACTTCATCTTGGGACTTTCCACAAAATGAACAGTGAACTGAATCCATACCAGTGGTATCTTCAAACATAAATGAACCTCCTCTAAGACTTATTAAAACATAATAACAAAATTACTGTTTAATTTCGACTAAATTACTCAGTAAATTATTTTCTACTTTATCTTACTAATATTTGATTAAAATAGCGAGGCTGGAAGAAAACTACTGTTTTCTTCCAGCCTCATTGATTAGTAATTATTTAACAAATTACTTGTCAGACTTTTCGTCATCCTTAACTTGCTTTGCTGAATCAGCAACTAAGTCAACAGCCTTACGGATCTTAATATCATGCATTAACATGTCTTTAGATAATGCCTTCTTAACAGCATCTTCTTCCATACCGTATTGCTTTGCAAGGTCAGAAATTTCTTTAGCAATTTCTTCATCAGTAGCATCTAAGTTAGCATCGTCAACAATTGCTTCTAAGACAAGGTTAGTCTTTACACGTTGAGCAGCATCATTAGCAAATTGCTTCTTCAAATCTTCTTCCTTTGTACCAGTAATTTGGAAGTACATTTGAGGACTGATACCTTGTTGTTGCATTCCTGCTAAGTATTGTTGCATTTGACGGTTAGTGTCATCATCCAACATTGCTTGTGGAATATCTTGGATTTCTGCATTAGCAACAGCCTTATTGATAGCAGCATCTTCAATAGCAGCCTTAGCTTGGTTATCCTTTTCTTCTTGAAGTTGCTTCTTAGTCTTTTCCTTTAATTCAGCTAAAGTATCAACATCTTCGTCAACATCCTTAGCGAAATCATCGTCAAGTTCTGGTAATTGCTTTTCCTTGATTTCGTGAATCTTAACCTTGAAAAGTGCATCCTTGCCAGCAAGATTCTTAGCGTGGTAATCTTCTGGGAAGGTAACATTTACATCAACATCTTCATCAGCGTTGTGACCGATTAATTGATCTTCAAAACCTGGAATAAATGAGCCTGAACCTAATTCTAGTGAGTAGTTTTCAGCTGAACCGCCATCAAATTCTTCACCGTCAACGCTACCCTTGTAATCAATAACGACAGTGTCGCCCTTTTCGGCTGGCTTATCTTCTTTTAATACAAGTTCAGCTTGTTGTTGACGCTTAGTTTCAAGTGCATCATCAACATCAGCATCAGTAACAGTGGTGTCTTGAGCAGGAACTTCCATACCCTT
Organism: Limosilactobacillus reuteri subsp. porcinus; assembly: GCF_036621895.1. Taxonomy (GTDB): domain Bacteria; phylum Bacillota; class Bacilli; order Lactobacillales; family Lactobacillaceae; genus Limosilactobacillus; species Limosilactobacillus reuteri_J. The sequence goes on from NZ_LN887497.1 coordinate 3,624, forward strand.
GTATTCACCTAATTTAACTTCTGGCATAACGTCAACTTCAGCAGTTAATACCCATGATTGACCCTTTTCCATGCTCTTAATATCAATCTTAGGTTGATCTACAGGTTGAATGTTAGTTTCCTTTACTGCTTCGTTATATGCATCAGGTAATACCTTGTTTAAGGCATCTTGATACAATGATTCTTCACCGTACATTTGGTTAAAGATTTGACGAGGGACACGACCCTTCCGGAAGCCCGGAACAGTGATCTTTTTACGAGTCTCAACGAAAGCTTCGTCAATTCCCTTGTTAATAGTGTCGACATCAATTTCAAATGTCAATGTACCTTTGCTGGCATCGCTATCGCGTTCCCATTTTGCTGACATTTTATTTCCTCCAATAACAAATCAATTTGACTAATTAATATTTATAACTAGTCTTTACATACTATATTAGTTTACCGTAGGAGACCAGTAATTGCAACTTATTGACGGCTGATCCCCAAGTTATTTTCAAATATTTTTATTAAAGAAAAAAGACTTGGGTTTCCCCAAGCCTTTCAGCACATCTGTACTCAAAAATTAGTCTAAGATGTCGGATACAACACCGGCACCAACAGTGTGTCCACCTTCACGAATAGTGAACTTAAGACCCTTTTCAAGAGCAACTGGTTTTTGTAAGTTAACAGTAAATGTAACGTTATCACCAGGCATAACCATTTCTACACCATCTGGTAATTCGATAGTACCAGTAACATCAGTTGTGTGGAAGTAGAATTGTGGACGGTAGTTTGAGAAGAATGGAGTGTGACGTCCCCCTTCTTCCTTAGTCATAACGTAAACTTCACCCTTGAAGTTTTTGTGAGTTTGGATTGAACCTGGTTCAGCCAAAACTTGACCACGTTGGATTTGGTCGTGTGAAATACCACGAAGAAGTACACCAACGTTATCACCGGCTTCACCAAGATCAAGAGTCTTGTGGAACATTTCCAAACCAGTAACAGTTGACTTAAGAACGTCTTCAGTTAAACCAACGATTTCAACTTCGTCACCGACCTTAACAGTACCACGGTCAATACGACCAGAAGCAACAGTACCACGACCAGTGATAGTAAATACGTCTTCGACAGGCATCATGAATGGCTTGTCAGTAGGACGCTTTGGAGTTGGGATGTAGTCATCAATAACATCCATTAAGTGAAGGATAACTTTTTCTTGTTCTGGGTCACCTTCAAGTGCCTTAAGAGCAGATCCACGAACAACTGGAACATCGTCACCAGGGAAATCGTATTCGCTAAGTAAGTCACGAACTTCCATTTCAACTAAGTCAACTAATTCATCATCGTCAACTAAGTCAGTCTTGTTCAAGAATACAACGATGTATTGAACACCAACCTGACGAGCAAGAAGAATGTGTTCACGAGTTTGTGGCATAGGACCATCAGTAGCAGCAACAACAAGGATAGCACCATCCATTTGTGCAGCACCAGTGATCATGTTCTTAACGTAGTCAGCGTGTCCAGGGGCATCGATGTGTGCGTAGTGACGCTTTTCAGTTTCGTATTCAACGTGGGCAGTGTTGATAGTGATACCACGTTCCTTTTCTTCTGGAGCAGCATCAATATCAGCGTAATCTTCTGCCTTTGCTAAACCTTTGGCTGCCAATACCTTTGTAATAGCAGCAGTTAAAGTAGTCTTCCCGTGGTCAACGTGGCCAATAGTACCAATGTTAACGTGGGGTTTTGTACGTTCATAATGTTCTTTTTCAGCCATTAATGAAAACCTCCTGATAATTTACAAGTATAATGCCAGATCATCTAATTTGATGACTGACATACCTTTATACATATTGTACAACTTCTTTTCGCCAATTGAAAGCTTTAATCTTAGGCTCTGAAGAAGAATTCTTAAATATAATATCAACTATCTGTTCATTTGTAAATGTATTTGACTAATGTTTTTCTATTAATTCGTCAATCTGCTTACCTAGTCGTTCCTGCCAGGTACTAGAAACTGTATTTGTTGCGACTTTCTTTCCTTCTATTCTAGCGATTAAAACATCTGTCCATTCATCAATATCTTTAATAATTTGATTAATTCGCGGATATAAGAACATTACCTGTAATTGAAATTCTTGAATTGCCATCTTTTCTGTCTGCGGGTTTTGATTTCCACACTTTTCTGTAATTAATCTCTTACCTTCACTAACGACTGGCAATAAATTTAAAGGCTGAATATCAGCTGGCACAACTGTATATTCTTTCTTATCTAGCCAATAAACAGTAACCGGATCTGCAACTTGTAACTTACTAAGCAGCTCAACCAAACTAGACTTTACCAGTGGATGAGTGTAGGGATCACGAAGCAGGAATTTAGCGCCTGTAATAAATTCATTTAAAGGAAGTTTAAAAGCCGCCTGCAGCCTACTTTGCTGCTCTTCAAGGGAGTAATCTCCTAAATGATAAAAGTCTCGCAAACGTGTTTGTAATGTCTCCTGGTACTCTTGACGAGATTTTTCCTCCCCCATTGTAACAATTGTCAGCAAATCTTCCTGCCATTGCGAAAGACTACTAATCACCTGTCTTGCTAAAACAAATAATTCATTTTGACACAAAATTTTAATGGCAATTTGAGCATCTGCCAAGCTATCAAACATTACTTCTAAATACTCAAACAAGTAAGTACAAGCCCTGGTATATTGTTGAGAATGATACAGAGCGATTATCGTCAATCGACCGATTTCTGAATCATCAACCTCGTTTATAAGATCTTCCAGAATATTACTAGCTTCTTGCCATTTTTCTTCAGCAATTAATTTTTGAGCCTGGAGATATTGATCTTGTTGGGTTTCATTCATTTTTATCACCCTTTTTTATTTCATTACTTTATACAATTGTTCATAAAAGCAGTTGAGGCTGGGAGAAAAACGAAAGTTTTCTCCCAGCCTCCCTTCACATTACTTATATTAAACAGCTACTTCTTTTCTTTTGCCATTCGTTTTTTACCACGACCACGATGATGTTCTTTCGTTGAACATGACTTCGCAGATTTCTCTTCTTTCTTCTCAACATTGTTTTTAATCTTCTTTTGATGTTGATTAATCTCCATAATAACTGGCAAAATAACTGGATGCCGTTTAGTTTGATCAAACAAGAATCGGTTTAATTTATCGCGAACATCTTGTTTCAAGTGACTCCAATCAAATTCCTTTTGATCTAGATTTTCTTGAACAATCTTTTCAACTAAGTCAGCACTCTGTTGCATTAGTTGACGGTTAGTCTTTACAAACACGAATCCTCGTGACGTAATTTGTGGTCGAGCAACGATCTTTTTCTTTTTCCGATCAATAGTTGCCACCACAACAAAAATCCCATCCTCTGATAGGACGCGCCGATCTCGTAAAACAATATTACCGATATCACCGACACCTGTTCCGTCAATCATAGTATTACTTACATCAATATGTTCTCCAACATGGAATTTACCATTTTTGTAAGTCAGAACATCACCCTTATTAACGAGGAAGATATTTTCTTTTGGAACTCCTACTTCTTCTGCTAATTCCGCATGACGATCTAACAGACGGTATTCACCTTGAATTGGAATGAAGAACTTGGGTTTCATGAAATTCAACATTAATTGTTCATCATTTTGGTTAGCATGTCCAGAAGGATTCAAATCATCAGAAATAAATTTAACCTCTGCTCCCGTACGATAAATCATATCTTTTGTCTTTTGTACCTCAGTCTCCTGCGCATAAGAAGGAGTAGTAGTAACAAAGACAAGATCGGTACTCGTTAATTGTAAATTAGGATTATCGCCGTTTGCAATTTGCTGTAATGACTTAATCGGTTCACCCATTTTACCAGTTTCTAAAATAACAACTTGGTTTGGTTCGAGTTTTTCTGCTTCCTTGCGACTAATAAATAAGTCATCTGGTAAGTGTAACTTTCCCAAAGACATTGCTGTATCAATAATTTGTTCAATGTCTTTTCCAGATAAAACAATCTTCCGGCCAACGGCTACAGCAGCATTGATAATCTGCTGTACACGCATAATATTTGAAGCTACACTAGCAACAATAATCCGACCGTTTTGATATTTAAAAGTTTCTTTAATATAGTCTCCAATATCTTGTTCACGAGCAGACGCACCCGTAATTCCGGCCCCAGCAGAATCACTTAAAAGTGCTAATACACCTTGTGATCCAATTTCCGCTAAACGAGCAAGGTCTGTTTGATAACCCTTTTTAGCTGTCTGATCGAATTTAAAATCACCAGTGTAAACAATATTTCCTGCTTTAGTTTCTAAAACAACCCCTAAAGTTTCAGGAATAGTATGGGTCGTCTGGAAGAATGAAACTGTAACATCATTAAAATCAATTGCTGTTGACGCATCAACAACATGAAAATCATTAAACTTCTTAACTTCCTTATGGTTTTTAACTGCCAGCTTTGCTAAGGCAATCGTCATCTCGCTTCCAAATACCGGAACATTAAAGTCCATCAAGAAATACGGGAGTGCTCCAATTGAATCTGCATGTCCGTGTGTTAAGAATACCCCAACTATCTTGTCCTTATGTTCACGAAGATATTCCCAGTCAGGAATGACAACATCAATTCCCATTAATTCATTCTCAGGATATTTTAACCCCGTATCCAAAATGAAAATTTGGTCTTCAATCTCAACGGCGTACATATTTTTACCATTTTCGCGTACACCACCAAAAGGAATAATTTTAATATTATTATCCATTGATTTGGCTCCTTTAATATTTAGTTTTGAACCCCTTATCGATTACAATATGTAGCGATAAGAATTTTATATCGTTCATTATAGTTATAAATATCTTACCACAATCAGTGAAAATAATGGAGTAAAAACAAAAAACACCTTGCCTCCAAGTAGAAGGCAAAGTGCTTTGATAATAAAATATTACCGACGTAAACCTAACTTTTGGATAAGTTCACGGTAAGCAGGTAAATCGGTCCGACGTAAGTAAGCTAATAAGTTACGACGGTGACCAATCTTCTTCATTAAACCACGTTGTGAATGGTAATCGTGCTTGTGTGTGCGAAGGTGATCGTTCAATTCGTTGATGTCAGCAGTTAAAACAGCAACTTGAACTTGAGTAGAACCAGTATCTCCTTCGTGAGTTGCGAATTCCTTAATAATTTGATCTTTACGTTCTTTTGAAATAGCCATGCTATTTTCCCACCTTTCAATATTAATGCGCCTAAGATCTAAGTATAACGTCGGTGAGGATCGTTAAACTGAGAAGAGGCAATTAATTACTTGTTTGAAGTAACCTATATAAATATACATAAAATTTACTAATATTGCAACTATTTCTATGAAATTTTGACTTGATCGTCGTTAGCTATTGCATTGCTCGCTAGTCTTTTGTATAATGACAAATGTTGAAAATTCTGGTCAACTGAAAATCGGGTAACGGAGGTGAAACTCATGCCAATTATCAAATCAGCAATTGAACGTGTTCGTACTAGTGAAAAAGCTGAAGCACGTAACGCTTCACAATTAAGCCAAATGCGGACTGCTATTAAGAAGTTCGATAAGGCAAAGCTTGCTGGCGCAGATAACCTTGACGACTTATACAAGGCTGCTATCTCAGCAATTGACCGTGCCCACTCTAAGGGCCTTATCAAGGCTAACAAGGCTGCACGTGACAAGTCACGTCTCTCAGCACGTTACGCTAAGTAATAAGGGGCTGGGAATTAACTATTAATTCTTGGTTCTCTAACAGTAAAATCCGGACTATGATTTTTGATCGATCAAAAATCGTAGTCCGGATTTTAAATT
>NZ_LN887498.1:0-3565 GCF_036621895.1 Limosilactobacillus reuteri subsp. porcinus
TTAGCTTGTCAAGAAGAAATTCTAATCAATTTCGAATTCCTTTTGATTGATAACTCAATCAGCAACTCTATTAATGTATCATGTCATCAAGTAGATGTCAACAGTTTTTTATAATATATTTCAAAAATCATTGACTTTACAACCATATTTAATCTTAATAGATATGATCATTTATTCATGCCTTATTGATGACAGGAATTACATTTTACCCTATATTTTTATTGTTTGCAATACTTTTTTATAAAAAAATTACCAGTAAGCAAATTAATTTTATCTCCTGGTAATTTTCTATTAATTAGTTCAATTACTAATAATTTTTTGTACTTAAAAGATCATCTTTAGCATTTTTGAAATCACTTGGCAATGGTGCCGAAACAATAATATTTTCACCTTTAAATGGACTATAAAAGCTTAGCCAATAACAATGGAGCGCTTGTCTAGCAATCAGTCCTGATTCTTCACCATACATTTTATCGCCAATTAATGGAAAACCAAGACTAGCAAAATGAACGCGAATTTGGTGTGTCCGACCTGTATGCAACCTAATTTTGATAAGGCTTGCTTGAACATTACATTCTTGGCGCCAGTATTCAGTTACAGATGCTTTCCCTTCTTTCCCTACCATTCTTTTTACAAATGAATTGGGATCGCGTTGAATCGGCGCATCAATATAACCATGCTCTGCAGGAACCTTTCCTTTAATTAGAGCAAGATAGTTTTTCTTAACTAAATGTTTTTTTAACTGTTCATCGAGGATAGCGTGAGCAAATCGGTGTTTAGGAAAAACAACTAAGCCGCTGGTGTCACGGTCTAAACGTGTCGCAACATGGGTAACCTGATTTTCATAGTTTTGGCGCTTATAGTAGCCTTTTACCCGATTCACCAAACTATCGGCTACCGGAACGTTATGAGCTGGAACTGTCGCTACTCCTGCTGGTTTATTCATTATTAAAAAATCCTGGTCTTCATAAATAATATCGATAGGTGCCTCACTGACATCCACATTATCATTAGCAGTTTCTGGAGGGAGAATTAAGGTTACCTTATCGTGGTAATTAACAGTATCAACGGCCCACTTATCTACCCCGTTTATTTGCATTTTTCCTCCATGGTATATGGCTACTTTTAATAACGAAGAAGAAACCCCATACATTTTTAATGCCGATCGTAATTTCCGTGGTGTGCGATGATCGTATATCCAATTAAATTCCATTAATGCACTCCACCAATAAATGAATCTTTTACTCGATTCCAGAAATTATTATGCCGATATTGAGCAAAATATATTCGTTGCTTGGATACTCTATAAGATAATTCAGTCAGATACCGTTCTTTCTCGCTTTTAAGCATCCATTGATCACGATCGCATGTAAGCACATGACCATTTTCATCACGCAAACGCAAGATTAACTCAGCATCAGCACCAAAAATAATCGGTGAGCCTAGGGTCCGAAAAACCCGGTTGTTAAGTGAAGCCATTTCAGCTAACTGAAAGCCAACACTATTTGGATCGACAATGGCACCACCGACCGATTTATTATAAGCAGTTGAACCAGTTGGCGTCGAAATACATAAACCATCCCCCCGAAAGTTTTCAAACAGATGATTATTAATAAACACATCACATACCATTGTTCGTGTAACATTCCGAATTGTTGATTCATTAAGTGCAATATAATTCTCTATCTGCCCATCAGAATAGGTAGCCTTCATCGCGAGTAAGGGATAGGAAACTGCCTGTCCGCTATCTTTTACTAAACTATCAACTAAATCATCAATTTCAAAACTCCGCCAATCCGTATAAAATCCTAAGTGCCCAGTATGAATTCCAACAAAGCGAATATTATTTAAATCTTTTTGATAATGATGAAAAGCTGATAACAAAGTGCCATCACCACCGATTGTTATTACAACTTCTGGATTTTTTTCGACATAAGTTAAACCCGCCCGTTTCATTTCGGTTTTTAAAACCTTTGTCACTCGTTGAGATTCTGCTGTTTCATTATTATATATTCCAATTCTCATAACTTACTCCTTTAACTCATCTTCATTAATAGAATTAGTTGACCTCCGCTTAGAAAACAATGTCTGTGCTTCCTTTATTTCTTCTCGAATCTCTGACATTTCATTATCAAGCTTAAATGCTGCCTCTGCGGCTCTTTGCAACCTTGCAGATAGCTCCTCAGGAAACTCACCTTGATATTTATAATTTAAGGAATGTTCTACCGTTGCCCAAAAGTTCATCGCAAGGGTTCGCACCTGAATTTCAGCTAATATTCTTTTTTCTCCAGTAATCAATTGGACCGGATATTCAATAACAATATGATATGAACGATATCCACTCGGTTTAACGTTGGTGACGTAATCTCGTTCCTCTAAAATAGTCATATCACTTCGCTGCCGTAATAAGTCAACTACCTTATAAATGTCTTCTACAAATTGACACATGATCCGTAAACCGGCAATATCTTGCATATCTTGCTCAAGGCGGTCCTCTTGCACATGTCGTCTAATCATTTTTTCTTTAATACTATCAACTGGCTTTACTCGTCCAGTTACAAATTCAATCGGAGAATGTTGCGTTTGGTCTTGAAATTGCTTTCGCATCCCCCGTAATTTGACTTTTAGTTCATTTACGGCCTGCTGATATGGCAATAAAAAATGCTGCCAATCTTCAATCATAATTCAGCCTCCTGTTAAATCTCCGTATATTTTAGCACATTTATAATAATAACTCTTGTAATTATCTTAAAACTAAATTCTTTACAAATAGTTAGATATTTGCAAAAATAATTATGTTCACAGGATTAGGATTTTGAGTATACAAATGATCGGAGGGGTTAATTATGCTCGAACTTCATCTTTTTGTGAATCCATTAGGAATGCGCTGTTTACGGTGTGAAAAAGACGTGTTAAAAATTGATCGTGATTTAAATACAAAAATTAGTTATCAATTTGTACCACTATTCAATATGAAAACGATCGATAGCACACTTAAATATTATCATCTTAATCCCCATGATCTTGCTATAAGACAACAAGTATCAAAAACCCTTAACCAAGTAATATTAGATTATAAAGCAGCCCTCTTCCAAGGACGAAAACGTGGACGGCATTATCTATTACAATTACAATCCGCACTGATTAACCAAGGCTTGGATTACAACGATGAATTAATTAATAAAATTGCACATGATTCACACCTTGACTTAGAAATGTTTTTTGAGGATCGGCAAAGTCAACTTGCCAAGCAGGCTTTCCGTCAAGATCAAAAAATCGCAAGTGATCTAGGCGTATCAGAAACGGCTACCGCAGTCGTTTTTAACACCGAAGATTCTGATTACGGCCTAATGATTCCAAATTTTGACTATAATACTTTAATAAACGCATTTAAAAGCGGAAAATTGGCTCGATCTGCATCCTTAGATGGATTCGTAAACCAATATCGTCCGCCTAAGCTACAAATTATACAAAATAATAATTAATCATAACCACCCGTCAAACGGGTGGTTTGCACATCGGCTATAAGCCGATAATAAAAGCCGGCGTCTCAAGGCGCTGGCTT
>NZ_LN887499.1:0-178 GCF_036621895.1 Limosilactobacillus reuteri subsp. porcinus
TTACGATATCAATATCTAGTTCCTCATTAATGTAATTAATAACATCGTTTGTCTCGTTTACCAAACAAAATCCTGATAAGATACGAAATGAACTTTATGACCGATTATTTAATGAGGATTCAGTCACAGGTAATGCTAGTGGAAGTTATACGATGAATTCAACGACTGCTGAAGAATA
>NZ_LN887499.1:477-8357 GCF_036621895.1 Limosilactobacillus reuteri subsp. porcinus
ATTGTTGAATATAATATATTCTGATTACGCTTATATTATAGCATGGTTTAGCGACTTTGACGACCGTCTAGCTTTAGGGCTAGGCGGTTTTCTGCTTTAAAGCATGACTATAATTCCAAGCCGCCGTCCTTTTCCTTAGTTGCTTTTGCCCTCTTATTTCGGTTTACTTGCTTCTGCTGTTGTAACTCTTCTTTCCGTTTTGCTGCTAACAACCGCGCTCGTTGTCGCTTCTTCTGATATAGCCGTGCTGCTTCTAATTGCTTATTATGTAGTTCAAGCTGTCGAACGCGTTTCTTTTCGCGGGCAGTTTGAGTGTTCACAACTCTCCATGTTGGAATTTTCTTTGGCTTTTCAAGCAGTTCATCAAGCTGCTCATCACTCATTAAGCTAACATCAAATGACATTAATCCCAATCTCCCTTCTTATAAATTTTCCAATCCATTACTCCACAAATAATTATGCCAAGTGGTGCTACTATCAACTTTTGCCATCCAGGCGTAACAGCTACAACTGCCACCAAGATAACTAATTCAATGCCAAACATAACAAGGAAGGTCATAAAATTTTCTAGCATGGTAGCAATTTGTCTCACTGATTGTTGACTAGCTTTGGCGCTAAGTTTTGCACTTGCACTGGCTTCTTCAGCACTCTCACGTTCTTTGGTAAAGTCTTGGCTCACGGCCGTCTTGATAATTTCATCAACCGATAATCCTGTATCCTTCTTTAGTTGCTGGTAAACGTCATTAGTAACTTCTTCTGTATGGTGAGTAATCCCGTTACGCATAGCCAAGATTAAGTTACGCATCGTTGGTACTAACCGATTATTAACTGCTTGAGTATAATTCTCCAAATATTTACTAGCTTGGTCCAAGTCGGCTACTTTAGCAATACATTCTTGGGTCTTCTGATCCAAGTTCTGTTCGCGTAAGTTAATATCAGCCTCAAGCCCACTAATTTTCTGGTCCATCGCGTCAACACGGCCGACCAGCCCATCTGAATAACCAATGGCTCGGGCATCAGCTACTGCTTTAACCACTTTAGAGCTCTGGTCCTTCAGCTGTTCTTTTAGTGTTTGCTTGCTTTCGTCGAGCTTGTTGCTCAAGCTGTCGACGTTCTTCGACACTCGATTGACGTCGCCTTGCTTTGCTGACTCGTCGATGAGATAGTCTAGCTTTTCCGCGAGATCTCTGTTTCTGCTCTTCAGCCTTGGCGGCTTCACTTCGTTGTCGGTTGAGTTGGTTGAGTCGCTGTTGTCTAGCAGTTCTGATTCGAGCATCTCTTGCCATCGTTTTGATTTTTTCGAATTCTTCATCTTTTGATTGTCGTCGTTCATTAGTATCTTCCTCCACTTCTTTCTGCTTAAAGTAACCTGTTAAATAACTTTTAGTAAACGTTTGGCCCAAACCGCGAGTTGACAAAACTTCACCATTTTGTTTATCTACTCGTTGATAAAAGTCACGAACTTTGTATGACTTACCATGAACTGTTTGATGGTAAGTCCAGGCGCTTCCCTTCTGGCGTTCAGTCACGGTTATTCCAGCATCGTTTAAGCGCCGGATAAACTCCTTAAGTGAGTTTACTTCGCACCTAACTTGTGCGATTATCTTCTTTAAATTCTGTTGCCATTCAGATCGTGTTGTTAAATTATTAACATCTTGTCTTTCTTGTTGGTTATGTATTGGATTAGTCCATCTGTGACCTGTAACAAATTGGTAGTTATTGATCATTTCACGGTCAAAGCTGGATCGTAGTTTATGTATGTTGAAACGATTAGTTGGAATTGTTCGACCATTTGACTTGATGGTATTAAAAACAACATGTGCGTGTAGTTTTCCACCTTCGCTGTCTGCTTGAATTGCAATTATAGACTGTGCATCGGCAAAATGCTGATGAATAAAGTGCTGAACCAGCACCAATGCTTGTTTAGCTTGTAGGTTAAGATCTGAAGTGTCAAATTCATCTTCTGAGAAAGAAATAATTAAAGTTTGCGCTTGATACTTTCGTTTGGGATTGTGGGCTCTTTTTAGGTTAGCCTTAAATTGTTTTTCCAAGTACACGCCATTTTGCGTTGCCGAAATATCGCCATTAGGGTTATGCAACAGTTTAATGTTAAATCCCGTACTTGCTAGCACCCGCTGCGACGTCTTTTGGTAACTATGTGGCGGTTCTTGGAACAAATACTGTAGCCTGCCGTAACTACTACGACATGAGTGAGTTTCCAGGACTGACAACGGTGCCACCAGCTTTCTGATTTGACGATCCAGTGTCATTCTTAAGGTTGATGATCTCTTGTTGCAATTCAACCAAAACACGACTATTTTCGACTAGCTGCTTAGCAACCCACCGCCATAAGTCGTCATCGGTTAAATCGTCATCTTCTTGTTCGGCTTGTTGCTTTGCAGCATTCAAAACATGCGCAATCTGGTTAAGATTATTCCCCGATTTCGTAATTGTATACATAATAGCTTGGAGCTGTTGCTGAATATCGGCATATTGATCACGCACAATAGACAACTCTGATGACGATTTAGTGTTCGTCAATCCGTACAGTGCTTGAACTAGTGGTAACCGTCCTTGGTCATTCAGTTGTTGTACTAAGGCCGTTACAGCATCACGGTTGTCGTTATGCCAGTCATTCTTAGCTTTCATTAGCATCTTTTCATCCTGAATCATTTGCCGCATTGCTTTAGAGTTGCCCGCAACGCCAAATTCACGTTTCACTTCTTCAAAGTCCGCAAGTTCATTTTCACTTAATCGGGCTTGAATCAATTTATTCTTTAATGGTTCCATCCATTCTTGACCTCCTCAGTTTGCCTGACGGCAAAAGAAATTTTCAGTCTTCACGTGCTCGTGACAACGACTGACTAAATTCCTCATTTCGTCGGGTTCGTTTGTTTTTTGTATTGGTCTAGACCAATTATTCAACTATATTATAATACAAGAACAAACGAACTTGCAAGCAATTAAGTTCGTAATATCAAACAAGTTTGTAATACGTAACTAATGCTTGGAGGGGGGCCTTGCTAGCTCCCCTTCACCCCGCCGAGCGATCAGATATTACATTCGAAAATGAGTACCTTGAGATTGCATTCAAGGTCATTTCGAGATTTCACATCTGATTTACTTATGTTTTCGTCATAAGTAACAACACCGACCAGCTGTACTTGCCAACTGGACCAACAATTTCTTTTTGAATCACCAAAAAGAAACAAAAAATGACTGCCTAGCTATTTAAAGACAAGGTAGTCACGTTAATAAATACTATTCTAGTAGAAAAATAAAGGAACTAGTCGCAGTAAACATGCTCTAGTTCCTTTTGTGTTACCTAATCATCGAAATAGAATCACAGTAGAAAAACGGTAGACAACTTTACTTAAACCTGTATTTTCTACTAAGATCTAGCCTCTACAAATGCCGTCAAATTAGGATTCCCAATTCATATTGTTCTATTAAATTATTCGTACTCGATCGTCGAAGGTGGCTTACTCGTAACATCATAAAGAATGCGGTTAACGTGGTCGACTTCATTTACGATTCGGACTGAGATCTTTTGAAGAATATCCCATGGAATCTTAGCGAAATCGGCTGTCATCCCATCAATTGAGGTAACGGCCCGGATAGCAACTGCATAGTCATATGTCCGGCCATCACCCATGACACCAACTGAACGAATACCTGGTAAGACAGTAAAGTATTGCCAAATTTTTTCATCAAGACCTGCTTTTTTGATTTCTTCACGAAGGATTGCATCACTTTCACGAACAATTTCAAGCTTTTCAGGAGTAATTTCACCAATAACACGAATTCCAAGACCTGGACCTGGGAATGGTTGACGCCATACTAATTCATGTGGAATTCCAAGTTTTTCACCGAGTTCACGGGTTTCATCCTTAAAGAGCTTGCGTAATGGTTCAATTAACTTGAAACCGAGCTTCTTTGGCAAACCACCAACGTTATGGTGAGACTTAATTGTCTGGGCGGTGTCTGTTCCAGATTCAATTACGTCCGTATAAAGCGTACCTTGAGCTAAGAAATCAGCATCTTTAATCTTCTTGGCCTCTTCGTTAAAGACTTCGATAAATTCCTTACCGATAATCTTCCGCTTTTGTTCTGGATCGGTAACACCTTCAAGCTTACCTAAGAAGCGATCTGCTGCGTCAACCTTAATAATGTTAACACCAAGGTCGCGACTCAACGCATCCATCACTTGGTCAGCTTCGTTCTTCCGTAACAATCCGTGGTCAACAAAGATACAAGTAAGTTGATCGCCAATTGCCTTATGAATCAAAACGGCGGTAACACTGGAATCAACCCCACCAGAAAGACCTAAGATAACCTTCTTATCACCGACTTCTTTGCGGATTTCATCAATCTGCATATCGATGAAGTCATCCATCGTCCAGTTTGCTTTAGCGCCACAAACATCAAAAGCAAAGCGGCGTAAAATGTCTAATCCGTATTCGGAATTACGAACTTCAGTGTGGAATTGAACACCATAGAATTTACGGTCATTATCAGCAATCGATGCGATTGGACAGTTCTTGCTAGTAGCAGTAACTTCAAATCCAACTGGGGCTTGAGTTACTAAATCACCATGACTCATCCATACATATTGCTTCTTTGGCAAACCTTTGAATAATACAGCCTCGTCATCAAGTGCTTCAATATCTGCTCGTCCATATTCGGAGTTATCAGCTTTTTCAACTTTTCCGCCAAGGTCGTATGACATTAATTGCATTCCATAACAAATACCTAGAATCGGGATACCAAGCTTAAAGATTTCTGGATCGACCTTGAATGCGTTTGGATCATAAACACTATTAGGACCACCAGAGAAGATGATCCCTTTAGGATTAATCTCTTTGATCTCGTCTGCGGTTAACTTGTGAGAAAGCAATTCGGAATAAATACCGAAATCACGAAGCCGACGAGTAATCAATTGATTGTATTGGCTACCAAAATCCAAGACAATGATCTTATCAAACGCATCTAAATTGATGTTTGCCACAATGACACTTCCTTTGTTCAAATTTTTATTCTTAAAGGCTAGTTTACAGGCTGAACATGGCATGGTCAATGATTATTTAATATTCCATAACAAAAAAGACGGGAGCTAAATTTTCTCACGCCTTTTTCGTTAGATGGAATTTTATTGAGGATATTTAATTAGTGTTCTAAATCAATATTTAATAGACGTAATTCTTCATCAACTGCTTGTGCCTCAAGTGTTTTAGTATCTTTATCAGTTTTTATCATTTCGACAGCCTCCTCATCTCATTTAATCTGTATCCTTCTTAAGTGGTCTGTGAGTAATTGTCAATAAAAATGAGTCATAAATATCACGTGCAACCGTTTTGAACATTGATACATTAGGATTAAAAAGATTTATTTTTTACTTTTACTAGATGTTTTAACTAGATTTTCTAATGCAGGATTTGTAATCCATTCCAAATTCGGTTGATTTGAATGCGCTTTCTGCATTTGATAAAATTTAGTTAGTTATTTTTTACTTGAGGTGCAATATGTTTATTCGGACAAAATATCTTAACCAACTAATAAACAGCATGAACCAGTCAACAATTAAGATTCTTGTTGGCGTTCGGCGGTGTGGTAAAACGACTATTCTTGACCAGTTTCGGGCAACTCTCCGGCGTCAAGAAATTTCCTCAAGTCAAATTCAAGTGATCAACTTTGAATATCTCCTAGAAAACGAATTATGCAATCCAGAATATCTCTTACAATTTATCCTTGATCGGCTTAGTAAACACCAGATGAATTATATCTTCCTCGATGAAGTTGAAGTGGTTCCCCAGTTTGCCCGCGTTGTAAATGCCCTAAATTCACTCTCCAATACTGATATCTATATTACAAGTTCCAACAAAACCATTTTGGAGAAAGAAAATCTTCAACAAATGGTTCCTTATACTATCATCCCCGTTTTCCCTTGCAGTTTCCGTGAATACATAAAAAGGAACCACCAAGAAGCTGATTCCCAAACGTTGTATCAATATTTAAATGAGGGCGGTTTTCCCTATACTCACGAAATTCACGATCCAATCAACCTCCGCAATTATGTGAATGGGATCATCAACACGATTATTATTACCGATTTCACCCAACAAGCGACCCTTTGCAATCCAGGCCTAACTAAGCAACTTGCCCATCACTTAGCTCATCATGCTGGGACCACACAAAATATCTCCCAGATTGTCGATAGTCTTAAACGTCACCACATCACTACTTCCAATAAGACAGTCGATTTTTATTTACAGTTCTTACAGACGTCCTTTATCTTTTACCCATGCAAAGAATATGATTTTTCCCGTCGCCACGTCAAAAGCACCAACATTCGTTATTATCCGGTAGATCCCAGTATTCGTCAGGCGCTCACACTAAAAAAGAATGTCCTTTCTCAACGAATCCTTGAAAATATCGTCTTTATTGACTTGTTGAGCCAAGGCTATCAAGTATATAGCGGCCGTATCAAAGATAATGAGATTACCTTTGTCGCAATCAAAAATGATATCTTTACCTGTATTCAAATTGCTTATTCGCTTGCTGATGATGGCGCCTATCGTCGGGCGATCAGCGGATTACGGCAACTTTCCGCAAAATATAAAAAGCTTTTAATTACAGTAAAACCAGCGCTCAATTACGCTGGTTTAGATCCTGATATTGAAATCATTGACTTATATAGTTGGCTAACCAATTAACCCCGTCGCAAGTAAAGCTTATCCACGACATGGCCAGTAGTTTTGTGTAAAATTACGTCAGCACGACTCTTAGTTGGCAGGATAAACTCTCGTAAATTAGGAAGGTCGACACGTTGCCAAACATCTTTTGCCATTTTAAATGCTTCTTGGCGGTCACCCTTCGAATAAGGATAGTAATAGTTTGACGGATCAGTAAAGGCTGTATCTAACAGCATCCCAAATCGTTGAAGATACCAATGCTTAATCAGGTCCGGATCTGCGTCAACGTACAATGACCAGTCAAAGTAATCACTGACATATAGTTGCTGGTTACTTGGCAATTGCAACGTGTTGATCCCTTCTACAATTAATATATCTGGACGATCAATTACCAAGGGTTTATCCAGCTGAACATCATAAACTTGATGGGAGTATGTAGGCGCCTTGACAACTGGTTCCCCTGCCTTAACATCATTAAGAAACTGGAGGAGCCTTTCCATGTCATATGATTCAGGGAAGCCTTTCCGATCCATGATCCCCCGCCGTTTTAATTCTGCATTAGGATATAAGAACCCATCCGTTGTCATTAATTCTACCCGCTTATCCGGCAGCATCTTATTTAGTAAGATACTAATCAGCCGAGCGATGGTGCTCTTCCCAACTGCAACCGAACCCGCAATCCCAATAATATATGGAATGCGCATCGTGGAACGCTGTAAAAAGTTTGCCTTTTGCATCTGCCATTCCAAAAAGTTCTGGTAGCGCAGTTGAATTAATTTTATTAGCGGCAAATATACATCCTGCACATCCTCAATTGAAATTCGGTCATTCAACGATTTAATTTCATCCAAGTTGCCTTGGGTTAACCGCACCGAATCAGTTGGGAAAAAGCCGTGCCATGTTTGCCGATCAAATTGTTCGTAGTTCATCCATTCATCCATTATGCAAAATCCTTTATTTCACCCGTTAATGAAAACGGTTACTCACGTTTAATAGTAACATATTATAAACATAATTAAAGCTCAATCTAGCTTGTGAACACCTAAACATTTTACCAGATAATTAGCGCAACGCAACTGTTCGATATAAGAAAAGGAGACTAGTATTTTTACTGGCCTCCTTTTGCATTAATGTCTTTAGACCTGGTTGAGTGCGCGAGCAGAGCGAGTGCACGAAACAAAAAACCAC
>NZ_LN887500.1:0-9504 GCF_036621895.1 Limosilactobacillus reuteri subsp. porcinus
AGATTTATTTATAGAATACGAGGAGGCGTTAATGATGGAAAATCGAGTTACAATGAAAATCCGGAAAGCAACAATGGCAGATTTAGATGTAGTAGTAGATATTTTACGTGATGGACGTAACCAGTTAGCTGAGCGGGGCGTTGACCAATGGCAGGGGGATTATCCGAACGTTACCCATGTAAAAGAAGATATTGAGAATGGTTATGCTTATCTCGTTAAGGCAGATGATGGACAAACAGTTGGCACGTTAGCAATTGTTGAAGCACCGGATCATTTTTATGACAAACTCAACGGGGAATGGCTAATTAATACTGAAAATTATGTTGTAATCCACCGCGTAGCTATTCATTCACGGCACGCAGGAAAAGGATATGCATCCAAATTATTTTTGAGTTTGATTGAGTATTTGGAGACCGAGCGTCCAGAAATCAAATCAATTCGTTTAAGCACAAATGAAAATAATATGGCAATGCAACGGATCGCAACTAAGAGCGGCTTTAAAAAAGTGGGGACCCTCCATGGCGCCTTTCGTCCAAGTGAGTTATCTTATGTTTATGAACTGTTAACAAAAGTGCGTGTAGCATAAAAAAGGGGAAGGCGTTAAGCTTGTAACACCTTCCTCTTTACTTTTATTATTTTTCATTAATTTTCTTGGCATATTCGCGAGCGTTGTAAAGTTCGTAGACTACCCATGTTTCAATAAGGGTAATGACACAGATGAGAATAGCGGTATACATGTCTGGTAAAACAAACAGTAAGAGTAAGAAGATCCATGAAATCCATGACCACTGAGTTTCAATTGTGACGATTCGCTGAACTCGTTTAGTAGGTTCAATACGGCCAGATTGATTAAAAATGGTTCGAATTTGGTAAAAATAACGAACTTCAAAAATACTTTCGATAATAAAAATTGCCGTTAAGATGATTAATAAAATGTTCATCATAAATAAGAGTCCCTTATCTTTCAATTTATTTCTAATTTTAGAACTCTTGGGCAAGAGAAGCAATTTAGATAGTAAAAAATAGGTCCCTATCAAAGATTAAATGATAGGAACCCATTTTTAATTTTACATATCAAGAAATTAAACGTTCATTGTCTTACCATATTCATTATTAATGGTATCAACAACGTCCTTGGCATGCATATCATCTTCAACAACTGTTTCACCGTCACGAAGAGTGTACTTTACACTTTCGTCCAAGTTATCAAAGTCTACATCATTACCATCTGCATCTACAAAATTGAACTTCGAATCTTGGAAGTTCTTAAGAGCATCTGCATTAATTTCCATGATTATGCTTCCTTTCGCCATTATAGTAACACTTAATTAACGAAAATTACAGGGTTAGGGTAAAAATATTATTATATTTTACAGGAAGACATTTATTTCCTAAATTAACTTATTCGTGTTTTCGCTCATTTTTTTGATAAACAGTTTTGACTAATCCTGTACATAATTTATAATATGAGTAGGAAGAGAATTCTTGGATTGAATAGGAGGAAATAGATATGTCATTGATGCAAAATACCTCAGAAATTAACAAGACTGATAAGCAGGTGTACTTAATCACTTTATTGCGGAAGAGTACAAATATGCCACAATACATTGACCACATGATTTATGAAACTGCAGAAGGTGGTCAAGAATTTATGGCACACTTAGTCGAAGCTTTTTCACGGGCAGGTTACCGGGAAAAGAAGCTTAGCGACGATAAGTACAACCTCGATAACGGACTTGATAAGATCACTTTGCGGGGTTCATACCAACCTATTTACAAGGGATAATTAAAATTGACTAAATTAAAAGAGCTGATGCTGCATTTTGAGGCACCAGCTCTTTTAATTTAATTATTGTTTCGTAATGATAGAACCTTAACATCGTTGTCGTAGTTAGCGCTCCACCAACCTTGTTTATTGACGTAACCAGTTGGCAAGCAGAGAATCACTAAGAAGATTATATCAATGACTGAGGAAATAGTTTCCATCACTGCACTGTCGTTACTTGTAAAAATAAGGGAAAGTAACCAGAAAACCAATACGGTCCTGCCGGTCAAACCGGTATCGCGAACCCGCCGGACACAGATAGCAATTCCGGGAATAATAATAGCAATAGCGAATACTGCAATAACGAAGAGCAAGAAAATTAAGAATCCAACGCCACGATTATAGCCATTCATAATCGAAGTGACAGAAGCAAAACCAGCGATTGCTAGTAAGAAATATAAAATAACAAAAATGATGAAATTAACTAATACTGGCCACCAAAAATCCGCCCGCGTTGAAGTAGCCCGGTACTTAAAGGCGTTTTCCCAGTAGTATTTGTAAGCTTCAAACATACAATTCTCCTCCTTTGATAGGTTTGCTTTGATTATAGCATTTTGGGGGGATGTAGATTGACTTATGATTTGGGGGAGAAAAAATCCCTAGTCTTGGTAATTTTTTATCAGGGTTAGGGAGTTACTATTTTATATTGAAAATTAAATTAGATAAATTGAACTCCACCGTCAATTTGGACAGCTTGTCCAGTCATGTAGTCAGATTTGTCTGAAGCGAGGTAGGAGACAAAGTTAGCGACGTCTGATGGATGTTCAACACGACCAAGAGCAATTCCGTCAATAGCGGCCTTTAAGTATTGACCTTTTTCACCACCATTTTCTTCAACCATCTTTTCGTCGATAAAGTCCCACATATCGGTACCCACAATACCTGGGCAATAGGCATTAACCGTAATATTAAATTTAGCTAATTCCTTAGCAGCTACTTGTGTTAATCCACGAATAGCAAATTTAGTTGAAGAGTATGCTCCTAATTGTTCATAACCAATGTGTCCAGCGATACTTGAAGCATTGATGATTTTACGGATTTTATCTCCATCATCTTGCTTCCTGAATTGTTCAGCAGCGCTTGAATCCCAAACAGAACACTATCAACATTAGTAGCGTAAATTTTATGAAATTCTTCGGCTGATTCGTCTAGGAGATTACCGATTTGTGCAATTCCGGCATTGTTAATGTAAGTGTCAAGGCGTCCAAAGTTATCCACAGCAGCTTTTACAAGCATTTCATGAGTTTCCTTTTTTGAAACGTCACCAGGAGCTGCCACAACCTTATATCCTTTGTCAGCTAATTCTTTGGTTGTCTTGTCTGTTTCTTCTTTATGATAACCATTAATGACCATTGCATAGCCATCTTTTCCTAGTTGTTCCGCAATGCCCTTTCCGATACCACGACTACTACCAGTAATAACAGCAACTTTTTGTTCAGTCATAATAAAATCTCCTTTAAGTATAACCTTAATTTCTAACAACAAGTTAATTATTGCATAAATTAAAAATAAAAGGATACTTTTTTGCTAAAACTTAGTAAAATGCTTAAATGTTTTTACTTACGTTGCATAGGAGTGTTAATTTTTCTTATAATGTTAAAGAATATAAAGTTAAAGTGGGTTATTAAATGACTATTTGGAAGAGCGAATTAGCATTTGAAAATGAATTAATTAACCATCTTAGTAATTTAGGTGGAACTAAGCAATGGGAATACTTACCACAGATTAAAACAACAGATCAATTGTGGGACAACTTTAAGCGTATTCTTGAGCAACATAATCAAGACCGCCTAGAGAAACCGTTATCGCCAACCGAATTTAATCAAGTGAAGGCGATAGTCAATAAATTAAATACTCCCTATGAAGCTGGGCAGTTTCTATACGGGACTAATGGAATATCGCAAATTGAAATTGATCGTGATGATGGTAAACATGTATATTTAACAGTTTTTGACCAGGATCAAATAGGCGCTGGGAATACTGTTTATCAAATTGTTAATCAGATTGAGCGTCCAGCAGTAATTCCAGGACGGAAGAATCGTCGTTTTGATGTAACAATGTTAATAAATGGTTTACCGATTATCCAAATTGAGGAAAAAGCTGATGGTCGGGATGCTAAAGAAGCGTTAAACCAAATGCATCAATATATCGAAGAAGACCAATATTCTGATATTTTTGGCACTCTTCAAATTCTAGTTGCCTTAACACCACATGATGCACGTTACATGGCTAATACGACAGCTGACAAGTTTAATACCGATTTTGCTTTTCAATGGCAACGAGCAAAGGATAATAAACCAGTGCTAGATGCAATGCAATTTGCGGATCTAATGTTATCGATTCCGATGGCCCATCAAATGGCAACAAATTATATGATTTTGGATGGAACACCCCGTCATCAAATGATAAAGATTATGCGTCCATATCAAGTTTATGCAACAAAACGGGTCATTAACAAAATTCGTGAGCATACGTTTGGGATTGATGATCAACGAATCGGATATGTTTGGCATACAACTGGATCTGGTAAAACCATCAGTTCATTTAAGGCTGCCTGGCTTGCATCACGATTACCTAATGTTGATAAAGTTGTATTTATGGTTGATCGAGTGGCCTTAACTAACCAAACAGTTGATGAATATATGGCGTATGATCCTGAAAATACTGAAGGAAGTAATGGGGGAGTAGTTACTGATACTGCTAATCGGTGGGCATTAGCTAATAAATTGAAGCGTAAAGGAAACGGAATTATTGTAACTTCTACTCAAAAGATGGATGCAATGGTTCGAAGCAATGACTTCAAGCCTGTTGATAAGAATCTTGTCTTTATTGTTGATGAGGCTCACCGCTCAACTTCTGGAGAAATGCTGCAAAGAATTCGGAAAGTTTTTCCTAAATCGGCCTGGGTTGGTTATACTGGGACTCCTGTCTTTCCAGAAGAAAATGGTAAGTCTAAAACGCCGACAACTCGTGATATCTTTGGGGATGTTATTCATACTTATACAATTCAAGATGCCATTAAAGATGGTAATGTTCTTGGATTCAAGGTGGATTTTGAGACAACATTAACTGAAAAAGTACTGAGAGAACAATATCTGCCAGAGTATTTTAAGGCTCGCTATCCTAAGAT
The DNA here is from genome assembly GCF_036621895.1 of Limosilactobacillus reuteri subsp. porcinus. Lineage (GTDB taxonomy): Bacteria > Bacillota > Bacilli > Lactobacillales > Lactobacillaceae > Limosilactobacillus > Limosilactobacillus reuteri_J. Next base: position 4,956 of record NZ_LN887500.1, read on the forward strand.
GACAGATGAGGAAATCCAAGAACGAATCGCCAACATGAATGAAAACGACATGGACGATAAGGTTGAGCCAAGTGTCTATGATGAAAATCATAAACATGTTGAGTTGGTCGTTGAGGATATCTTGAAAAATTGGAATAAACGCTCTGTTAATAGTAAGTACAATGCAATTCTTACTACTCATGTTGGTGGCGGGAAAGCATCAACTCCAATGGCGATGGAGTATTATAACGAATTTAAGAAGCAAAATGCGAAAAGGGAACATCCATTACGAATTGGAATTACCTTTAGTCAAGATACGTCCAATGGTGATAATCAGCTAGAGACAAATGATTCTTTGCGTAACGCAATGCAAGACTACAATGAAATGTTTGGTACTAGCTTTAATGATAAGCAGGTTAAAGAATATACAGAACAAGTAGTTTCGCGATTGAATCGGACAATTGATGATGGCAAATACTTTGATCTTGTGATCGTTGTTGACCAATTATTAACGGGCTTTAATGCACCACAATTAAATACTCTTTATGTAGATCGGACATTAAAGGGTGCAGCTTTAATCCAAGCATATTCGCGAACAAACCGGGTTCAGGATATGCAAACTAAGCCATTCGGCCGAATTGTAAATTACCGATGGCCTAAACACACGGAAAAGTTAATGAAAAGTGCATTGGCAAAATATGCAAACCGCAACTCCGCTAACATTCAAGAAGAACTTTTTAACGATGAAGGTAAAAACGATGGTGTTATTGCCCCTTCCTATGGTGAAGTTAAGAAAGAGTTGCATAAGGTAGTAAACAGGTTAGCTGGTTTTTCAGAAGATTTTACTGATATCCCAGCAAGCGAAAATGCACAAGAACAAATGTACAAAGACTTACGCCAATATAACCATTTGATGGCAATTGCCAAACAAGACGATAAATATGACGATACACATCCTGAAAAATTATTAACTTCATTGGGGATGAGCTTGGATGATGAAGAAATCTTAACAACCACTTTAGCAAATCGGCTAAAAACAAAAATTGCTAAAAGGCATCATATTGATTTCTCGCAAGTTGACCTCCAAATGGAACACGTTAAAGAAGTGAAGGTCAATTGGGATTACCTTGAGGGATTGATTGTTGAAGTGATGAATAAGTATCACGATAACGACATTGAGGGCGCTAAAAAATCCGCTGAAGAAGTAAAGATTATTTCTGATAAATTAGAAGATCGGGGATATGCGGCCAAAATTCTAAGATTTATTAAGGATCTCTTCAAAGGAAAGGTTAAATTTGAATATCCTGTGCAACAAAAGCACGTTAAAAAGTTAATTGCCCAAAATAATGAAGGTCAACAACGTTCTGCCATTTTTGAGTATAAGAAAAAGTGGGGACTAGCTGATATTGAAGATTCACATTTAATAAATGAAATCTTAGATAAGCATGTCATTGGCGCCGATGACCTAAACGGAAATGGAGAGCTCGACAACATCGTCATGGAAGGCCAAGCAGTATACAAGACTGATGCTGAAGCTGAAGAAATACGAAATATGAATAGATTTAAATATAGAAGGATACTTCGTAAAAATATAACTGAATTTGCTGATGAACTAAAGAAAAAATATTAGGAGTTTTTTAATTGAGTACTACAAGAGAAATTGAGAGTCAGATTTGGGAAATGGCGAATCGCTTAAGAAGTAATATGGATGCTGGTGAATATAGAAATTACATTTTAGGTTTCATATTCTACCGTTATCTATCAGAAAATCAGGAAGAATATTTATTAAAAGGTAAAGTAGTATTTCCTGAAAATAACCAAAGTGTAAATGATGCATATTTGGGTATACCAGAAGAAGAACTAGTTGACGCATTACCTGAAATTGCAGGGGCATTAGGTTATGCAATTGCCCCTAAATATACTTGGGCATCAATTGTCGATAGAGTCAATAACAATATAATTGCACCGTCAGACTATCAAGATATGTTAGATAATTTTAATCATAATTTGAATCTTAATCATAATGCTAAAATAGATTTCCATGGAATTTTTGATGATATGAATCTTGGAAATTCTCGCCTAGGTAATACTACTGCTGCTAGAGCTAAAGCATTAACAGATATTGTTAACTTGATAGATCAAATTGAATATAAAGATGAAAACGGCAAAGATATCCTCGCTGATATTTATACTTATTTAATTCAGCAGTTTGCCACAAACTCAGGAAAAAAGGCTGGTGAGTTCTATACCCCACACCAAGTTTCAGAAATATTAGCTAAATTGGTAGCTTTAGATTTAGACTCAAAGATTCAGAATCCAGAAGTATATGACTTTGCATGTGGATCAGGCTCTCTCTTACTGACGGTTCAAGATCAAGTTCCTGGTAAGAAGTTAAAATATGCTGGTCAAGAACTAAACACGACAACTTATAATTTAGCGCGGATGAATTTAATGATGCACGATGTTCGTTACCAAAACATGACGCTAAAAAATGCAGATACGCTTGAAATGGATTGGCCTGATGGAGTAGACGAACATGGGGTAGATCATCCACATAGTTTTGACATGGTTGTGGCTAATCCGCCTTACTCTGCACGATGGGATAACAATGATAATAAGCTAAAAGATCCTCGTTTTAAGGAGTATGGAGCATTGGCACCGAAGACAAAAGCGGACTATGCCTTTCTTTTGCATGGCCTATATCACTTAAAACAAGATGGAACGATGGCAATTGTTTTGCCACACGGGGTTCTATTCCGTGGTGCTAAGGAAGCTCAGATTCGGAAAGCTTTATTAGAGAAAAATCAGATTGATGCAATTATTGGGTTGCCAGCAAATTTATTCTATTCAACTGGAATTCCGACAGTTGTACTTGTCTTAAAGAAGAATAAAGAAAATAAAGATGTATTGTTTATTGACGCAAGCAAAAACTTTGAAAAGGGTAAGAACCAAAACGTCTTACGAAAAGAAGATATTGATAAGATAATTGATACATATAAGGAAAGAAAAGACGTTGATAAGTATGCTCATGTGGCAACGATCGATGAAATTAAAGAAAACGACTATAACCTTAATATTCCGCGATATGTTGACACATTTGAACCCGAACCACCAGTTGATCTTGGGAAGTTAACAAAAGAAATGGAAGAGACTCAAAAAGAGATTGAACAGACCCAAGGTGAGCTTTTGGGGATGATGAAAGAGCTAACTTCAAAAGACGAGAAGACCCAAAAAGACTTAAACGAATTTATCAAAATGTTAGAAAACGAGGTAAAGCGTAATGGATAAAAAGCCCGAAAAATTGGTGCCTGAAGTCCGTTTTAAAGGATTTACTGATGATTGGGAGCAGCGTGAGTTGGGAGACATCACAAATTATATAAAGGGTTATGCTTTTAAATCAGCAAGTTATCAAGCAAAAGGGAACGTATTATTGATTAGGGCTTCTGACTTAAGTTCTGGAACTCTTGCTTTTTTACCCGACAAAAAGTATTTACCATCCCAATTTTTAGAAACGTTTAAGAGATATAAGTTAAATCAAGGAGACATAGTAATAACTACTGTAGGTTCTAAGTCTACGATGAAATCTTCAGCAGTTGGAAGACCCATATATATAAACTCTAATAAACCATATTTATTAAACCAAAACTTAGTTAAAATAACAGTTAATGACTCTATTAATTCATTCTATTTGTATAATCAATTATTAAAATCTAAATACAAATATTTTGTCTCGACAATTGAGCGTGGCAATGCGAACCAAGCTAATATTACTATTCACGATTTGTGGAAGTACAAAGCCTTTTTAACTTCTGAACTGGAAGAAAAACAGATAGGCCATCTTCTTCTAAAACTAAATCAACTTTTTTATCTCCAGCAACGAAAATTGGAACAACTTAAACAGCTTAAAAAAGCGATGTTACAACAATTATTCGTTGATAAAAATAACAAACAACCTAACTTGAGGTTTAAAAACTTTAAGGGTAATTGGGAACAGCATAGGTTGGAAGAAGTTGCACAAGTTACGATGGGACAGTCTCCTAGTAGTAAAAATTATACAGATAATCCAAACGATTATGTGCTTGTTCAAGGAAATGCCGATTTAAAATCAAATAAAATTTCTCCTAGAGTTTGGACAAAAGAAGTAACTAAACAAGTGCATAAAGGAGAAATTATAATGACTGTAAGAGCGCCTGTTGGTTATTTAGCTATGGCAAACATGGACGCAGTTATTGGTCGAGGAGTTGCGGCTATTGATGGAAATAAATATTTATATTATTTATTACAAACAAAACTAATGGATAGGACTTGGGAAAAGCTTAGTTCAGGTTCTACTTTTGAATCAATTAGTTCAAATGATATTAAAAATTTAGAAATTAAAGTTACAGAAACTGAAGAAGAAAAATTGATAGCCAAGCTTATGGATACGGTAACTTATTTTGTCACCCTCCAAAAAAACAAGCTTACTCAACTAACTACCTTGAAAAAGTATCTCTTACAAAATCTTTTCATCTAAAAAGCGATATCAGTGTTAACTTCGCTGGTATCGCTTTTTGTGTGCGCCCGGCATGGG
>NZ_LN887501.1:0-6583 GCF_036621895.1 Limosilactobacillus reuteri subsp. porcinus
GGTCACCGCATGATAACCTCTAATTATCATTGGCTTTGGTCAACTGGTATAGGTTAATACCTCCTGTAGTTTGAACTACTTATTAAGTCTGCCGCCCAGGCAATCAACTAATTTTCGAACTCACATGCTGTATCGATTAGAGAATCGACTAATTCAGAGTAGGATTAGGTGCAGCTTTGATTCTCTAACCAATGAATACTGATACTTGCGAGGATGTCTTTAGTGATTGTAATTAGGGGCTATCATGCAGTGATCAGATTAAGACCAGTAAATTTTAATGAAAGGAGGCCATTCCAATGAAACTATTTGTCGGTATTGACGTTAGCTCAAAAGATCTTGTAACCTCGATGATTTCCGAAGGAAACCACGAAGTTGTTTTCCAAGGTAACTTCGTTAATGATTTGAAAGGCGCAACCGAATTAAAAAATGTAATTATCAACACGGCGAATTCAAATCATTTAGACCAAATTATTATCGGAATGGAAGCTACTTCCATTTATAGTTTTCACCCAGCGATGTTCTTTCAAGAAGATTCAGACTTGAAAAAGCTGAATACTCAGTCTGTTGTCATCGATCCTAAGAAAACTAAACGCTATCATGATGTTTTCGCTGAAGACAAAAACGATCAGATCGATGCTTTTTACATCGCCGATTATTTACGTGTTGGTCACTACTCAGTTGGACTTGTCCGTCAGGACAATTACATTGCTCTTCAACGCTTAACACGCTCACGTTATGAACTGGTTCAAAGTCTAGTTCGTGCTAAGCAACACTTTATTGAGAACTTATACTATAAGCTCAATGAACTAGTGATTTCTGATGAGCTAAACACTTCAGTCTTCGGTTCGACGATGATGAGTCTTTTGACTGAAGATATGACTACCGATGACCTGCTCAATATTTCTCTTTCCGACTTAACTGCGTATTTAACTGAACATGGACGAGGTCGCTTCGCGAACCCTGAAGCCCTAGCTAAAACAATTCAGAAGGCTGTTCGCTCTTCTTATCGTTTAGATAAAGTTGTCGCTAATTCAGTGGATACGGTCTTGTCTGTTTATGCCGAAGAGATTAAAGCCTTTCAAAAGATGATTAAGGATCTCGACAAGGCAATTGAGAAGATTGTTAAAGTAATTGATGAAGAACAAATTCTCCGCTCAATTCCCGGCATCGGACCGGTATACGCAGCTGGAATCCTAGCTGAGATTGGTCAAATCGAAAGATTTGACAATGAAGCTAAGTTAGCTAAATATGCTGGGCTTTCCTGGAAAGAAAAGCAGTCGGGAAATTACGCTAGCGATAATACACCACTTAAGAGAACTGGTAATGCTTATCTCAGATACTACTTGGTTGAAGCTGCCAACCGAGTTAGGATCCAAGATCCAGTTTTCGGTGAATATTACCAACGAAAATATAAAGAAGTGAAACGTACTCCATCCAAACGAGCCCTCGTTCTTACCGCACGTAAATTAGTCAGGGTGATTTTCTTCCTACTCAAAAATCACCAAATCTATCAAGAAAAGAGGTAATTGGTATAGAAAGATAAAATGATTCTCGACGCTTAAGTTTTAAAACACCTTGGTATCAAGGCTTATTTAAGTGCGCCCAAAATCTGGTCAAGACAAGCTAGTCAGTGATAATTACATCTTGACTTATTACCACATGACTTAATATTAATTTTTCACATGATTAGATTTTTAAAATTTAATCATATCTCTACTTTTATTATAATCGCTAACAATGTAGATGTGATAACTTTTACCACGATAAGTTAAATCTGGTAACCACCAAATATTGTAAAATTAGGTGTGTCATTCCACAATATTTTGTAGTAAGATATTTTTTGTGACAAAAAAGTAAAGAGGGGCCATTATGGTGATTATTACAGCAGGGATGATTGGTGTCGGTAAAACAACTTTAACTGGGAAGATTGCCGAACACTTACATACAAAAGCATTTTTTGAACCAGTCGGAGAAAATCCAGTTTTACCACTGTATTATAAAAATCCAAAACAGTACGGCTTTTTACTCCAAATTTATTTTTTAAACAAGCGTTTCTCAATGATTAAACAAGCACTTACTGATGATAACAACGTGCTTGACCGTTCTATTTACGAAGATGCCTTGTTTACGCGAGAAAATAACGCCGAGGGTAACATCACTGATACTGAATTAGAAGTATACTTAAAGCTTCTCGACAATATGATGAGTGACCTCCAACAGTTACCTAAACGCGCACCAGACTTAATGGTTTATTCTGAAACTGATTTTGAAACAATCTTATACCGGATTAAAAAGCGCGGGCGGGATTACGAGCAAATTGATACTAATCCAGAGTTAAAGGATTACTATTACAAGATGTGGAGTGCCTACAAGCAATGGTACAAGGATTACGATGCTAGTCCAAAAATGAAAATTGATTTAGAGCGTTATGACCTTGAAGATCCTAAGAACGTTGATGCGGTCTTAGCAATGATTGATGAACGGTTGAAGTCATTACGCTAAATAATTGATAAGAGCATGATTAGAGGTTTGCCTTTTAATCATGCTCTTTCCTTTTCTTCAACAAACGACGAAACATTTCAATCATTCCTGCCGTCCCTACTCCACCAAGCAAAGGAACATATTGAGGGATATTAACATCGTTCTTTCTCGCTTGAACGGGATGTTTGGCAACGATTGGCATCGCCTCACTCTCCTCTTTCCTGTCAGTCATTGGAACAGGATTAGCCCGTTCATTGCTGGTATTAACTTGATCATCATATTTAGTAAGTTGGTAAGTATCAATCAGCTGGTTTAGCTTCCGATCATACTCAGGATCTGTTGCATATCGTCCGCGAAGTGCCCGTGTAGCTTCACGATAATTTTTGGTATTTTGACGGTGAACTCCTTGATAAAGTGGGTCTTCTAATGTTTGCGCATAATCCCTTAACGCTTCGTATTCACTTGCATACTGTCGAAAATTACTAATAACCTGAAACTTATGGCCTTGCTTATCATATTCAGTCGTGGGTTGAGCAACTGTTTGCCCCTTAACCCCAAAAAGATTATTATTAGGCGCCTTTCCCAACGTACTGCATCCCCAGTCGCTCTCTAAGGCCGCTTGCGCAATAATAATTGATGGATATAAATCATGCTCCCGACCAATTTGTTGAGCAGCTGGGGCTATTCGATTAATAAACTTTGCTTGAACTGCAGATGGTTGTTGCGGTTGATAAACCTGCTCATCTTCTTTATCTTCTAGCAGCTGCCTTTGTTCAGCAGAATTTTCAGTTGAAGATTGAATAGTTTCATGCTCAGGCTCTTCCTCGGCACCTGTCAAAGCATTATTTCCTTTCGCTTGAGCAGCATTTTCATATTCTGTTAAATAAGCATCAATATATTCTTCAGCATGATTAACTAAGGCCTCTTCATCAATCGGCTTTGCACGTTTCACATCTTCATTTGCATCAAATTGTGCTTGTTGGATAGCGTCCACTTTAATCGGTTGCCCATTAAGACTTGTTAAAACAATTAATGCACTCATAATAGCACGGCGGTTTAACACAATAAAACACTCCTTCATAATGTCCTATAGTATATATACGTGAAAATTATGAATTTGCATTTTTAAACTAGAAAAGACTAGAAGAAAATTCCCCTAGTCTTTATGCTTTACATTTCAGGATATGTCGTTTCCTTAATATCCAACTTTTGATTCTTCAAATTTGTCTTAACAACGGTAACGTCACATGGTGCTTCACGAATAGTATAGGCAGCCGTTGAACCCACAAGCAGACGACCGACAACATTTAATCCGGTTGCGCCAATAATGATTAAATCAATATCATTTTCTTTTGGATAACGTTCTGCAAGTTCAACCTTAGCGTTACCAACTTTTACATCAGTTTCAACATCTTTTATTCCAGCAGCTTCTGCTTTTTTCTTGTAGTCAGCTAATTTCTTTTGCATTGTTTCAATTGCTGAATCATAAATGCTATGACTAACAAAGCCGTATCCACCAGGACCAGTACTTGGGTAGCGTTCACCATTGATAATACTTAATAAGTACAATTTAGCATCATTGGTCTTAGCAGTGTCAACCGCTTTTTCAAAAGCCATATCAGCTTGCTTTGAACCATCAACACCAACAAGAATATTTTGATAACTCATTCTTGACACCTCCATTTTGTATCCTTATTTTAGCACAAAATTAATCAGTAACGAGATTATTAATTGCCTCCATGTAAATTGCCATCGATGTAATTAAATCATTAACAGGTTGATATTCATTAGCCTGATGCATTGTATTTGGCGTATGTGGCATTAAAGCACCAAAGGCAACACCCCGCTTCATCAAACGACCGTAAGTTCCACCACCAACGACTTCTGGTTTTGCGTCTGTATCTCCAGTTTGGTCAATATAAGCTTGCATCAAGGTCTTAACGATTGGATCATCTGGATCAACATAATGTGGAGCTTGGGATGGACCTTGTGTAACTTTAATTTGTAATTTGTCAGCAATCGTCTTTACAGTATCCTCTAGCTTATCTGGTGTCACGCCTTTAGGGAAGCGGAAGTTCATGTCAATGTGACCACCCTTGTCCGCATCGAAGTTTAAGATTCCAGCATTCATAGTTAATTCACCCATTACCGGATCAGTGTAAGCACCATTAAAGCCATCCATCCGCGTATCTAAATGAAGATAGTCAGCTAAGAATTCAATGAAGCTCTTTGCGCCTCCACCAAAGTCATATCGATTTAAGAACTTTGCAAGGTAGGTTGCTGCATTGATTCCCTTTTCTGGTTCCATTCCATGCGCAGCTTTTCCGATGACAGTAATCTTAAGACCCTTATCTGTTGATTCAATATTACCTTCAACCGGATTTTCTTCAATAAAGTGGCCAAAATCATTAGTAACTTCTTGAGGGTTATCTGTCCGCATGAGGGCAACTGCTTCCCGCGGTACCATGTTGAAACGTAAGCCAGATTCAAAACTAACTAGTTGTGTTGAAGCATCTCCATTGCCAGCAGGGACATCAAGCAAGAGCGAAACTTGACCCTTTTCACCGTTAATTACTGGGAATTCCGCATCTGGTGAAAAACCAAATGTTGGGGCTGGCTCAACTTCAAAGTAACGGTGCATTCCAGTCCAGTTACTTTCTTCATCAGTTCCAACGATAAAACGAACTTTCTTGTTAAACTTTACGCCTTGATCTTTCAAATACTTCAAGGCATAGTAAGCGGCCATTCCAGGTCCCTTATCATCAGAAGCACCACGACCATATAAGTTACCATCCTTGATAACTGGGTCAAATGGATCCGTATCCCAACCCTTACCAGCAGGCATTACGTCAAGATGGGCTAAAATAGCAAGTGTTTCATCGCCTTCACCCCATTCAGCATACCCAACAAGGTTATCAATGTTCTTTACTTTAAAACCGTCTTGTTCTGCCATCTCTAAAAATGCTTTTAGCGCTTGAGCAGGACGAGGGCCAAGCGGGTATTCAGCTGTTGCCGCCGAATCATCACGGACACTAGGGATCTTCATTAATGCTACAAGATCATTTAAATAGTTTTCTTTTTGTGCCTCTGCGGCTTTCATCCAATCAGTCAAGATTAATCCCTCCAAAATATTCTACTTTGACTAATTTTAATGATACCATTAAATTGTCTATTAAATAAAATAATAAGGAGTCTTAACTGTGAAAAAACTTACTGATCAAATCTTAAAGGATGTTATTGCTCCCCGTCCTGAAAACAGTTTTAAGGGTACTTTTGGTAAAGTTACCCTTATCGGCGGCAATCGTAATTTTGGTGGCGCAATTATTATGGCATCAACCGCGGCCGTCTGTGCTGGAGCTGGGCTTGTAACAACTGCAACTGATGAAATCAACGCTAGTGCCCTCCATGCGCAGTTACCAGAAGCGATGTTCGCTGATTTTACTGATGATGCCCTAGTCGCTGACCTTACTAAAGCTGCTACCAGTGTGGTCGTTGGGCCAGGTCTTGGAAATGATGAAACAAGTTTACGAACTTTGAAGAATGTTTTTGCTCATACAACCGAGAAACAAAATGTGATCATTGATGGGTCGGCAATTACCCTGATGGCGATGGAAAAGCTTGAACAACCACTGGGAAACATTATTTATACTCCTCACGAAATGGAATGGCAACGGCTCTCTGGAATCAAGATTGGCGATCAAACTGAAGATAAGAACAAGGCAGTTCAAGAAAAGCTTGGTGCTACTGTTGTCTTAAAGAAGCACCACACAGAAATTTATACTGATGACCAAGTATATCAATTGCCAATCGGTACCCCCGCCCAAGCAGTTGGTGGAATGGGTGATACTCTTGCTGGAATGGTGGGAGGCTTCACTGCTGAATTTAACGAGAAGGCAGATAAAGCCGTCCTCGCTGCCGTTTATGCGCACAGTGCGATTGCGGAAAAGATCGCCGAAAGCCGGTATATCGTTCTCCCTCACCAAATTAGTCGTGCTCTCCCAGCCTTCATGAAAAAGATGGAGGGGATGAATGAAGACCACCATATTGGATTTTTGAATTAAAAATTTAAGGAGATAAAAAGTAAGCAGTCCATATTGACACG
>NZ_LN887502.1:0-483 GCF_036621895.1 Limosilactobacillus reuteri subsp. porcinus
TCTCGCAATAAAAAAAAATAAACCCCCAGTTGAGGAGGCTTATTTAAGTACGCAGAAATGTGTAATTTATAGCTATTCTTCTGAAAATTCGGCGAGCAATTTTGACGCTTTGTATAGCATTGACTGTGCCTCGTCTAATTTACTATCGTTGTTATCTAAATTTAGGGCTTTTAAGTCCTGCAAATGATCGGCAATGAGTTCAACACTGCTACCTAATTTAGAGGCTTGATCCTTCAACTCGGTTAAATTTGTAATGTCTTTTAGTTCCATTTTGCTCACTCCTTTTCTTTAATTATAGCAAGCCTTTGTTCGGGGCGCTTGCGCCCATAGGGAATAATCTGAGGCTGTTTCCGTGAACGATTGAAGGGCAAATTTGCAACACTTTTCTGTATTATAAAGTCAATCTAATAGATTGGAGTGATTAAATGCTGAAAAGTAAAGCTCAAATTGCTAAAGAATTAGGTGTTACTAAGGATCAAGTGG
>NZ_LN887502.1:496-630 GCF_036621895.1 Limosilactobacillus reuteri subsp. porcinus
ACGATAAACGCACGCAATTATTCAGTGATGAGAAGTTTAAAGTGATTCAATCTCATTTTGGAACTCGCGAAGATAAGGTGCAATTACAACTTGACCGGATTGAGAATAAATTGGACAAAATACTGGCTCAAATT
>NZ_LN887503.1:0-1173 GCF_036621895.1 Limosilactobacillus reuteri subsp. porcinus
TATCGAATTGGGAGAGAGATGTTAATGAACCCGATTTAAATATGTGGCAGATTGTAAAATTTAAGTTGAACATTTAAGTGGACAGAAAAACCCATCAAGGTCTTTAATGGTGTTACCTCAACATTCCATTAGAAAGAAGGACCTTAATGGGCACCACTATTTTATCATTCCAGAACCGTGTTGTCATTGAAACGCTTCATAGTGAAGGACGTTCCTTGCGATACATCGCTAACTACTTAGGCTTTAGTAAGACCACCATCTTTAACGAACTTCACCGGCTCAACGGTGAGTACCAGGCTGAGCTAGCGCAAACTGACTTTGAACAAAAGGTTAGTCAACGGGGGCGGAAGTCTTCGCTCACTAAAAACCTTAAACACTTGGTCGAGGAAAAGATTCAAGTCCAGAAGTGGTCCCCTGAACAAGTTGCCCATGTGGTTGGGATTGCCTACAAGACGGTCTATAACTGGATTGATCAAGGCTGGCTTGATGTACAGCTACCCGATTTGCCTGATCATGGAATTCGTCGTCATCGTGCTAAAGAAAAGCGTGGTACGTTCAGTCACGGCCGCTCCATTGAGGAGCGTCCTCATAAAGTCGAAACTCGCCAGGAGTTCGGCCACTTTGAAGCTGATACCGTACTTTCTGGCAAACGTAAAGGTCAAGCTGTGGCTACTTTTGTGGAGCGTAAGAGTCGCCTGACAATTGTTAAACGGCTCCATGGCCGCGACAGTCAGTCCATGACTCAAGCCGTACTTGAACTAGCTAGTCAACTTCAAGACAAGCTCAAGACGCTGACCGTGGATCATGGTAAAGAGTTCGCTAACTATCAGACAATTGAACGGCAAACTGGTACTCCGGTTTATTTTGCCCATGCTTATTCACCACATGAACGCGGTAGTAATGAGAACCGTAACCGAGTTTTGCGACGATTTATTCCCAAGGGACAAGCTATTGAAGAGCTGAGCGATCGCCAGCTGGTTCAAATCAATTGGTATCTGAATTCCCGGCCACTTAAATGTCTTAACTGGCGCACACCAATCGAGATCTTCCTGCTTAATTTACGTCATTAAATTCGTTCAAGTTATTTCTTGCAATCTGCCAATTAATTAGACTTGAACAGATTAAAATAGTGTTCATGTTCACTTATTAAAAGTAATATGTATTATTCTAGGT
>NZ_LN887504.1:0-659 GCF_036621895.1 Limosilactobacillus reuteri subsp. porcinus
GATATAATAAATGTGTTGGTTGGCTGCTTGATTAGCCAACAGGTAGACCTTTGAAAACTGAACAAAGTTTCGACGAATCAAATGTGTAGGGTCTTCAATCACGATGTGATTTGAAGCAAAACATTTGCGAAGTCAATTCGCTTAATAACAAAGATAATTGAGAGCTATTCAAGTTCTTATATATTTTATATGAGAGTTTGATCCTGGCTCAGGATGAACGCCGGCGGTGTGCCTAATACATGCAAGTCGTACGCACTGGCCCAACTGATTGATGGTGCTTGCACCTGATTGACGATGGATTACCAGTGAGTGGCGGACGGGTGAGTAACACGTAGGTAACCTGCCCCGGAGCGGGGGATAACATTTGGAAACAGATGCTAATACCGCATAACAACAAAAGCCACATGGCTTTTGTTTGAAAGATGGCTTTGGCTATCACTCTGGGATGGACCTGCGGTGCATTAGCTAGTTGGTAAGGTAACGGCTTACCAAGGCGATGATGCATAGCCGAGTTGAGAGACTGATCGGCCACAATGGAACTGAGACACGGTCCATACTCCTACGGGAGGCAGCAGTAGGGAATCTTCCACAATGGGCGCAAGCCTGATGGAGCAACACCGCGTGAGTGAAGAAGGGTTTCGGCTCGTAAAGCTCTGTTG
>NZ_LN887504.1:701-1804 GCF_036621895.1 Limosilactobacillus reuteri subsp. porcinus
CCAGAAAGTCACGGCTAACTACGTGCCAGCAGCCGCGGTAATACGTAGGTGGCAAGCGTTATCCGGATTTATTGGGCGTAAAGCGAGCGCAGGCGGTTGCTTAGGTCTGATGTGAAAGCCTTCGGCTTAACCGAAGAAGTGCATCGGAAACCGGGCGACTTGAGTGCAGAAGAGGACAGTGGAACTCCATGTGTAGCGGTGGAATGCGTAGATATATGGAAGAACACCAGTGGCGAAGGCGGCTGTCTGGTCTGCAACTGACGCTGAGGCTCGAAAGCATGGGTAGCGAACAGGATTAGATACCCTGGTAGTCCATGCCGTAAACGATGAGTGCTAGGTGTTGGAGGGTTTCCGCCCTTCAGTGCCGGAGCTAACGCATTAAGCACTCCGCCTGGGGAGTACGACCGCAAGGTTGAAACTCAAAGGAATTGACGGGGGCCCGCACAAGCGGTGGAGCATGTGGTTTAATTCGAAGCTACGCGAAGAACCTTACCAGGTCTTGACATCTTGCGCTAACCTTAGAGATAAGGCGTTCCCTTCGGGGACGCAATGACAGGTGGTGCATGGTCGTCGTCAGCTCGTGTCGTGAGATGTTGGGTTAAGTCCCGCAACGAGCGCAACCCTTGTTACTAGTTGCCAGCATTAAGTTGGGCACTCTAGTGAGACTGCCGGTGACAAACCGGAGGAAGGTGGGGACGACGTCAGATCATCATGCCCCTTATGACCTGGGCTACACACGTGCTACAATGGACGGTACAACGAGTCGCAAGCTCGCGAGAGTAAGCTAATCTCTTAAAGCCGTTCTCAGTTCGGACTGTAGGCTGCAACTCGCCTACACGAAGTCGGAATCGCTAGTAATCGCGGATCAGCATGCCGCGGTGAATACGTTCCCGGGCCTTGTACACACCGCCCGTCACACCATGGGAGTTTGTAACGCCCAAAGTCGGTGGCCTAACCTTTATGGAGGGAGCCGCCTAAGGCGGGACAGATGACTGGGGTGAAGTCGTAACAAGGTAGCCGTAGGAGAACCTGCGGCTGGATCACCTCCTTTCTAAGGAATAAAACGGAACCTACACATCGAAGAAACTTTGTTTAGTTTTGAG
>NZ_LN887504.1:1854-2876 GCF_036621895.1 Limosilactobacillus reuteri subsp. porcinus
TTGTACTTTGAAAACTAAATACTATCTAATTTCTTTATTAACAAAACAATAAACCGAGAACACCGCGTTATTTGAGTTTTAATTAACGAATTATAATCGCTAACTCAATTAATCAGACAATCTTTGATTGTTTAGGTTAAGTTATGAAGGGCGCATGGTGAATGCCTTGGTACTAGGAGCCGATGAAGGACGGGACTAACACCGATATGCTTCGGGGAGCGGTAAGTACGCTTTGATCCGGAGATTTCCGAATGGGGCAACCCAATCAGCTTAGTCGCTGATTACTTGACTAGTGAATACATAGCTAGCAAGAGGTAGACGCAGTG
The DNA here is from genome assembly GCF_036621895.1 of Limosilactobacillus reuteri subsp. porcinus. Lineage (GTDB taxonomy): Bacteria > Bacillota > Bacilli > Lactobacillales > Lactobacillaceae > Limosilactobacillus > Limosilactobacillus reuteri_J. The sequence goes on from NZ_LN887504.1 coordinate 2,181, forward strand.
AACTGAAACATCTTAGTAGCTGCAGGAAGAGAAAGAAACATCGATTCCCTGAGTAGCGGCGAGCGAAAAGGGAAGAGCCCAAACCAACAAGCTTGCTTGTTGGGGTTGTAGGACTGAACATTAGAGTTACCAAAGTGCGACGTAGTCGCAACAGTTGGGAAGCTGTGCCATAGAGGGTGAAAGCCCCGTAGACGAAACGTCACACTCTCTGTTCAGGATCCTGAGTACGGCGGGACACGTGAAACCCCGTCGGAACCCGCGAGGACCATCTCGCAAGGCTAAATACTCCCTAGTGACCGATAGTGAACCAGTACCGTGAGGGAAAGGTGAAAAGCACCCCGGAAGGGGAGTGAAATAGTTCCTGAAACCATGTGCCTACAAGCTGTCGGAGCCCGTTAATGGGTGACGGCGTGCCTCTTGCAGAATGAACCGGCGAGTTACGATTGCATGCAAGGTTAAGGTGGAAAAACCGGAGCCGTAGCGAAAGCGAGTCTTAAATGGGCGTAAGAAGTATGTAGTTGTAGACCCGAAACCAGGTGACCTACCCATGTCCAGGTTGAAGGTGCGGTAAAGCGCACTGGAGGACCGAACCCGTGTCAGTTGAAAATGGCTGGGATGAGGTGTGGGTAGCGGTGAAATTCCAAACGAACTTGGAGATAGCTGGTTCTCTCCGAAATCTCTTTAGGGGGAGCCTTG
>NZ_LN887505.1:0-2577 GCF_036621895.1 Limosilactobacillus reuteri subsp. porcinus
CATAAAAACCGGATGATGAATTGTTCAAAAAATTCATCATCCGGTTTTTATTTTGGACTAGGAGTTTTTTCCCAGCCTCTCGATGGTTTTCACGAACAAATGATTTTACCGTGCAAGGACTTCTTTGATAGCATCAACAAGTGGAGTAACGGGGTGTCCAAGAACTTTTTCTAAATCGTTACTTTCTTTATTAAGATTTCCAGAGTTGATTGGGTCTTGGAATGATGCGAAAAGTTCAGCTGTTGGAGTATCTAAGCCAGCTTTTTCTAATGATTTTACATAATCATCATGAGAAATCTGCTTGATAGTAAAATCATTGCCAGTAGCTTCTTGAAGAGCTTTTCCTAATTCATCATAAGTACGGGTTTTACCAGCAAATTCGTAAACTTCACGAGGATCTTCACTGGTAATAACTTTTGCAGCCCCTTCTGCGTAATCACGTTCAAGTGCCCAACCAGCTTTGTTGTTAGCCCAGTACAATGCATCGCAACTAGCAGCTCCACTTTGGAGGAAACCAATTTCGTTTTCAAGATACCAGTTGTTACGAAGGAATGAGTGATCAATGCCTGCTTCTTTAATTGCATTTTCTGTAAGGCGGTGGTCAGTTGCAAGGGCAGCAGTAGAATTTTGTGCGTCGGGAAAACTAGTATAGGCAACAAATTTAATATTGTTTTCCTTTAATGCATCAACTACATTAGCATGAGCAGTAGCACGATCAACCTTACCACCTGGTTGAGATGAAATAAAGAGAACGTGATCAATTCCATTAAAAGTATTGATCATTGATGACTTATCTTCGTAATCTCCTTGACGAACTTCATTATTAGGAAAGAGCTTAGCAGCCTTATCAGTGTTCCGGGCAATAACAATAACATTTTCTGCACCAGCTAACTTGTTTAATTCTTTAACAGCAGCTTGTCCTAAGTTACCAGTAGCGGCAGTTACAGCATATTTCATAATTAACAATCTCCTTTAATTTTAAACTTGTTATTTTTTAATTTACAGGTGCTATAATAACACATGTTTTTATAAAGTCAACATGTATTTTAGTTTAAATAAATTCCTTTGAAACTATTTAATAGAGATGTTAATCTATACGTGTAAATAATAATACGACAAAATTAGAGGGAGACTGCGAATAGCTTAATTTCAGAAATAGGTAAATATAGGTTCTTGGTTGTAAAATAAAAGAAATAGTAAACTAAGGAGTGATTGAAGTGCAATTAATTATTACTGATGCTGCTAGCAAGTGGTTCCAACAAAAATTTAACCTCGCTAGTGGAAATGGAGTAAAATTTTATGGTAAAACAATTCAACCACACAATGTTAAACATGGTCCTAAGCAAGGGTATAAACCAGAATCGACGCTCGATGAGGCAACAATCGTCATAAAAAAAGATGGTATTAATTACCATATTAACTTTGCGGATGCTTGGTTCTTCTCAGGACTAGTTGTTACCGTTGATTATCAGCAAGAGGCAGAAGAGCCAGTTTTTATTTTTCGCCGTGAAGATAATGGTGGAGCAGATGTTGATGCTGCAACCGGGGCATCACGAAAGTATGAAGAATATTGGGAATAAAAACTATTGTTAAGCTCATGATTTGATGTTATAACAATAATATCTTAGGTACTTGCAGGCGATACCTAGCACAACATTGCCGTCGACGGAAAGGATATTCGATGAGAATCAATGTTTTGCAACACACGCCAAATGAAGGACCAGGAACAATTCAAGAATGGTCACAGGATCGCGGACATGAGATGTACGTTTATCATCCCTATCAGTTTGATAATTTGCCGACTGCTGATGAGACTGATATGTTGATTATTCTTGGCGGTCCCATGAGCCCTAATGACGACTTAACGTGGATCAAGCAAGAGCGAGTTTTAATTCAGCGACTATTGGATGCTCATAAGCCAATTTTTGGCGCGTGTTATGGGGCTCAACAGATCGCTAAGACACTCGGTTATGCCGTAAAAAAGGCACCACATAAAGAAGTCGGTTGGGCGCCGGTGTATCTAAAAAGTGATCTTATTTCTGATATTCCTCCAAAATTAACTGCTTTACATTGGCACGAAGAGATGTTTGAAGTTCCAGCTCAAGCAGACTTATTATTTAGTAGTGACTTAGTTAAAAATCAAGGCTTTGTTATGAACGGTAATGTTATTGGACTTCAGTTCCACTTTGAGCCGACAGTAGATAATGTTCGCGAGATTGCTGTAAATGATGATCAGTATCCATTAGACCATAATGATCTTCACCAAAATGGAAAAGAAATCATTCAGCGTGGCGTTCCAGCTGAAAATAAGCGAGTTATGTATCGGTTATTGGATTTTATCGCAAATAGCTAAAGCGCAAAATTATTGTTAATACGAATATATTTCTAAAATAAATAAGCGAGGCTGGTTAAAAACCAACTTCGCTTATTTATGTGCGCCCGGCATGGGTATTAGCTAGGCGGTGAGAGTCCGCTATGGGCCGTAGTAGTCGGAACCATGAGCTGAGGACAAGGGTGTCCACTGTGAGGTGGAATCTGAAGGAAGTCTAAGGCAAAGTACTGCACCGATGAACAAGA